>NZ_JBWKNI010000018.1:0-116076 GCF_059415485.1 Caulobacter sp. GW821-FHT10C03 | reverse complement strand
CGAAGCCGAAACGCTAAAACACATCACGGTCTCCGGGCTCCGCCCGGCCGCTCCGCGCCTCCCCGCCAACTTTCGTGAGTTTTCACGGGAGGCCGAGAAGCCGTGCCCATAACCCCCTCAGTCGCTCCGCGACAGCTCCCCCAGAGGGGGAGCATCTCTGCAGCGTAGATCCTCCCCCTCTGGGGGAGGTGGCCCGGAGGGCCGGAGGGGGCCGCCGTCAGGCGGCCGCTTCAAAGAAAAAGGCCGCCCCTTTCGGAGCGGCCTTCGTCAGTTCAGAAAACCCCGGAAGGGATCAATGCACCGGCGTATCGGCCAGCACGCTGGCGCCCTGCGCCCGCAGGCGGGTCTTGGCCATCTCGTCGAGGATCGCCTGGGAGCGCGGATCGCCCAGGATCCAGGCCGCGGCGGCCACCGTGCGCATCGAGGCAGAGCTGACGCCCAGGGCGCGTTCCAGGGCGTCGAACGGCGACTTGGGACCGCCCACCTTCTTGAGGCGCACCTCGCCCTTCAGGCCGGCCAGGCTCTTGGCCTTCTCGACGGCGTCGTAGAAGCCGCCCAACTCGTCCACCAGGCCCAGTTCCTTGGCCTGGGCGCCGGTCCAGACGCGGCCCTTGGCGATCTCGCGCACGCGCTCCTGGGGCAGCTTGCGGCCCTCGGCGACGCGGGCGATGAAGCCGTCGTAGATATGGTCCATCCAGGCCGAGAAGCGGGCCTTCTGGTCGGCCGTGAAGCCCTCGCTGGTGCCGAAGGCGCCGGCGTAGTCGCCGCCAACCGTCACCTGGCGGGTGTCGACGCCGAAGCGCGACAGGGCCTCGCCCAGGGCGAACTTGCCGCCGAACACCCCGATCGAGCCCGTCAGGGTCGAGGGCTGGGCGACGATCGACGAGGCCTGGCTGCTGATCCAGTAGCCGCCCGAGGCCGCGTAGGTGCCCATGCTGACCACCACGGGCTTTCCGGCCGCCTTGGCGGCCCTGACGGCCGCCAGGATCTGCTCCGAAGCCGTGTCCGAGCCGCCGGGCGAGGAGACGCGGAAGACGATCGCCTTGACGTCCTTGTCGTCGATGGCGTCGTAGATCGCCTTGGAGGCCTCGTCCGAATAGATCGTGCTGTCGCCGCCGAACGGCGAGGACTGAGCGGTGGAGCCGGTGACGATCGGGCCCTCGGCGCCGATCACGGCGATGGCCGGGCCGGTCTTGGCCGCGTCCTTCTTGGAACGCGAGGCGTAGTCGTCGAACTCGATCAGCTTGCCGCCCTTGCCGGCGCGGGTCAGCATCGCGTCCTGGGCTTCCTTGACCTGGCCGACCTTGTCGATCAGCCCCAGCCCTTGCGCCTGCTGGGCGCTGTAGGGGCCGGCCTGGATCGCCTTGATCAGGCGCGCCGGGTCCAGCTTGCGGTCCTGGGCGGCGGCGGTGAGGGCGCTGGAATAGACCGAGCCCATCCACGACAGGGTGGCTTCCCGGTGCGCCGGCGTGAAGTCGTCGTGCAGGTAGGGGTTGACCGCGTTCTTGTATTCATAGCGCTGCTGGAAGTCGGCCTTGACGCCGTATTTGTCGAACAGGCGCTTGTAGAACATCGTCTCGCTGGACAGGCCCACGGCCTGCAGCGAGCTGTCGGGCTGCATCCAGAACTCGCTGGCGGCCGCGCCCAGGCGATAGGTCGAGGTCGACATGCCCGAGGGATAGAGGCCCTGGCTGTGGGCGAAGATCGGCTTCTTGCCGACGCTGCGGAAGTGCTTGAAGGCCTGGGCCAGTTCGTCGGCCGAGGCCGGGGCGATACCGCCCTCGGGCAGGCGCACCAGCACGCCCTTGACCTTGTCGTCGGTCTCGGCGCGGCGCAGCACTTCGATGACGTTCATCACCGACCGGCCGCCGCCGCCGCCGAAGGCCGCGAACGGGTTCTGCGAGTCCTGGTCGGACAGGCCGCCGCGCAGGTCCAGCTGCACCACCGACTGGGACGGGACGGGAGCGGGGCGGGCGGCGCCGGCCGCCAGGACGATCAGGATGAAGGGGACGCCGACGAGAAAGAGCACCAGTCCGACGAAGACGCCGGCCACGGTCATGAGAAATTGCTTCATCGGGTTCCCGTCGAGAAATCCAGGGGCGAAATCCAGAGCGCGACGGCGACCATCGCGCGCGAGCACAAGCTAGCGACTGTCGCGACGCGGTCAAATGAACAGCGTGCAACCTGCGTCGTCTTGCGACGACTTCATTCAAATGGGGGGATTTTCTCGGGAGAGAAGATGGTCGGAGTGGCAGGATTTGAACCTGCGACCCCTGCGTCCCGAACGCAGTGCTCTACCAGACTGAGCCACACTCCGACTTTCCCTGCCGGGCTGGCCGCGTGGCCGCGCTCGACTTGGGAGGCGGCTTATAGGAGGCGGTGCGGAGAGTCGCAAGCGCGAAAATGGACCCAAAAAAAGAATTTGGAGGGCGTTGCCACCGTCCGAATCCTGAGCTATCTCCACCGCCTCGCCGCGGCCCCCTGGGTCGGCAGCCGTTCCTGCTGGGGAATGGTGTAATGGTAACACTGCGGTTTTTGGTACCGTCATTCTAGGTTCGAGTCCTAGTTCCCCAGCCACTTCTCCCTCTTTCTTCCCTATCTTGGTAGAAAACGCCTCCTGGCGAAGCGCCAAGCCGTTTGACGTGATCTGTGCGCCTGTCGGTCAGTGCACGGACGCCTCGCGTGCAGGCCGCGCCGAATCTCCGAACATCAATTCCGCGCCGATTTATGTGCACTGCGACGTGATTCCGGCCGGTTTTCGCGCCCGCGAGATGGTTGCCCTGCGTAAACTGCACTTGAACGTGTGCGCATGCGAAGCCGGATATGGTTCCGCAGAACGGTGCTCCTCATTGTTTCCACGAAATAAAGCCTGTTTTTGTGGAGCGTTGGCAGCGCTGCCGCGTATTTGTGTACTTGTAATTCCGTAGGGCGGGTGTATTTCCAAATTTAAAGTCATTGTGGAGTGACGCCGTGGAAGACAAAGCGACCCTGATCGAGCTGACCGCCGAAATCGTGGCCAACTATGTGGCCAACAACACGACTTCGGTCTCTGACCTGCCTGCGTTGATCCGGGCGACGCACGACGCGCTGGCCGGAATTGGCTCGCCGGAAGCCCCGGTGGCCGAAACCGTTACCAAGGCTACTCCGGCCCAGATCCGTAAGAGCATCACGCCGGACGCCCTGATCAGCTTCGAAGACGGCAAGCCGTACAAGACTCTGAAGCGTCACCTGACCACCCACGGCATGACCGTGGCCGAATACAAGTCGAAGTGGGGCCTGCCGGCCGACTACCCGACGACCGCCCCGGCCTACAGCGAAGCCCGCTCGGCCATGGCCAAGGCCCTCGGCCTGGGTCAAGGCGGCCGCAAGGCCAAGGCCCCCGGCAAGGCTCGCGCCCGCAAGGCCTGATCCTTCGGTCTTCCAAAGACCCGAGAACACGAAAGCCCCGCTGGAGACAGCGGGGCTTTCTTCTTTCTACCTACCCGATCCGCAGGCGAACGAAGGCCATGCCGCCCATCGGGTCGTCATAGCCCAGCGCTTGTGGCGCATCGTAGGCGCTGACCAGCCCGCCGATCCCGAACTTCACGCTCTCTGCGATCTGAAAGTCGCGGATCGCCCCCAGCGACACGCGGCGCACCGTATAGGCCTCGCCCGAGTGCGAGCCGTGATGGTCGGCCAGCTCGTCCTGCTCCACCTGCTCGGCGCGGGCGAAGATCGTCCAGCGGCCGTTCGGCTTCACCGAGCCCTCGGCCAGCCAGGCCTGCAGGGCGTCGCCCGGGATCCGGTCCTTGCGCGACCAGGCCAGGGTGGCGCTGATCGAGCCGTCCTTGCCCAGGGGCCGGGCGTAGAGCGCGCTGGCCGAGGCGCGGGCCTCGTCCTTGTCGGGATCCAGCGCCTCGGGGCTGTTGATCTTCGCCCAGCTGGTCTGCAACGCCCAGTTCGGCGTCGGATTGTACGACAGGCGGGCCGAGACGCTGTCCAGCTGGCCGGTCTCGATATCGTAGCGCTTCTGGTCGGGCTCGCGGCCGCGGAAGGCGCTGGTCTCGATCTTCCAGTCGTCGTGCGAGAACCCGGCCGTGACGACGCCGAACGTGATGTGCGTCGAGTCGAACCAGTGGTGGCTGATCGGGGCTTCCGGGCTGTCCATCGATGAGGCCCGGTGCATGAAGGCCGGCGGACCGTAGGCGGGCGAGCCGGGCAGGCCGGCATAGAGATAGACGTCCGACTTGTCGCCGACGCTGAGGCTGTAGCTCGCCGACAGCTCCATGAAGAGGTCATGCGGATGCTGGCGGTCGACCAGCGCATGCTCGCCGTCGGCCGTTTCGCCCACGGCCATCAGCAGCGGATAGCCGCTCTTGCCCATGAACGGGTCGGGACTGACCATGGCCTTGAAGCCCAGCATGCCCGGGCCGACCTGCCGCTGGGCCATGCCCATGAACATGCCGGCCGCGAAGGCCTTGGAGCCGCCGCGCGGTCCGCCCTGGTCGACATAGACGCCGTTCAGCAGGGCGTGGCCCATCAGCATCCACTCGCCGCTGTGCTTCATGATCCCGAAGTTCGGCGTGGCGTCGGGCTGCCAGGCGGTGCCGCCGGCGTCGCGGGTCATGGAATAGGCGCCCAGCGGGCTGACCATCATGGGCGAGGCCATGTCCATGCCCGCATGGTCGTCGCCGTCCATGGGCTGGTCGGCCTCGGGCATGGCCATGTGGTGGCCCGCATGCGGATCGGCCGGCGGTTCAGCTTCGGCCGGAGCCGCCTCGGCGGGCATGGCGTGGCCGATATGATCCTGGGCGAAGGCGGCGGTGGCGAGCGTCAGGCTCGCGATCGTGCACGCGCCGGCCAGCAGCCGCGCGCGGAAGGAGAGGGCGGTCATGGGACTGCCTTTCTTGGGAACTGTGATCGTAAGACGTTTTGAGAAAAGGCGCGCCTGCGTCGGCGCGCGGTCTTGCGATCAGGCGCGCGGAGGGCGCGGCTCCGGCGCGGCGTTCAGGCCGTCGAGCGACTGGCTGAGGGCGGAGAACTCAACAGGGCCGGCCGTTCGCGAGGCGAGCTCTCCGGCGGCGACGCGCTGGCCGGCCGGCAGGCAGCCGATGCAGCAGCTGGTCGCCATCGCGCCGGGCTTGGACTTGTGGTCGGCGTCCTTGTCGGCGGGGGCGTGCTCGGCGGCGTCCCCGTCCATGGTGCCCATGTCCATGCCGTCCATCGCCATCTCGTGGCAGGCGGGCATGGCGGAGGCCTGGGCCGGCGCGGCGCGCATGATCCCGCCGGCGGCGAAAGCCACCGCGATCAGGGCCAGAAGAAGGAGGCGAAGCCCGCGCATGGGCGGGAAACTAGGGATGGTCGCGACGCGGCGCAACCATCCCGCAATGTCACACGCCGCTCAGCGACAGTCCCGGCGCGTCCGGAGGCGTGTCGCCGCCGCCGTTCAGCGACAATTGCATCCAGACCAGATCCACCCAGCGGCCGAACTTGTAGCCCATGGCGGGGAAGACGCCCTTGTGCTCGAAACCGAGCGAGGCGTGCACGCCGATCGAGGCGGCGTTGCCGCTGTCGCCGATCACCGCGCAGATCTGGCGCAGGCCCAGGCCCTCGCAGATCTCGATCAGGGCCTTCAGCAGCGCCTTGCCGACGCCTTTGCCGGCCGCGTCGGGGGCGACATAGATGCTGTCCTCGACGGTGTAGCGATAGGCCGCCCGCAGCCGGAACGGGCCGGCATAGGCGTAGCCCAGCACCTTCCCGTCCTGCTCGGCGACCAGATAGGGCAGGCCGCGATCGAGGAAGGCCGCGCGCCGGCGGGCCATCTCGGCCTCGTCGGGCGGAACCTCCTCGAAGGTGCCCAGGCCGTTGAGCACGTTCCAGCCGTAGATGGCCGTGATCGCGGAGACGTCGGCGTCGGTGGAGGGGCGGATCGTCAGTTCGGACATTCGGATCAGGCCTTGGTCCAGCCCTTGTCGATCGCCCACACCGCGAAGGCGTAGTCGAGCGCGATCTCCTTGAGGAAGTCGAAGCGGCCCGAGGCGCCGCCGTGGCCGGCCTCCATGTTGATCTTCAGCAGGATCGGATCGCCGCTGGTCGTGTGCTCGCGCAGCTTGGCCGCCCACTTCTCGGGCTCCCAGTAGGTGACGCGCGGGTCCGACAGGCCGCCGGTGGCCAGCACGGCCGGATAGGGCTTGGAGGTGACGTTGTCGTACGGCGAGTAGCTGGCGATGTAGTCGTAGGCCTCCTTGTCCTCCAGCGGATTGCCCCATTCGGGCCATTCCGGCGGGGTCAGCGGCAGGGAGGTGTCGCTCATGGTGTTGAGCACGTCGACGAACGGCACGGCCCCGATGATGCCGGCCCACAGGTCGGGCCGCAGGTTGGTGATCGCGCCCATCAGCATGCCGCCGGCCGAGCCGCCATAGGCCACCGTGCGGCCCGCTGCGCCGTAGCCGGCCCCGTGCAGGTGCTCGGCGCTGGCGATGAAGTCGGTGAAGGTGTTCTTCTTCTTGAACTTCTTGCCGTCCAGGAACCAGCCGTAGCCTTTTTCCGAGCCGCCGCGCACGTGGGCGATGGCCCAGATCCAGCCGCGGTCGACCAGGCTGAAGTTGCGGATCGAGAACGACGGATCCATCGACATGCCGTAGCTGCCATAGCCGTAAAGCAGCAGCGGCGCCTTGCCGTCGAGCTTGACGTCCTTCTTCATCAGCACGGTCACCGGCACCTCGGCGCCGTCGGGCGCCTTCGCATAGAGGCGCTTGGTCACGTACTTCGACGGATCGTGGCCCGAGGGGATCTCCTGGGTCTTGCGCAGCGCCTTGTCGCCGGTGCGCATGTCGTAGTCGAACCACTGCCGGGGCGTGGTCGGCGACTGGTAGACGTAGCGCAGGGTCGGGGTGTCGAACTCGTAGCCGCCCTCGACGCTCAGTACATAGGCCTGCTCGTCGACGACGATCGGCTTCTCGGCCTTGGTCGCGCGGTCGGTGATGACGATGCGGGTGTTGGCGTTGACCCGTTCGACGCGGACCAGGTGCTCCTTGTAGGCGGCGTGGCCGGTGATGAAGGTCCCCGGCTTGTGCGGCACGAAGTCCTTCCAGTGGGCGCGGCCCGGATTGTCGACCGGGGCCTCGACCAGCTTGAAGTCGATGGCGTCGTCGGCGTTGGTCAGGATGACGAACCTGCCGTCCCAGTGCTCGACCGAATAGCGCAGGCCGGGCGTGCGGGGCTCGACGGCTTTCGGCTTGGCGGCGACATCGCCGGCCGGGATCAGCAGGGTCTCGGAGGTCTCGTGGTCGCCGGCGCTGATGACGATGAAGGCGTCCGACCCGGTGACGCTGACGCTGACGAAGAAGCCGTCGTCGGGCTCGTCATAAACGAGCACGTCGTCCTTCAGCCCGCCGCGCGCGGGGCGGCGGTAGATCTTGTCGGAACGGCCGTTGTCGTCGCGGTGGGTCCAGAACAGCCACTGGCTGTCGGGCGAGAAGGTGAAGTCGCCGGTGCTGCTCTCGACCGGTTCGGCGAGGATCTGCCCCGTGGCCAGGTCCTTGACGTAGATCTTGAAGACTTCCGAGCCTTGCGCGTCCTCGGCATAGGCGAACAGCTCGTGGTCGGGGCTGTGCTCGGCGGCCGCCACCTGGCTGTAGGCCTTGCCCTTGGCCAAGGCGTCGCTGTCGAGCAGCACCTCCTCGCCGTCGGTCTTTCCGCGGGCGCGGCGTGCGTAGATCGGGTGCTGGCCGCCGATGGCGAAGCGCGAATAGTAGTCAAATGGGCCGTCGGGGGCGGGGACCGAGGAGTCGTCCTCCTTGATGCGGCCCTTCATCTCCTCGAACATCGCCTTCTGCAGGTCCTCGGTGGGGGCCAGCATCGCCTTGACGTAGGCGTTCTCGGCGGTGAGGTGCTCCTTGACCTCGGCCTTGATCAGGCTCGGGTCGCGCAGCACCTTCTGCCAGTTGTCGTCCTTCATCCAGGCGTAGTCGTCGACCCGCACGCGCCCCAGCTGCTCGATGCGCTTGGGAATCTTCTTGGCGACGGGCGGAACGGGCTTGGTGGTGGCGGACATGGAACTCCCGGGGATCAGGACAGCGGAGGAGGCGGCGGCGACGGCGGCAGCGCTCGTCATCATTTCGCGCCGGTTCATGGACAGATTCCCCCTCGGATGCGTCAGAACGCCAACTTGTTGCGGCGGGCGCCTCTGGTCAAACTCTTACGGCGTCAAAGGTTGAATCGGAGACGAGGCGTTCATGGCGTGGGACCTGTCGGTCGATCTGATCCAGGCGACGGTGCAGCTCGAGCAGCCGCTCGCCGACGGCTCGCGCACGGTCGGCACCGGTTTCCTCATCGAGGACCCGACGCCGGAGGGGCGTCCGCGCACCATCCTGGTCACCGCCGCCCACGTGTTCGACAAGATGCCGTCGGTCTCGGCCAAGATCGGCTATCGCGTGCAGGGGACGGACGGCGTCTGGCGCTATGATCCCCGCACCCTGAAGATCCGCGACGGCGACCATCCGCTGTGGATCAAGCATCCCAGCCGCGACGTCGCCGCCATCGAGGTCGAGGCCCCGCCGGAATTCGCCAAGGCCGCGATCCCGCTGGCCTGGCTGGCCCAGGACGACACCTTCAACAAGTATAGCCTGGGTCCCGGCGACGAGATGATGGCGCTGGGCTTCCCGCGCGGCCTGTCGGCCAACACGGCTGGCTTCCCGATCCTGCGGTCGGGCCGGGTGGCCTCCTATCCGCTGGCCCCGGCCAGCGTGTTCCCGACCTTCCTGATGGACTTCTCGGTGTTCCCCGGCAATTCGGGCGGGCCGGTGTTCATGGCCGAGGGCGCGCGCCGCCGGCCGGGCTCGACCGAAAGCCAGGAAGTGCAGTTCGTGGCCGGCATGCTGACCCAGCAGGTGGAGCTGTCGGGCGAGCGCCTGGAGATCGGCATCGTCACCCACGCCAAATACATCCGCGAGACCGTGGCCCTGCTCGACAAGGCCGCCGGCCCGCCGGTGATCCAGGCCGCACCGGCCAAGCCTCCGACCCAGGCCGTCGTCCAGGTTCCGCTGGCGACGCCGCCTCAAGGGGCGGCCCCAGGAGCGACCCAAGGCGGGGTCGCCGTTCAGGCCGTGTCGGTGACCGGCTACAACCGCTGAAGCCGCTCTGGTCACGCTAGGAACCTTTGCTCCAAGGCCCCCGTTCGGATGGGGAGTTCAATTCCAGCAGGAGCAGACCATGAGCACCAATCGTGTCGAAGGCGCCGTCGATAAGGGCGTGGGCGCCGTCAAGGAAGCGGTCGGCAAGGCCACGGGCAACGAACGCCTGGAAGCCGAAGGCGCGGCCCAGAAGCTCAAGGGCGACGTCCAGAACAAGGTCGGCCAGGCCCAGGACAAGATCGGCGACGCGATCAAGCGCTAGGCTTGGTCCCAGCTGAATGAAGAAGGCCCCGGGAGCGATCCCGGGGCCTTTCTCTCAGGCCCCGTAGATGATCGAGATGGTCTCGGCCACGCAGGCCGGGCGCTCTTCGCCCTCGATCTCGATGGTGCATTCGTTCTTCAATTGCAGGCCGCCGGCCTTGGGCTCCACGGCCAGCAGCTTCTGGCGCATGCGCACCCGCTTGCCCACGCGCACCATGCCGGTGAACCGCACCTTGTCGCAGCCGTAGTTGATGCCGCGCGTGACGCCGCTGACGTGCAGTATGCCCGCGCCCAACATCGGGATCAGCGACAGGGTCAGATAGCCGTGGGCGATCGGCCCGCCGATCTCGCGGGTGGCCCGCTCGACGTCGATGTGGATCCACTGGTGGTCGCCGGTGGCTTCGGCGAACTGGTTGACCCGCTCCTGGCTGATCTCGACCCAGTCGGACACCCCGACCTCCTGGCCGACCAGGCTGGCGATGTCGGCGAAGGCGATCTCTTTCATGCGACGTTCTCCCAAACGTTTGTTTGGAAGAGATCACGGGGCGGCCCGGGTCACAAGCCTTCGAGCGTCGCTCGCGCGTCGTCGGGCAGCAGGCCGACCGCTTCGTCCAGCAGCTTTCGCCAAGTCTCGCCCCGCCCGCGCGCCTCGGCATAGGCGTCGTGCAGGGCGTAGGGATCGTCTTCGGCGAGCGCGCGGATGAGCTGGGTCGACTGCAGTCGGTCCTTCAGCCCCTTCTCGGGATTGACCTTGCGATCGCGGCTGACGATCAGCTTGTGGACCGCATAGCGCGCCGGCGAAGGCGCGTTGACGAGCACGCCGCCGCCATGGAGCACGGCGGTCTCGACGGGATCGCGCAGCAGAAAGTCCATGAAAGGCAGCGGAACGGCGTCACTACCCAAGGTCGGCAGGTAGGATGGCTCGTCGCGTGGCGCGCCTCGATTGGTTGTCAGGACATCCAGTCGATAGCGTTCGCCCAGCGAGTAGCTCGTGGTGCGGCTGGCGTCGAAAGCGTAGCTCACCGGCGCGAAGCGAGGATCCAGGTCTCTCAGGATGTCGAGCAGGGGGCGATCGAGCGTGTCGTCGAGGTTCGACGCGATGCCGAAGTCCTGGGCGATGTCGAGATCCATGGTCGCCAGGCTGGTGACAGGCAGTCGAACGCCGATATGCGCGGCGTAGGTCTGAAAGGCGACCGTGCCGATCAGCAGGGCGCGCAGGCGGAACGCGCCGGCCACCGCCAGGGCCTGGATGATCTCCGCACTGATGCGGTCGGGACGGGGAGCGCCCGAAGCGACGATCGCCGCGACGAGGCGGCGGCGATCGTCCTGGTCGGCGCGATGCTCGCCGTGTCGGGCGATGCGCTCGCGCAGTTCGTCGCTGTCGGGGCCGACATAGACCTGCCGCCGGCTTTGGGCGCCGCCGGTCGGCATCTGGACGTACCAGTAGATCCTGCCCTTCACGGTCTTGGATACGAACGACGAGCCGGCGGGATATTCTCCGACCCGGCCCAGGCGCAGGCGCTCCATCAGCTCCGCGTAGCTGGTGTGGGCCGAAAGAGGCAGGCGCTCGATCATGGAGCTAAGTTATACGCAATTTGAAAATTTGCGTATAACTTTCCACATCACACGATCCGCCCCTCGCCCTTGCCCCAGTAGGCGTCCCGCACCAGCCGCTTGTAGAGCTTCCCCGTCGGATGCCGGGGCAGTTCGCGCACGAAGTCGACCTGGCGCGGGGCCTTCACGTGGCTGAGGTTGTCGCGGGCGAAGGCCAGGAGTTCGGCGGCCAGGTCCGGGCCGGCGTCGTCCCAGTCGAGGGGCTGGATCACCGCCACGACCTTCTCGCCCATCTCCTCGTCGGGCGCGCCGACCACGGCGGCGTCGGCTACGCGAGGATGGGTGATCAGGAGGTTCTCGATCTCCTGCGGATAGATGTTCACCCCGCCGGAGATGATCATGAAGCTCTTGCGGTCGGTCAGATAGAGATAGCCGTCCTCGTCGGCCCAACCGACGTCGCCCAGCGTCGTCCAGCCGTGCTTGTTGTAGCTTTCGGCCGTCTTCTCCGGGGCGTTGTGATAGGTCACGGCGGGGCCGTTGGCGAAGTAGACGACGCCCTCGGCGCGGGCGGGCAGGGGATCGCCAGCCTCGTCGCAGATGCGCAGTTCGCCCAGCGCCGCCTGGCCCACCGAACCGCGCCGTTCCAGCCAGTTCCCGCTGTCGATCCAGCAGAAGCCGTTGCCCTCGGTGCCGGCGTAGTACTCGTAGATCACCGGACCCCACCAGCCGATCATCTGTTCCTTGACCGGGATCGGGCAGGGGGCGGCGGCGTGGATCGCCGACTTCATGCTGGAGACGTCGTATTTCGCCCGCACGGTCTCCGGCAGCTTCAGCATCCGCACGAAGTGGGTCGGCACGAACTGGCCGCAGGTGGCGCTGTGCTGTTCGATCAGGGCCAGGGCCGTCTCGGGATCGAACTTCTCCATCACAACGACCGTGCCGCCCAGCTTGTGCACGCTCATGCACCAGCGCAGCGGGGCGGCGTGGTAGAGCGGGGCGGGCGAGAGATAGACGCTGTCGCCGTCGAGCTTGAAGAGGTGCTGGGCCATCATCTGCAGGGCTGTCGGCGCATCGATCGGCGCGCCGTTCAGGGCCGGCTTGACGCCCTTGGGCCGTCCCGTGGTGCCCGACGAATAGAGCATGTCGGAGCCGGAGGTCTCGTCGGCGACCGGCGTCGTCGGCATGGCCGCGCGGGCGGCGTCGAAGTCGCCATAGGGGGCGAGCGCGCCATCGACCCGCAGCAGGGCGACGCCCGGGATCAGCGGGGCGAGGCTTTGCGCGACCGCGTCCAGCGCCGGGCCGGCGATCAGCGCCTTGGCCCCGCAATCCTTGACGATGTACTCGACCTCGGGCGCGGTCAGCTTGGTCGAGACGCAGGTGAAATAGAGCCCCGCCCGCTGGGCCGCCCAGGCGATCTCCAGGTAGCGCGGATGGTTGTCGAGCAGGATGGCCACGACGTCGCCGACCCCAAGCCCCATCGACCGGAAGAGCTGCGCCCCCTGGTTCGAGCGGTCGTCGAGTTCTCGATAGGTCACCGTCTCGCCCGAGCCGGCCATCACGAAGGCGGGCTTGTCGGGCTGGGTTAAGGCATGGACGCTCGGATGCATGGACCCTCCAGGGCCGTCCCGCCAAGGCGAGCACGGCCGTTTCTCTCCCTGAAACCGTCCGCGTGTTCCCGCGTGATCGGCGTTCATCTGGAGCATGCTTCAAGCGCGAACTGTCGCGCAAGTTGCCGTAGGGGCGCCGTTGGCGGCGACGCCATACTGGGTGATCGTGCCGCAAAAGAACGATGTTCAACGGGAGGCGCGCATGGAACTGATCAGCCAGACGGCGGTGGACGGACGGCCGGGACCGGCCGCCGCGCCGACCTATCCGACCCTCGAGGGCGTCGACCTCGCCGACATCTTCCGCTTCACCAAGGGCCAGCCCTTCGCCGACTTCGCGCGGATGCGGAAGGAGGCGCCGGTGATGTGGCACGCCGAGCCGTTCGGCGGGCCTGGCTTCTGGGCCGTCACCCGCCATGAGGACGTCATGCGGGTGAACGGCGACCCGGAGACCTTCTCCTCGCAGAAGGGCGGGATCCTGATGTCGATGGGACCGCCCGACAAGCGCCACGCCCTGCTGTTCCGGGCGACCATGGACACGATGATCAATCTCGACGCGCCGCATCACCTGCAGCTGCGCCGCGAGCACATGCCCTATTTCACCGCCGGCTATCTGCGCGGCCTGACCGAGAAGGTGAGGGGCGAGGTCACCCGGCTGCTCGACGAGATGGAGCCGCTGCTGGCCGGCGGCGCCGAGGTCGACATGGTCGAGCGCTTCTCGTCGATCCTGCCGCTGTTCACCCTGTGCGAGATCCTGGGCGTGCCGGCCGAGGACCGGGGCAAGTTCCTGCGCTGGATGCACTATCTGGAGCGCGCCCAGGACCTGGCCGTGCAGCAGGCCATGGCCCCGATCACCCCGACGCTGGAGCTGATGCAGTTCGTGGCCGACTTCAACGAGAACATCGAGGAGATGTTCGACTACGGCCGCACCATGCTGCTCAAGCGCCGGGAGGACCCGCGAGCCGACCTGATGACCGCCATCGCCCGCGCCCAGGTGGACGGCGACCTGCTGGCCGACGAGTATCTCGACGGCTCCTGGCTGCTGATCGTGTTCGCCGGCAACGATACGACGCGCAACACGCTGTCGGGCGCGATGAAGCTGCTGACCGAGTTTCCCGAGCAGAAGCAGCGGCTGATCGACGACCCCTCGCTGCTGCCGGGCGCGGTGGACGAGTTCATCCGCATGGTCAGCCCGGTGATCTACATGCGCCGCACGGCGACGCGCGACGTCGAGGTGGCCGGCCAGCCGATCCGCGAGGGCGAGAAGGTGGTGATGTACTACGGCTCGGCCAATCGCGATCCGGCGGTCTTCGCCGATCCCGACCGCCTGGACGTGACCCGCGCCAACGCCGGCAAGCACGTGGCCTTCGGCTACGGCCCCCACACCTGCCTGGGCAAGCGCGTGGCCCAGATCCAGCTGGAGGAGGCCTATCGCCAGATCCTGGCGCGGTTCCCCGACCTGGAGTGGACGGGGAGCATGGAGGTCGCGGCGAACAATTTCGTGCATGCGATCAGCAAGCTGGGCGTGCGGCGGGCTTGAGATCGGCGAACGTCTCCCTTCCCCCTTGATGGGGGAAGGGCCGGGGATGGGGGTGACCTGCTGAGCCGGCGGCCGTGCGCGGCTTCGACCGCCGTAGCCACCCCCACCCCTGCCCCTCCCCCATCGAGGGGGAGGGGTTGTGCTCGTGCGGCAAGCGATCATACGATCGTTTAAAATCGCTTCAGGGAGATCCGCATGCCCGCCTTCGAGACCCTGCTTTACGCCGTCGAGGACGGGATCGCGACGATCACCCTGAACCGGCCGGAGAAGCTGAACGCCTTCACCGCCCGGATGATGAAGGAACTGATCGAGGTCTTCGACATCACCGACGCCGACGACGCGGTGAAGGTGGTGATCGTCACCGGCGCGGGCCGGGCCTTCTGCGCCGGGGCCGACCTGTCGAGCGGCGGGGCCACCTTCGACCGCACCTCGCCTCAGGCCCTGGAGCGCGAGGAGGGCAAGGTCGGCGACGTCTATCGCGACGGCGGCGGCCGGGTGACCCTGCGGATCTATGACAGCCTCAAGCCGGTGATCGCCGCCGTGAACGGCGCGGCCGTGGGCGTGGGGGCGACCATGCAGCTGGCGATGGACATCCGCCTGGCCAGCGAAGACGCCAAGTTCGGCTTCGTGTTCGCGCGGCGGGGCATCACGCCGGAGGCCTGTTCGTCGTGGTTCCTGCCGCGGCTGGTCGGCCTGCAGACGGCGCTGGAGTGGTGCTACACCGGCCGAGTGTTCCCCGCGAGCGAGGCCAAGGAGCGCGGCTTCGTGCGCTCGCTGCACGCGCCCGAGGACCTGCTGTCGGCGGCCAGGGCGCTGGCCCGCGAGATCGCCGACAATACCGCGCCGGTCTCGGTGGCCCTGACCCGCCAGCTGCTGTGGCGCATGGCCGGGGCCGACCATCCGATGGAGGCCCACAAGGCCGACAGCCGGGCGATCCAGTCGCGCGGCGCCTCGGGCGACGCCAAGGAGGGGGTGACCTCGTTCCTGGAGAAGCGCCCGCCGGCCTATCCCAACCGCGTCTCGACCGACCTGCCCAACATCTGGCCGGAATGGGAGCCGCGACAATTTCGCTGAGGCCCTGGCGGAGCAGGGCCGTACGCCGCACATTCTCCTGGCGGGAGAATCCTTGGCGCTAATTCGAAATAAGGACGTTTCCCGTCTAGTTTCGAATCCGGCGATGGGGGCTTCGCCGCCAGGAAGATCATGACCGACCCGATTTCGCCCTTCGCCAAGCCGATCGCCGTTCCGCCCAAGTCGCGCGCCGCGCTGCTCAAGCGGCTGGCCGACGTGGTCTGCCTGCCGGCCAGCCGGATCAACAATTTCGAGCGCGCCATGTGCGCCGACCTGCTGGTCGAGATGCTGCGCGAGGCGGTGGTCGAGGAGCGCGAGAAGGTCGCCCGGCGCCTGGCTACGCTGAGCGACATGCCCGGCTCCCTGGTGCGCCTGCTGCTGCGCGACGAGGTGATGGTGGCCCGGGCGCTGCTGGAGAACTCGCCCAACCTGTCGGACGCCGACCTGATCGACTGCCTTTATCACGCCAGCCAGGAGCACCGCCGGCTGATCGCCATCCGCCGCGGCGTGGGCGAGGTGGTGGCCGACGCCCTGGTCGACATGGGCGAGATCCCGGTGGTCGAGGCCCTGCTGCGCAACGACCTGGCCCGCTTCAGCCACCAGGGCGTCGAGAACGTCGTGGCCATGACGCGCGACAATCCGGGCCTGATCGCCCTGCTGCTCAAGCGCGCCGAACTGCGACCCAGCCATGCCTATGTGATGTTCTGGTGGGCCGACGCCGAGGCGCGGCGCACGATCCTCCAGCGCTTCGCCGTCTCGCGCGAAATCCTGCAGGACGCCGTCGGCGACGTCTTCGCCGTGGCCTCGGAGGAGGGCTGGCAGGACCCGCTGTCGAGAAAGGCGCTGCAGTTCATCGAGCGCCGGCAACGCAATCGGGCGGCCATCGCCAAGAGCCCGTTCGACAGCCTGGAGGACGCCGTCGCCGCGGCTCAGACCGGCCTGACCCGCGAGACGGCCGAGGAGATCTCGTACCTGGCCGGTCTCAAGCCGATGACCGGCGCCAAGATCTTCACCGATCCGGGCGGCGAGCCGATCGCCATCCTGTGCAAGGCCACCGGCCTGCCGCGCGCGGCGGTGCGGGCCCTGTGGCGCGGCCTGCGCCGGCCGGAGGCCGACGCCAATGGCGGTCCGTCACCGGGGCTGGAGCGGGTGCTGGGCGTGTTCGACGCCATCGCCGTCGACCGGGCCCAGACGGTGCTGCGCTACTGGAACTGGTCGCTCTCCTCGGCCCTGACCCCGGCCCTGCTGAAGGCCATCCGCGACGGCGACACCGACGCCATCGACGAATATTCGGTGCCCCAGCGGGCGGCGATGCTGGCCCTGTCGCGGGACTTCGGGCGGTAGGAGATTGCCTTCTCCCCTTGTGGGAGAAGGTGGCGGCCGAAGGCCGACGGATGAGGGGTCTCTCAGATGGGAGACGCTCCACCCAGCCTGACCGCCGCACGCGGCTTAGAGTTCTGAGAGACCCCTCACCCGACCTCCCTTCGGGAGGCCACCCTCTCCCGCAAGGGGAGAGGGAACGGGTTTATGGCCCCGCGCTTTCGCTGCGAGTGGATGAAGGGGAGCGGAGCGCCCCGGGCGACGCCCGGAGGTGCTTTGTGTTGTTACCGTTTCGACGAAGCCTAGACGCTCCGCGCGGTCGTTTGGCTGCCGGCTTCCCGGGCGGCGGCGCTCTTAACGCCTTACCAGGACCGCCTTCGAGGTTTCCCTTTCAAGCGGCGGCGAGGAGAGGGGTGCTCTGTAATCCTCGCCCAAGCCGACGGCGGGCGGGCCTGGCCAGCGCCAGGTCCCCGGACGCGACGGATCTTCCCAATCCGCCCCAGTCCCGCTCGATCGCATCCCGCCGCCGCATGGTCGCTGGCCTTGCGCCCCTTCGGTGCGGCGAGACCCAGTGATTATGCGGGTGGTTTGAGCGCGTCTGATCCAGGGCGGTGAGAAAGTTGTAAGGGTTTGGATTGGTTGGGGTTTGGTCTGCGCTCGACGGGGATCCAGCTTCGTCTGTCCCCTTCAGCACCCCTCCTCCGTAAAATCCCCGCGAAAGCGGGGACCCAGGCTTTTTCTGAAACGTGGGCGCTCGACGATAAAACAACTGGGTCCCCGCTTTCGCGGGGGTTTTACGGAGGAAGGGGGCGTTTCCCTGTTTTGCAGGCCGCCCTGTCAGGCAAGGGGCGGCGCCCCTCCTTGAGAAAGCGACGCAGTACTAGTCCGCTCGGTCAAGTTGGCTGAACGTGTTCAGTCAATAGTACGGAAAATGCAAATTTCAACTCACGACCTTGAGTTGTCGTTCGGCTTATGTCGGCTATCCGTCAGTCAATATTCCATGGATTCAGCTATTGCCCAGTTTTACTGGCAAGCTTATCCATATGTGGACTTCGCGCGTGAGGCGGCGCGCGTCGAATAAAAGAAAACAGAGAGAACGGGAGAGCGCCATGGAAGAAGACATCCCCTTGGTCGAACTGACCGCGAGCATCGTCGCCGCCTTTGTGGGCGGCAACGCGGTGCCGACGGCCGAGATGCCGGCCCTGATCCGCAGCGTGCACGCGGCCCTGTCGGCGGTCGGCGCGCCGGAGGCGGCCGCGCCAGAGCCGAAGGAGCCGGCGGTGCCGGTGCGGCGCTCGGTGACGCCCGACTACATCGTCTGCCTGGAGGACGGCCGGCGCTTCAAGTCGCTGAAGCGGCACCTGCGCACGCAGTACGACCTGAGCCCCGAGGACTACCGTGAGAAGTGGGGCCTGCCGTCGGACTATCCGATGGTTGCGCCCAACTACGCCAAGGCGCGTTCGGAGCTGGCCCGGCAGATGGGCCTGGGTCAGACCGGGCGGGGGACCCGCGGCGCCCGCAAGGGGTGAGTCTGAGCGTTCATTTACCCTAAATCAATCAATTGGTTGTGGTTAAGCTACGCGAAAAATCCAACGCCCGGTCGCTGCTCCAGCGGCCGGGCGTTGTGCTTGCAGATTGACTCGCCAGCAGAATCTTTGTTGGCGAACGCGATTTTTCGCTTCCGCCGATTCGGTGCTTAAGACATAGTGAATGCGCGGTGAATCACCGTGATTCCAAAGACTTGTTAAGGACTCTGAAGATGTCCGCGCAATTGAGCGCATCCGCCACGGCGGCGCGCGCTCATCAGGAAATGTTCGCATACTGGGCGTCCCTGCGCCGTGGGGCGAACCTGCCTGCGCGTGTCGATCTTCAACCTTCCGGCATCAAGCGCCTGCTTCCGACCGTCAGCCTGACCGACGTGGTGCGCGAGCCGCGCGACTATCGTCTGCGCCTGGCCGGCACCGGCCTCTACGGCGTCTATGGCCGCGAGATCACCGGCCGCAAGCTGGACGAGGTCTACAACACCGCCGCCGCCGACTACTGGCGCAAGGAACTGGACAAGGTGGTCGACGAGCGTCGTCCGGGGGTGGGCGTGCACAGCCTGGCCTGGCGCGGCGCGCCGCACGTCTCGATCCTGTGGCTGCGCCTGCCGCTGGCCAGCAACGGCAAGGACGTCGACATGATCCTGGGCTACGACGCCATTGTCGGCGCCCAGGCCGAAGGCTCGTTCAGCGGCATCCGCGCGGCCTAGAAGCGTTTTCCGACGCGGCGCTTGTGGCGCTCGTTGAACACCACCCAGATCATCGACAGCATCAGGCCCAGGATCAGCGCGGGCGCGATGTAGGCCGACAGCGGCGGTTCGCCCCAGTAGCACATGACCGGCGCCAGGCTGTGGCTCTTCATCTTCGCGGTCGCGGCTTCGTTGGCGGCTTCTTCGTCCACGATCGGCTCCAGCTCAGGGCTCGGCGCATCTGAAGGTTCGCGGACGAGCTTGGCAAGCTTGACCTCAAGTTGCGCCCGCCGCTCTGTCGCGCTAGCAATCGAAACGATTGTTTGAATTGCGGTGGATCACATGCCCAGCTTCAAGACCTCGGACGGCCTGTCGATCGCCTATCAGGTCTGGGGCGAGGACGAGACGCGGCCGCCGGTGGTGCTGCATCACGGCTTTTCGGCCAGCGGCCTGATCAACTGGAAGGGGCCGGGCGTCGTCGACGCCCTGGTCGCGGCGGGGCGCAAGGTGGTGGCGATCGACGCGCGCGGCCATGGCGCGTCGGACAAGCCGCATGACCCCGTCTTCTACGGCGAGGCGCGGATGGCGCGCGACGTCTCCGAGCTGATCGACCATCTGGACGTGGCGGCCATCGACCTGGCCGGCTATTCGATGGGGGCGATCGTGTCTCTGATCTGCGCCAGCCAGGAGCCGCGCGTGCGCCGGCTGGTGACCGGCGGGGTGGGCGAGGGCGTGGTCGCCACCGGCGGGGTCGACACCCGCCACGTGCCCAGCGACGCCATCGTCGAGGCGCTGCTGACCGAGGATCCCTCGACCATCCGCCATCCGGCCGCCGTGCCCTTCCGGCTGTTCGCCGACGCCATCGGGGCCGATCGCAAGGCCCTGGCGGCCCAGGCCAGCGTCGTCCACGCCAAGCCGATCGCCCTGGACCGCATCACCGCCCCGACCCTGGTGGTCGTCGGCGACGACGACCCTTTGGCGGTGCGGCCCGAGCGGCTGGCCGAAGCCATTCCCGGCGCGCGGTCGCTGCTGGTCGGCGGCGATCACCGCTCGGCGGTGGCCAATCCGGCCTTCGCCCGGGCGATCGTGGAGTTCTTCGCGGAGTGAGGGTGTAGGGGGAGCGCTATTTTCGCTCTGGCCAGCGGCAAATGGCGATCAGGACCATGCCGCCGATGAGGAAAATCCCTCCCAGGGTCAGCCAAACGCCAAGATCGACCCCGGCCTCCATCGCCCACTGCTCCGACGTCTGACCCCGATCGCCGGCGGCGAAGATCAGCATGCCAAGGCCCGTGCCGAAGAATATGCTCCCGATCCAGAAGCCTATTTTCGGCGTCAGATCCTCCATCGGCCCGGTTCCTTCCAGCCCGAAGGGCCTCAGCCCTCCAGGAACTGCTCCACCTCGCGCTTGCCCGGCATGGACGGGGCGGCGCCTGGCTTCTGCACCGAGAGGGCGGCGGCGGCGTTGGCCTGTTCGACGGCCTCGCGCAGGTCGAGATTGGCCGACAGGCCCGCGGCCAGGGCGCCGCAGAAGCAGTCGCCGGCCCCGACGGTGTCGACCGCCTTGACCTTGCGGCCCTCGACCAGGAAGGCCTCGTCGCGGCGCACGGCGGCGACGCCGGCCGAGCCCAGGGTGACGATGATCGTCTGGTCCGGGCGGCTCATCAGCTTGCGGGCGGCCTTGGAGACCTCTTCCAGCTTGGCCGGCTCGTGGTCGAGGCGGGCGTAGGTGGCCAGCTCGGTCTGGTTCAGGATCAGGATGTCGGTCAGCGGGAACAGGGCCGCGCCCTGGGGCAGGGCGGGGGCGGCGTTCAGCACCCGCAGGCCGCCCTTGGCCGCGCCGGCCTTGAAAAGGGCCTCGATGGCGGCGGCCGGGGTCTCCAGCTGGGCCAGCAGCACGCGCTGGCCCTCCAGCGGGGTGGCGGCCACCTGCTGGGGCGTGATCATCATGTTGGCGCCGCCGGTGACGACGATCATGTTCTCGCCGCTGTTGGACACCCAGACGTGGGCCTGGCCGGTGGGGGCGCCCGACAGCTCGACGACGTCGGCCACCTGCACGCCGTAGCCGGCGAGCTTGGCCTTCAGGCTGGAGCCGCTGTCGTCCTTGCCGACCGCGCCCATCAGGCGGGTGGGGGCGCCCATGCGGGCGGCGGCGACGGCCTGGTTGGCGCCCTTGCCGCCGAGGAACAGCTCCAGCGACAGGCCGGCCACCGTCTCGCCCGGCCGCGGCAGGTCGTCGACCCGCGCCACGGCGTCCAGATTGATCGAGCCCAGTACGAAAACGCCCATCGGTCTTGGTCTTCTGTTCTTGTCGTCAAAGAGTGTCGCGCGTCAGCCGCCGCCGGCGCCGCGCTGGAAGCTTTCCACCAGGCTGCCGCAGACGAGTCGCCAGCCATCCACTAGCACGAAGAAGATCAGCTTGAACGGCAGGCTGACCGTGGCGGGCGGCAGCATCATCATGCCCATGCTCATCAGCACGCTGGCCACCACCAGGTCGATGACCAGGAACGGGATGAACAGCAGGAAGCCGATCTCGAAGGCGCGCTTCAGTTCCGAGATCATGAAGGCCGGGGTGACCACCTTCAGCGGGGTGTCCTGGGCGACCTTGGGCTTCTCGATCTTGGAGAGGCGGATGAACAGGGCCAGATCGTCCTCGTCGACCTGGCGCAGCATGAAGGTCTTCACCGGGCCGCCGGCGGCCTCGAAGGCCTGGGGCAGCTCCATCTGCTTGTCGAGCAGGGGTTTGACGCCGGCGTCGTAGGACTGCTCGAAGGTCGGGCCCATGACGATGGCGGTGAGGAACAGCGCCAGGCTGATGATCACCGGGTTGGGCGGGCTCTGCTGCACGCCGATCGCCGTGCGCAGCAGGCCCAGCACCACGACGATGCGGACGAACGAGGTCGTCATGATGACGATCGACGGGGCCAGCGACAGCACGGTCAGCAGGCCGACCAGCTGGACGACCCGCTCGGTGAGGCCAGCGCCGGTGCCGAGGTTCACGTTGACCGCCGACTGGGCCATGGCGAAGGACGGGCCCAGCGTGGTGGCGAAGGCGGCCAGCACGGCGATGGCCGCGGCGCGGCGCAGGTCCTGCGGGTGGGCGCCGGTGAGGGACTTGAGCAGGCTCATCAGGCCACGGGCTCCGGCTGGGCGGGGGTCTCGGCGGAAGGCGTAGAAGAAAGGGTGGGAGAGGGCGCGAGGGCGCCGGCGGGCGTCCAGTCCAGCAGGCGGCCGTCGCCCAGCAGCACCAGGCGCTCCTCGCCGTCCATGCGGCACAGCACCAGGCGCCGGGCGGGATCGAGCACCAGGGTCTCGACCACCTGCAGGCGGCGCTCGCGGCGCTTGGAAACCAGGCGGTTCAGGGTGTCGGGGCCGAATCGGCGCAGGGCCACGGCGGCCAGGCCGATGAGGCCCAGCGTGACGGCCAGCGCGGCGACGGCGCGGATGAGCAGAAAGACGTCCATGGCGCGCGGACAGGATTCCAAGAAGAGAAAGGGCGCGGCGAGGCGCCGCATCCCTGGTGTGCCCTACGGGTATTAATGCCGAATTAACCCTGTTTCTTCACCATGATCCGCATGGGTCCCGACGACATTCCCCTCTTCGCGATGCTCAAGAGCCGGCTCGGCTATCTGAACGAGCGGCAGAAGGTCGTCGCCCAGAACGTGGCCAACGCCGACACCCCCGGCTACCAGCCGCGGGACCTGAAGGCCTACACCTTCCAGGCCTCGCTCGACGCCCAGGCGACAGGCTCGTCCTATCGCGGCGGCGGCGCGGCGCCGGTCGGCCCGGTGAAGATGCTGGCGACCAGCAGCGGCCACATGGCGCCGGCCACGACCGCCACCCCGTGGCGCTCGCCGACGGGCGCCGACAGCGAGACCACCCTCGACGGCAATTCCGTGAGCCTCGAGGACCAGATGCTCAAGATGACCGATGCGCGCATGAACTATGACGCGGCGGTTTCCTTCTATCAGCGCTCGCTGGCGATGCTCCGCACCGCCTCGCGCAAGCCCAACGGTTGAGGACGCGCTAGATGGCTGAAATTCGATCCCAGTCGACGGCGGCGATGGCCGTGGCGGCCAGCGCGCTGAAGGCCCAGCAGGGCCGCATGCGCATCATCGCCGAGAACATCGCCAACGCCAATTCGACGGCCCGCACGGCCGGCGGCGACCCCTATCGCCGTCAGGTGCCGGTGTTCCGCCCGACCAAGGTCGAGGGCGCCGAGGGCGTCAACATGATCCGCGTCGACGGCGACGAGAGCGCCTTCAAGACCGAGTACGACCCCGGCAACCCGGCCGCCGACGCCAAGGGCTACGTCAAGCTGCCCAACGTCGACACCCTGGTCGAGGCGCTGGACATGAAGGAGGCGCAGCGCGCCTACGAGGCCAACCTCAACGTGATCGAGACCGCGCGCAGCATGCAGTCGCGCACGCTCGACATCCTGAAGAAGTAGGGAGCTAGGGGATGATCACCGCGCTCGCCGCTTCCAAGGCCTATGCCGCCACCGGCTCGACGCCGCTGTCGCTGGGCAAGAGCTCCAGCGAACCCAAGAAGATGGACTTCGGCGACATGCTGAAGTCGGCCATGACCGACACGGTGCAGTCGTCGCGCCAGGCCGAGCACAAGATCGCCCAGCAGGCCGCCGGCAAGGCCGAGATGATCGACGTCGTCACCGCCATCTCCTCGGCCGAAGCCAGCCTGGAGACCGTGATCTCGATCCGCGACCAGGTGATCTCGGCCTATCAAGAGATCATGCGGATGTCGATTTAAGGCCCCTTCTCCCCTTGCGGGAGAAGGTGTCGGCGCAAGCCGACGGATGAGGGGTTTCTCAGACGCAAAACGCCGCGACTGGCCGATCGGCCGTCGCGGCGTTTTTGTTCGTGCGACCCCTCACCCGACCTCCTTCGGAGGCCACCCTCTCCCGCAAGGGGAGAGGGGTCAGGCGAGAGGGCTCTATAGCGGCGGCAGCAATCCCGCCACGTCGATGCCGCGCAGGGCGGCGACGACGCCGGCCCAGACGGCGAGGTTGGCCAGCAGCATCAGGGCGACGGCGACGCGCAGGCGGCGCTGGACGAGCTTGCGGCGCTTGCGGGCCTTGAAACCGGGCATGGATAGGGCCGTGGCCATTGTTCTGCTCCTGATCAGCCCCCCGTTAACCCGTATTAACGCGTCTGATTTGGCTTGGTGCAAGCGGGACGGCTTGTCGCAGCGGCCGCTAGCGCGGAAGGTGAGGGCGTATGAGCCCCGCTCCAGTCCCCGCCATCGTTCTCGAGAAAGTCGGCAAGACGCACGGCGACGCCGTGGCGCTGGAGGCCGTGGACCTGTCGATCGCCAGGGGTCAGTTCGTGGCCCTGGTCGGCGGATCGGGGGCGGGCAAGACCACCCTGCTCAAGACCATCAACGCCCTGGCGACGCCGACGACGGGCGCGGTGCGGGTGGACGGACAGGCGGTCGGCGCCCTGGACGGACCGGTCCTGCGGCGACGGATCGGCTACGTCTTCCAGGAGATCGGCCTCTTTCCGCACATGAGCGTCGCCGAGAACATCGGCGTGGTCCCTGACCTGCTGGGCTGGCCGAAAGCCGAGATCGCCGCGCGGGTGGACGAACTGCTCGACCTGGTGGACCTGCCGCGCGCCGTCGCCGGACGTAGGCCCTCGGCGCTGTCGGGCGGGCAGAGGCAGCGGGTGGGCGTGGCCCGGGCGCTGGCCGGGCGGCCCTCGATCCTGCTGATGGACGAGCCGTTCGGGGCGCTGGATCCGATCACCCGCACCGCCCTGGGCGACGACGTGCGGCGGCTGCACGAGGCCCTGGGGCTGACCACGGTGATGGTCACCCACGACGTGGCCGAGGCCCTGCTGCTGGCCGACCGGGTGGTGGTGGTGGAGCATGGCCGGATCATCGCCGACGCGGCGCCGCGCGACCTGATGGCCGGCCACACCGATCCGCGCGTCGAGGCCCTGATGGCCGCCCCGCGCCGTCAGGCCGAGCGGGTGAGGGCGCTGCTGGATGGCTGAACTGCTCGCGCTTTTGCCGCAACGCCTGGCCTGGCATGCGGCGCTGTCGGCGGCCGCCCTGCTGCTGGGTCTGGCCGTCGCCCTGCCGCTGGGCTTCGCCGCGGCCAAGCGGCCGGGGCTGCGCTGGATCACGCTGGGCGCGGCGAGCCTGGTGCAGACCGTGCCGAGCCTGGCCCTGCTGGCGCTGTTCTATCCGCTGCTGCTGCTGGCCTCGAACCTGGCCAAGGCGACCTTCGGCTTCGGCTTTCCGGCCCTGGGCTTCCTGCCGGCGTGGCTGGCTTTGGCGCTCTACGCCATGCTGCCGATCCTGCGGAACACGGCGGCGGGGCTGTCGGGCGTCGATCCGGCGGTGACCGAGGCCGCCAGGGGCGTTGGCATGACGCCGCGCCAGAGCCTGCTGCGGGTCGAGTTGCCCCTGGCCGCGCCGGTGATCCTGGCCGGCGTGCGGACGGCGGCGGTGTGGACCATCGGCGGGGCGACCCTGGCCACGCCCGTCGGCCAGACCTCGCTGGGCGACTACATCTTCTCAGGGCTGCAGACCGAGGCCTGGGACATGGTGCTGGTCGGCTGCGCGGCCTCGGCGGCGCTGGCTTTGGTGGTCGACCAGCTGCTGGGCCTGGTCGGGCGCGGGATCGAGCAGCGCCGGCCCATGCTGTGGGGCGGGGCGCTGGCGGCCCTCGGTCTGGGTCTCGTCGCGGCGCTGGCGCCGATCGCCGCGCCGGCCCT
Source organism: Caulobacter sp. GW821-FHT10C03 (assembly GCF_059415485.1). Taxonomy (NCBI): domain Bacteria; kingdom Pseudomonadati; phylum Pseudomonadota; class Alphaproteobacteria; order Caulobacterales; family Caulobacteraceae; genus Caulobacter; species Caulobacter sp. GW821-FHT10C03. The sequence goes on along the minus strand of NZ_JBWKNI010000018.1, from coordinate 90,649 downwards.
GACGCCGCGCCCGCCAGCCTATGTGGTCGGGGCCAAGAACTTCTCCGAGCAATATGTGCTGGCCGAACTGATCGCCAGCCGGCTGGAAGGGCAGGGCGCGCGGGTCGAGCGGCGGATCAACCTGGGCTCGGCCGTGGCCTATCGCGCCCTGGCCGCCGGCGAGATCGACGCCTATGTCGACTATACCGGCACCCTGTGGGCCAACGTCCTGCACCGCACCGACAATCCCGGCCGCCAGGCGGTGCTGGACGCCCTGCGCACCGAGCTGAAGCGCCGCGACGGCGTGGTGCTGGCCGCGCCGCTGGGCTTCGAGAACGCCTACGCCTTCGCCATGAAGCGCCAGCAGGCCGAGACCCTGGGCGTGAAGAGCCTGGCCGACCTGGCGGGCAAGGCCCCGGACCTGGTCATGGGCGGCGACCTGGAGTTCTTCTCGCGGCCGGAATGGAAGGCGGTCGAGACGGCCTATGGCCTGCGCTTCAAGGCCCGGCGGCAGTTCCAGCCGACCTTCATGTACCGCGCCCTGGCCTCGGGCGAGGCCGACGTGATCTCGGCCTTCTCCAGCGACGGGCGCATCGCCGCCGACGACCTGGTGGTGCTGGAGGACCCGAAGGGCGCGCTGCCGCCCTATGACGCGGTGCTGCTGGTGTCGCCCAAGCGGGCGGATGATCCGCGCCTGAAGGCGCTGGCGGCGCAGCTGTCGGGCAGCCTGTCGGTGCAGGCCATGCGGCAGGCCAACTACGCCGTCGATCGCGACAGCGACAAGCGCTCGCCGGCCGATGTCGCGCGCGAATTGAGCGACGACATTCCCTGAACACCGTCCGCCCAAGCTTCGTTTGCGACGCTTTTGTGAATGAGGCAGGTTGCGCGCCATGAGCAAGCTTACCTCCACGGCGGCGCTGTCGGCGCTGGCCGGCGCCGCCCTATTCGCCATCCAGCCGGCACAGGCCGCGGACCAGGTGAAGCCCAATCCCAAGCTGGTGGTGGTGATCTCCATCGACCAGTTCAGCGCCAACCTGTTCGAGCAGTGGCGCGGCCAGTGGAAGGGCGGCCTGGGCAAGCTGGGCCGCGAGGGCGTGGTCTATCCCAACGGCTATCAGTCGCACGGCATGACCGAGACCTGCCCGGGCCACTCCAGCCTGCTCACCGGCGCCTATCCCAACCGCACGGGCATCGTCGGCAACAACTGGTACGACCCCGAGACCGGCAAGAAGTCGTACTGCCTGCTCGACACCTCGGTGACCCTGGCCGCGCCGTCCGACCAGGACCCGGTCAGCGACAAGAACCTGATGGTCGGCACCTATGGCGACTGGCTGAAGGCGGTGTCGCCCGCCAGCCGCGTCTACGGCGTTTCGGGCAAGGATCGCGGCGCGATCACCATGGCCGGCCACAAGGCCGACGGCGCGTTCTGGTACCAGGCCGGCTACGGCTTCAACACCTTCGTGCGTCCCGGCGAGGACGCGGCGACCAAGCTTGCGCCCGTGGCGGCGATCAACGCGCGCCTGGCCGCCGAGCAGAAGAAGAAGCCCTTCGTCTGGACCTACGAGAACAAGGCCTGCGCCGCGCTCGAAAAGACCTGGACCACGGGCGACCGCACCTGGGACGCCAAGCTGCCGCGGCCGCTGCCGACCAACGAGGCCGAGACCCTGCGCGACCTAGCCGCCAGCCCCTATACCGACGCCGTGACCCTGGAGGCCGCCGCCGCCCTGCGCGACGAGTTCGGCCTGGGCGACGGCCCGCAGGTCGATGTGCTGACCGTCAGCCTGTCGGCCACCGACTTCATCGGCCACCGCTACGGCACGCGCGGTCCGGAGATGTGCGATCACCTCAGCCGCCTGGACGCGCGCCTGGACACCTTCCTCAAGCGCATCGAGAAGGCCAAGGGCGAGGTGCTGGTGGTGCTGAGCGCCGACCACGGCGGTTCGGACTTCCCCGAGCGCCTGCACGACGAGGGCTACGACGTCAGCCGCATCGCCACCTCGGCCTGGCTGAAGGGGCTGAACGCCCAACTGCGCACCGATCTGGCGCTGGACTACGACCCGGTGATCGCGCCGGGCGGCATCGACACCCTGGTGATCGTCGGCGCCGACAAGAAGGTGCTGCCGGCCACGGAACGCGCCCGCGTCGCCTCGGCGGCCCTGGCCCTGGTGCGCGGCCGCCCCGAGGTGGCCGAGGCCTATGAGATCAACGACCTGCTGACCACGCCGCCGGTCGCCAAGGGCACGCCGCCGGACACGATCAGCGTCAAGGAGCGCCTGCGCCGCAGCGCCTGGCCGGGCCGTTCGGGCGACATCCTGGTGGCCTTCAAGCCGAACCTGGTGCCGGCCACGGCGGCGGCGACCTATGTCGCCACCCACGGCACGCCCTGGGACTATGACCGTCGCGTGCCGATCCTGTTCTGGTGGAAGAGCGCGCAGGCCCGCGAGCGCATCCTGCCGATCGAGACGGTCGACATCGCCCCGACCATCGCGGCGGTGACCGGCGTGCCGGTTCCGACCCCGATCGACGGCCGCTGCCGTCCGCTGGGCGCGGGTCACGATTGCTAAGTAACCGAGCCCTCTCCCCTTGCGGGAGAGGGTGGCCTCCCGGAGGGAGGTCGGGTGAGGGGTCTCTCAGAAATCGAAGCCGCGTGCAGCGGCTAAGCCGGGTGGGGCGTCTCATGTCTGAGAGACCCCTCATCCGACGGCCTTCGGCCGCCACCTTCTCCCGCAAGGGGAGAAGGGCGTTTCAAGAGCCTCAGCGAAGCAGGGCGAAGCCCAGCACGTCGGCGCCGATGAAGGCGATGATGGCCCAGCCTATGGCCAGGCCGACGAACGGGTGGCGCTGCCACCAGCGCAGCTTGATCTCAGAATGCATGACAGTTCCCCAACTGATGGATGCATTCTGTACGCGATCGGATAGTTTCGCCAGCAACTATCGGGCGGCGCCGTTAAGTAAACCCGTGTGGCGGGATGTCGCAGGCCCTGGATTTCAGCACTTGAGCGCGCGCCCGGGCGGATCACCCGCCTACGCCTAACCCTGGCGCGCTCTGGGGCAACCTCGCAGCGACCATGCGCCGCGCCCGGCTTACGATCGGACGGGGCGTCGTGTTAACAGTCCCTAACTCCCTGTTAACCATGTCGAGCCCATGGTGCGGGCCGTACCAAAACCGTCCAGAGCGCCCGCAGAAAGCCCGTTCATGACCGGAGCCGAAGTCCTCGACGTGGGTCGCGACGCGATCTGGCTGACTTTGCAGCTTTGCGCGCCGGTGCTGATCGTCGGCCTGGTGGTCGGGGTGGCCATCGGTCTTTTCCAGGCCCTGACCCAGATCCAGGAACAGACCCTGGTCTATGCGCCCAAGATCGTCGCCATCTTCATCGCGCTGCTGCTGTGCCTGCCGCTGATGGGAGCCCTGATGTCGGGCTTCATGCGCCAGATCGCCGCCCGCATCGCGGCGATGTAGGGAAGGGCGGGGCGTGGACAGCTTCGCGACGACCGCTCAGGTCTATGTCGCCGGTCTGGTCTTCGCCCGGATCGGGGCCATGCTCATGCTGATGCCGGGCATCGGCGAGACGGCCGTGTCGCCGCGCATCCGTCTGGCCCTGGCCCTGCTGATCGCCCTGGTCATCACCCCGACGGTCGCCAAGGGCGTCGGCCCGCTGCCGACCACGGTGGGCGGCCTCGCCGGCCAGCTGATCCACGAGATCCTGATCGGCCTGATGATCGGCGCGGTGCTGAAGATGTTCATGAGCGCCATGACCACGGCGGGCGAGATCATCTCGATGCAGACCACGCTGTCGTTCGCCCAGACCACCAACCCGATGGGCGTGCAGTCGAGCACGGCCGTGGCCACCTTCCTGTCGATGCTGAGCCTGACCCTGATCATGGCCACCGACCTGCATCACCTGTTCATCGCCGCGATGGCGCGGTCCTACGACCTCTTCCCGTTCACCAAGAGCGTGCCGGTCAACGACGCCGCCGCCCTCGCCGTGCGCACCGTGGCCCAGAGCTTCACCCTGGGCGTGCAGCTGGCCGCCCCGGTGATCGTGTTCTCGATCGTCTTCAACCTGGCGACGGGTCTGGTCGGGCGGGTCATGCCGCAGTTCCAGATCTTCTTCGTCACTTCGCCGCTCAGCGTGATCCTGGGTCTTTCGTTGCTCGCCCTTTCGTTGGGCGGCATCGCCATGGTGTGGAGCGATCGCTACCGCGATCTGCTCAACGTCTTCAGTTAGGAGGGCGCCGTGGCTGACGACACAGACGACGCCTCGAAGACAGAAGAACCGACACAGAAGAAACTTTCGGACGCCCGGAAGAAGGGCGACGTTCCCAAAAGTCCCGACTTCTCGCAGCTGGCCTCGCTGGCCGGCGCGTTCGGCGTCGTGGTCATCGCCGGCGGCTGGCTGGCGCGCGACCTGGTTTCGGCCCTGGTGCCGTTCATCGCCCACGCCGGCCAGATGGACGTCGAGGGCGGGGCCAATCTGATCGCCAAGAAGGTGGTGATGGCGGCCCTGCCGCCGCTGATCCTGGTGATGCTGGTCTCGGGCTTCATGGGGGCCGCGGCCAACATCGCCCAGTCGGGCTTCCTGTTCTCGGCTGAGAAGATGAAGCCGGACTTCGCCAAGCTGAACCCGCTGAAGGGCCTGGGCCGCATCTTCGGGCCGGACGGCCTGATGCAGTTCGCCAAGTCGGCCGTGAAGTTCATCGTCACCGGCATCATCGCCTGGTTCGTGCTCAAGCCCGACGCCAAGGAGGTGATCGGCCTGGTCGGCATGGACCCGGCGGCCATGCTCCCGCTGGCCATCGACCTCTGCAAGAAGCTGTTCTGGTCGGTGCTGATCTTCCTGCTGGTCACCGCCGGCTTCGACTGGTTCTGGCAGCGCATGCGCTTCAACAAGCGCATGCGCATGACCCTTCACGAGGTGAAGGAAGAGCACAAGCAGTCGGATGGCGACCCGCACATCAAGGCCAAGCGCCGGCAGATCCAGATGCAGCGCTCGCGGCAGCGGATGATGCAGGCCGTGCCCAAGGCGACCGTCGTCGTCATGAACCCGACCCACTACGCCGTGGCGCTGAAGTACGAGCAGGGCGAGACCCCGGCCCCGATCTGCGTGGCCAAGGGCGTCGACGAGCTGGCCCTGAAGATCCGCGCCCTGGCCGAGGAGTCCGGCGTGCACGTGCTGGAGGATCCGCCCCTGGCCCGCGCCCTCTACGCCGCCGTCGAGATCGATCAGCAGATCCCGGCCGAGCATTTCGAGGCCGTCGCCAAGGTCATCGGCTTCGTGATGAGCAACAAGAAGGCCAAGCGGCGCGCCTGGGCCGACTGATGGCCCGCCTGACCCTCCGGGCGCTTGTCCGGGATCATCGGGACATCACATTTCCGCCGTAGAATCAGAGACCTGCTTTCTGAACGCGCTCTTGCGCCGCGTAAGGAGTATCCTTACCGGACGAATCGTCGGGGCCTCGTCCCCGCCAAGTTGCAGAAGGATTTCGGTCGGCATGGCCGAGACGCCCGCGAAAGACATGACGGCGGCCCGCCGCCGCGCCGACCCCCTGATCTGGGGCGCGGCGATCTTCTTCGTCCTGGCCGCCGGCTTCGCCACGGCCCCGGCCCTGAGCGCCGGACCCGCCACCCTGGCCGGCCTGCTGCTGCTGGCCGGCGTCGCCGGCGTGGCGATCCTGGGGCTGGTGGCGATCCGCGCCTCGGCCGCGCACGACAACGGCCTGGACGTGGCCGACAGCTTCATCGAGGCGCTAGGCGAGCCGGCGGCCCTGACCGTCGCCGACGGCCGCATCCTGGTGGCCAACCAGGCTTGGCGCGACACCATGGGCGAGGCCCGCCGCCTGCCCAAGGACGCCGCCCTGTTCTCGGCCCTGACCCGGGCCCGCAAGGGCGAGACCGCCGAGGCCCTGGTGGTGCTGGCCGGCCAGGAGCGCCCGGCCGTCGCCGCCCGCGTGGCCGGCGGCCGCCTGCTTGTGCGCCTGCCCGTCGCGGTCGAGCCTGTCGCCGCCCCGCTGCCGCCGGTCGCCGTTCCCATCCCCCAGGCCGCGCCGCCGCCGCGCGCTCTGGACGCCTTCTCCGGCGCCTCGCCGTTCGGCGCGGCCCTGCTGGAGGGGCTGGACCCCTTCAACTCTCAGGTGCTCGAGGCCAACCCGGCCCTCTCGGCCATGACCGGCGCGGTGCGCGCGGGCATGACCCTGGGCGAACTGATCGACCCGCCGTCGCGCACCGAGGCCGAAACCCGTCTGGCCGAGGGCAAGGCCGGCCCCTTCGAGGTGCGCCTGGCCCGCGACCCCTCGCGCATCGCCCACCTCTATCTCTACCGCGCCGAAGGGCGGCTGGTGGCCTATCTGATCGACGTGTCGGAGCAGAAGCAGATCGAACTGCAGCTGGCCCAGGCCCAGAAGATGCAGGCCATCGGCCAGCTGGCCGGGGGCGTCGCCCACGACTTCAACAACCTGCTGACCGCCATCCAGCTGCGCCTGGACGAGCTGCTGCACCGCCACCCGGTGGGCGACCCCTCGTACGAAGGCCTCAACGAGATCCGCCAGACCGGCGTGCGCGCCGCCGACCTGGTGCGCAAGCTGCTGGCCTTCTCGCGCAAGCAGACCGTCCAGCGCGAGGTGCTGGAGCTGGGCGAGCTGATCTCGGAGTTCGAGGTCCTGCTGCGCCGCCTGCTGCGCGAAGACGTCAAGCTGATCACCGACTACGGCCGCGACCTGCCGCAGGTGCGGGCCGACAAGAGTCAGCTCGAGACGGCGGTCATGAACCTGGCCGTCAACGCCCGCGACGCCGTGCGGGCGGCCAAGGGCGGCGGCGTCGTCCGCATCCGCACCGCGCGCCTCAACGAGGACGAGGCGCGTAGCCTCGGCTTCCCCGGCGCCGAGGGCGACCAGGCGTTCATCGAGGTCAGCGACGACGGCCCCGGCATCCCGCCCGAGGTGATGGGCAAGATCTTCGACCCGTTCTTCACCACCAAGCCGGTGGGCGAGGGCACGGGCCTGGGCCTGGCCACCGTCTACGGCATCGTCAAGCAGAGCGACGGCTGGATCCACGTCCACAGCCGTCCGGGCGAGGGCGCGGCCTTCCGCATCTTCCTGCCCGTGCACGAGCCGACCCCGGCCCAGGCCGCCGCGGCCGCCGTGGTGGCCGCCGAGCCGCCCAAGCCCCGCGCCGCCCGCGATCTGTCGGGAGCCGGCCGCATCCTGTTCGTCGAGGACGAGGACGCCGTGCGCGGCGTCGCCGCCCGACTGCTTCGCGCCCGGGGCTACGAGGTGCTGGAGGCCAGCGACGGCGAGGAGGCCCTGGTCATCGCCGAGGAGAACGCCGGCAAGATCGACCTGCTGATCAGCGACGTGATCATGCCTGGCATCGACGGCCCGACCTTGCTCAAGAAGGCCCGCGGCTATCTGGGCAACGCACCGGTGATGTTCATCTCCGGCTATGCCGAGGCCGAGTTCAGCGACCTGCTGGAAGGCGAGACGGGCGTGACCTTCCTGCCCAAGCCGATCGACATCAAGACCCTGGCCGAACGCGTGAAGCAGCAGCTTCAGGCGGCGTGAGGACAACGGCCCAGGCTTGAGGTAGGGTGAGCCATGGCCGATGGCTTTTCCTTCGATGTCGACGCCGATCTCGCCGAGCGATTGACCGCCGCGGCGGCCGACGCCGGCGTATCGCGCGAGGCCTATGTACGGGCGCTCCTGGAGCAGGAGAGCCATGGCGGGGCTGGCTGGGTCATCGCGCGGGCGCGGGCCTACGATTTCGATCGGACCGGCGAGGCGATGACGATCGACGAGGCGTTCGCGGAGCTTGACGCCTTGGTGCTCGAACGGCGGGCGCGCAACGCTTGAACCGCCGCCGCGTCGTCCTGGCCCTTGCCGTTCGACGCGACCTGGAACGGTTGGCCGATTTTCTGGCCGCCAAGAATCCTCAAGCCGCCGAGCGGGCTGCGGCCGCGATCAAGGCGGCCATTCGATCTCTGGAGACCTTTGCGTCGCGAGGGCGCCCGCTCGTCCACGAGCTGCGTGAACTCAGCGTGGACTTCGGCCGGGATGGCTACGTGATCCAGTATCGCGTCGAACCCGAGCGGGTCATCGTGCTCCGTATCTTCCACACGCTTGAAGACCGCGAAGGCTGATCACCCCCGCCGCAGCAGCACCGTCGGGCTTTCCTTGTAAGTGGTGCGCGTCTGTTCGACGAAGCCGGTCTTGGTCGCCAGGGCCAGGGAGGCGGCGTTGTCGGGGTGGATGATGCAGACGACGGGACCCGCGCCCCAGCGGGTCTCGCCCCAGGCCAGGCCGGCGTTCACGGCCTCGGTTCCGAAGCCCTGACCGTGCATGCGGCTGGCCAGCACCCAGCCCATCTCCGGCACGTCTTCGAAGGAAGGGGTGATGTCGCGATGGAAGTCGGCGAAGCCGACCTCGCCGACATAGCGGCCGGTGGCGGTCTCGCGCACCGCCCAATAGCCGTAGCCGAGCAGGGCCCAGAGGCCCCGGGCGCGCAGTAGGCGGGCCCAGCTTTCCTCACGCGTCGAGGCCCGGCCGCCGACATAGCGATAGACCTCCGGATCGGCCCACATGGCGACGCTGTCGTCGAAGTCGGACAGCTGCGGCGGGCTCAGGGTCAGCCGCGCGGTGACCAGGACGGGCGGGGCGGAGGCGCGGGGGGCGATATCGTCGAGGGGCGGCATCGGGGTCCGGGTTTGCGGAGGAGCGACGGCGCAGCCTATATCGCCCTGCAGCACTAGGGGACCCGCAAGTTCATGACCTCGCCGCAGGACGCCGTCGCCGCCCGCCGCAAGCTCACCAACCGCCTGATCGCGGGCAAGGACGCGGGCCGGCTGGTCCCGTTCTTCCTGCCGGACGCCAAGCTGATCGCCGGCGACGGCTCGCTGCTGCTGGGCCGAGACCAGATCATCGAGGCCTTCGCCGGCCAGTTCGCCGATCGCGACTTCGTCTCCTATGTGCGCACCAGCGAACTGATCGAGCTCGACGCCGACGGCGCGCGGGCGGCCGAGCGCGGGCGCTGGGTCGGGACCTGGAAGGGCGAAGGCGCGACCCAGAGCGGAACGTATCTGGCCACCTGGCGCAAGATCGCCGGGCAGTGGGTGATCGAGAACGAGCTGTTCGTGACCCTCTCCTGATCCCTCTCCCCCTTGCGGGAGAGGGTGGCCTCCGAAGGAGGTCGGGTGAGGGGTCTCTCAGAAATCGAAACCGCATACCCCGGGTAGGCTGGGCGAGGGGTCTTGTGTTTGAGAGACCCCTCATCCGTCGGCCTTCGGCCGCCACCTTCTCCCGCTAGGGGAGAAGGATTTTAGCGCCGCTTCTTCGGTGCGGGCTTCGAGGCCGCGTCCACCACGGCGCCGGCGCCCGCCCCGACGACCGCGCCCACGGGCCCGGCGACGACCGCGCCGGCGATGGCGCCGGTGGCCGCGCGCTGTTCCATGTTGTGGCCGCAGGCCGAGGTCAGCGCGGCCAGGGCGAGGATAGCGGCCAGGCGCGGAGCGACGGCGGGCAGGCGGGTCATGGGCGGGTCTCCGAGGGGGAATTCACTGTGACCGTTAACGGTGAGGCTTGGTCGGGGTTCCGACAGAGCGGAACGAACGCGTCGAAAATCCCGCTGCTGCGGCGTTTTCTCGCGCGTCGAGGTTTTTCCTGTGAATCAAAGTGTTAATAGCGCGCGAAGCCAAAAAGCCGGGCAAAATCAATGCCGCAGTGCAGCATGCGCTTGCGACTCGGTCATAGTTCGGTCATAAGGCGAGGCATAAGCAGGATCTCGACCTTATTGCGAACGGTCGAACCTCGCTTCCAGACCGGCCCGATAGTGCTTTTTCCGGGTGTCTTGGAAGTGTTTTTGTCGGGGGGCCGGAGCGCCCTCGTCGCGCAGGACGCAAGTTTTGTTTATCAAGTCGCAGACGTGCGCTGACGCGCGCGGGCTGATCGGCGCCGTTTTGGTTGGATCCGTCACGGGTCTGGCCTTGGGCGGCGTCTATCTGGCGGGGGGCATGGCCCAGACCGCCTCTCAGCACGCTCGCGTTACGCGCCTGGCCGACGGCGCCGCCGGAAGTTATTCCGAAGCGGCGCTGCATCAGGCCGCGTCTCGCATGGACGCCGGGGCGCTCGCCATCGCCCGCCGCCATGACCCCTACACCGTCGCCGGCGACGCCCAGCGCGATCGCCAAGCTTCCCTGCTCGCCGCCCGCCTTCAGAGCGGCGGCGAAAAGTCCGACGACCAACCGCTTCTGCTGCGCGCCAGCCTCGGCGGCGCGTTCAGCCCGGCCGCCGCGCCGTTCCACCTGACCAGCGCCCTCGAAAGCTCGCGCGAACTCGAGTGCCTGGCCCAGGCGGTCTATTACGAAGCCCGGGGCGAGACGCCCAGCGGCCAGGCCGCGGTGGCTCAAGTCGTATTAAACCGCGTACGCCACCCTTCGTTCCCCAAGTCGATCTGCGGCGTCGTGTTCCAGGGCGCCTACGCCCGCACCGGCTGCCAGTTCAGCTTCGCCTGCGACGGCTCGATGCGCAGCCCGCACGAGCGCGGCGCCTGGAACCGGGCCCGGAAGGTCGCCTCGCGCGCCCTGGCCGGCACGGTGATGTCCGAGGTCGGCTCGGCCACCCACTTCCACACCACGGGCGTCGCCCCCAACTGGGGTCCGCGCCTGATGCGCGTCGCCCAGGTCGGCATGCACGTGTTCTATCGTTTCGGCGGCCGCGCCGGCGCGCCGGGGGCCTTCACCGGCCAGCCGCGTCCCTCGACGGTGGACGACCTGCCCGACGCGCCCGTCCTGACCAGCCTGCCGCAGGCCCCCACGGCCGACGGCAAGTCGGTTATCTATGTCGCCAGCGCGCTTTCCGTCGCCAAGACGGTCGAGGGCGGCATGGGCGGTCCGGAAAAGGTCGGCCCCGAGCCGGCTTCGGCCCCGGCCATGCATCCGACCAAGACCGGCGCCGACAAGTCCGACGTCAGGCCGGTTGCGGTTGCGACCGGAGCCGGTTCCTGAGGAACCCGGGGGCCAGGCGGGCCATGAACCGCATCTGCCTGGCCCGCTTCCCCACCAGATAATAGAGCTCGCGGCCGTGGGCCGCCTGCCACACCGTCTGCGCCGCCTCGTCGACGCCGTAGACGGGCATGCCGCTCTTGCGCAGCTCCTCGCCCATGTCGATGTTCTTGCCCGGCTGGGAGTTGTGCAGGATCGGCGTCTCGACGAACCAGGGCATGACGCAGGCCACGCCCACGCCGTGGGGCGCGAACTCGGCGTCCAGCGCTTCCGACAGGCCCCGCACCGCGAACTTGGTGGCCGAATAGACCGCCAGGCCCGGCGCGCCGTAGATCCCCGCGCACGAAGCCATGTTGAGCAGCCGCCCGCCGCCGGGCGTCGCCTTCAGGAACGGCAGGCCGGCCCGCGCGCCGTTGATCACGCCGCGGATGTTGACCGCCAGCATCAGGTCGTCGCCTTCGGGATCGATCTCGGCGAAGGCCCCGAAGCGGGCGACGCCGGCGTTGTTGAACAGCACGTCCATCCGTCCGCCCGAACGGCTCGTGAAAGCCTGGAGCGCCGGGGTCCAGGCCTCGCGGTCGCGGACGTCGAGCGGGTGGACCGAGGCGTCGTCGACGCCGATCTCGGCCTGGGCGCGGGCCAGGCCCGTCTCGTCGATGTCGGACAGGCCGACCAGCCAGCCTTCGCGGGCGAAGCGCCGGGCGCTGGCCAGGCCGATGCCGCTGGCCGCCCCGGTGATGAAGATCGCCTTGCGCGCCGCCATGGCCGTCTCCCCGTCGTTGTTGATTATCGCCGATCAGACAGCGACCGACGGGGAGGGGTCAAGATGACTTGGAGTTTTAGGGGGATCAGTCGTCGCTCTGGTCGTCGGTCTCGGCCGGCGGACCGTTCTTCTTGATCGACTCGATGGCGTTCTTGGCGCCGGCCTTCGAGGAATAACCCTCGGTCCAGAAGATGTTCTCGCTGTTGTAGACGAAGTAGGCGACGAACTCGCCGGCCTTGTTCTTCTTGATCACGAACTTATGGGCCATCTGGAACTCCCACGATGATGGCGGGCCGTTGGTCGGCCAGCCGACGGATGGGAGCCTCGCGCTCCGGATGCGTTGGTGTCAACCGCGTTGCCGTGACGCTCGGGGCGCCGGATGATGCCGCTTGCACCAAGCGGACGGGATCTCGATGAGCGCCGAAAAACTGGACCACCTGTCGCGCACCCTGCTGGGCGTGTCCTATGGCGATCTCACCGAAGTCCAGCGCAGCGTCATCGACCTGATCGCCGCCGAGGCCCCGACCGCCGTCGCGCCGAGCCTGCGCGAGAAGGAGGGCACCTATTGGGAGCGGCTGGCCGACAAGGTGGCGGCGATCGGCGGCTCCTGGGGCTTCATCGGCAGCTTCTCGGCGATCCTGGCGGCCTGGGTGATCCTGAACCTGGCCCTGATGCCGTTCCACAAGGCCTTCGATCCCTATCCCTTCATCTTCCTGAACCTGGTGCTGTCGACCCTGGCGGCGATCCAGGCCCCGATCATCATGATGAGCCAGAACCGCCAGGCCACGAAGGATCGCGAGGCGGCCGAGCACGACTATGTCGTCAACCTGCGGGCCGAGCTGGAGATCATGCGCCTGCACGACAAGCTCGACGCCCTGCGGGTGGCCGAGCTGTCGGAGATGGCGCGGGCCAATGCGCTGTGTCTGGACGAGCTGCGGGCCGAGGTCAGGGCGCTGCGGGGCTAACCCTCTCCCGTAAAATCCCCGCGAAAGCGGGGACCCAGGTGTTTTATCGTCGAGCACGGCGGGTTGCAGAAAAAGCCTGGGTCCCCGCTTTCGCGGGGATTTTACGGAGTGGGGGAGATCACCCCGCCTTCGCCGCGCGCCGCAGCGCCTGGGGCGGCTGGCCGTAGACGCGGATGAAGGCGCGGCGCATGCGTTCGGAGTCGCCGAAGCCGGATTCCAGCGCGATGTCCTCGACCTGCAGGGGCGCGCTGTCGAGCAGGGCGCGGGCGGCCTCGACACGCAGGCGCTCGATGGCCTTGGCGGGCGTGGCGCCGGTCTCGGCCGTGAACAGGCGGGCAAAGTTGCGCGGGCTCATGGCGGCGCGCTCGGCCAGTTCCTCGACGGTGAGGGGGCGGGCCAGGTTCTCGCGGGCCCAGGCCAGCAGTGGATCGAAGCGGCCGCCCTTCATCTCCAGCAGGGCCGAGAACTGCGACTGGCCGCCCGGACGGCGATGATAGACGACCAGCTGCTGGGCCGTGCGCTTGGCGATCGCCTCACCCAGGTCCGCGCCGATCATGGCCAGGGCCAGGTCGATGCCGGCGGTGATGCCGGCCGAGCTCCAGATCGGGCCGTCCTGCACCCAGATGCGGTCGGCCTCCAGCCGCACGCCGGGAAAGCGGCGCTGGAAATCCTTGGTGCGGCTCCAGTGGGTGGTGGCGCGCTTGCCTTCCAGCAGGCCGGCGGCGGCCAGGACGTAGGTTCCCGAACAGACGCTGGCCGTGCGCCGGGCGGTGCGGGCGGTCTGCCGCACATAGGCCAGGGTGGTCTCGCAGGTCGCTGGGGCCTTCACCCCGTCGCCGCCGGAGACCAGCAGGGTGTCGAAGGCCGGGGCCTTGTCGAAGGGCAGGGTGTCGAAGGCCGTGCCGGAACTGCTGGCCGTCCAGCCGCCGTCGCGGGAGACCAGGAACAGGCCGTAGGCGCCGGGGTCGAAGCGGGCGGCGATCTCGAAGGCCGAGATCGGGCCGGCGGCGTCCAGAAGCTGGAAGCCGGGATAGACCAGCATGCCGACGGCGCGAGGCATCGTATTCCCCCGAATGATGGCGGAAATCGAGGGATCTCCGTCATTTCCGCCGAACGCTACCTGGGAGACCCTTGGTCGTCAAATGAGGAGGGCTCTCCATGACCGACCAGATCCGCATCGTCTTCGCCCTGTTTCCGGGCGTGACCCATCTCGACTTCACCGGTCCGCACCAGATCCTGGCGCGCCTGCCGGGCGCCAAGATCACCGTCGCCAGCCTGGAGGGCGGCGAGGTCGAGGCCGACGGCCTGATCTTCGCTCATCTGACGCGGCTCGACCAGATCGAGGCGTGCGACATCCTCTGCATTCCCGGCGGCTTCGGCGTCACCCAGGCGATGGGCGACGCGGCGTTCCTGGATCAGGTCAAGCGGCTGGCCTGGAGCGCGCGCTACGTCACCAGCGTCTGCACCGGCTCACTGGTGCTGGCGGCGGCGGGGCTGCTGGAGGGCAAGCGGGCGGCCTGCCACTGGGCCTGGCGCGACCAGCTGGCCCTGTTCGGCGCGATCCCCGACGAGAGCCGCGTGGCCCGCGACGGCCGCTTCGTCACTGGCGGCGGAGTGACGGCCGGCGTCGACTTCGCCCTGACCCTGGTCGCCGAGATCGCCGGCCCGGGCGTGGCCCAGGCCATCCAGCTGGCGGTGGAGTACGCGCCGGATCCGCCGTTCCAATCGGGCCGGCCGGAACTCGCCCCGCCGGAGGTGCTGGCCCGGGTGCGGCGCATCTACGACAACGGCATGGACGAGCGGGTGGCGGCGGCCGTGGCCGCGGCGGCGAAGCTGAAGGGGGAGATGGTTCCGGCTTGAGCAAGCCGTCCCCTGAACTCCCGTCATTCCCGCCCTTGTGGCGGGAAACCCTGCTTCCGTCCGCACGGGCGGTGCAAGCGGCGTGCTCAGCACGCCGCCTCGCTCTCACCTGCGGCTGACAGAGAGGTTCCCGCCACAGGGGCGGGAATGACGGGAAGAAAGTAGGGGTGGAGAGGCGCTAACCCACCTGCACGCCCGTCATCGAGATCGCCGCGAAGACGTCGTCGGCGAAGAACGACACCGGCTCGTCCTTCTGCTGCGCGCCCAGTACGTAGAGCAGGGGCAGGTAGTGCTCGGCGCTGTTGATCGACAGGGCAGCGTCTTCGCCCAGGCCTTCCCAGTCGATCAGCGGCTGGTGGTCGCCCGAGGCGATCAGGGCCTTGGCGGTCTCGTTGAAGCGCGGCGCCCAGTCGGGCGTCTCGCCGGTGCGGAAGTTCACGGCCCGCAGATTGTGGACGATGTCGCCGCTGCCGATGATCAGCACGCCCTCGTCGCGTAGGGCGGCCAGGCGGCGGCCGGCTTCGTAGTGCCAGGCGGCGCTCTGGCCGCGATCCAGGCTGACCTGCACCACCGGCACGTCGGCGTCGGGATACATCGGCCGCAGCACGCTCCAGGCGCCGTGGTCGAGGCCGCGGGTCGGGTGCTGCACGGTGCGCTGGGGCGACAGCAGTTCGGCGGCGCGGGCGGCCAGGGCCGGATCGCCCGGCGCACGGTACTGCACGTCGAACAGCGCCTGGGGGAAGCCGCCGAAGTCATGGATGGTTTCCGGACGCTCCGAAGCGCTCAGCGCCGTGCCGCCCATGGTCTCCCAGTGGGCGCTGACCATCAGCACCGCCTTGGGGCGGGGGAGGTCGCGGCCCAGCTGCGCCCAGGCGCGGCTCCAGGCGTTGTCCTCGATGGCGTTCATCGGTGAGCCGTGGCCGATGAAGAGGGCGGGCATGCGGGTCATGGCGGCGAAGTCCAATTAGATACTTGTGCGGTTACAGATGGGCGCTCGCCCATCGCGGGTCAAGGACGTCCAGCGCGACCTTCCGCCGCTTCCCCCCGGGGCTCGGCTTTGTTAAGGCCACGGGCGTGAGCAGTCCGTCGTCATCCTCGGAGTCGGTCCCCCCGGCCGACGCCGCCCCCAGAGTCGCCCCCGTGGCGCCACCAGTCGCGTCACCCGTCGTCCACGCCCCCCGCCCGGCTACTCGCGGCGGCGCGCTGGACCTTCTGCGCCTGGTCGCCGCCCTGCTGATCGTGGTCTACCACTTCGGCGCCGAGAGCCCGCTGCGCATCGAGCGCTTCCACCCGGTGTTCGCGCGCGGCTATCTGGCCACGGACTTCTTCCTGATGCTGTCGGGCTACGTGCTGGGCCGCGCCTACGGGCCGTCGGCGATCTCGGGCCGCATCACCCACTTCCAGTTCTGGCTGCGCCGCGCGGCGCGGGTGTGGCCGGGCCACCTGATGGTGCTGGCCGCCATGGCGGGCCTGGTCTTCGCCCTCAACGTCATCGGCACCGACGCCCACAAGCCCTCGCGCTTCGCCTGGGACCAGCTGCCGCTGCAGGCCATGCTGATGCACGCCTGGGGCTTCAACAGCGACGGCTGGAACCTGCCCAGCTGGTCGCTGTCGGCGCTGATCGTCTGCTACGCCCTGTTCCCGTGGTTCTGGCGCGCCGCCAACCTGACCCGGCGGCCGTGGCTGCCGATCGTGCTGGCCGCCGCCGTGGTGGTCGCCTTCGACGTGGCCTCGCGCCAGACCAACGGCTTCGGCTTCTCGGAGGTGTCGATCGGCCTGTCGGACCTGCCCTTGCGCATCGGCGTGCTGCGGGCCCTGCCGCTGTTCCTGCTGGGCCTGTGCCTGGCGCGGGCGGTCGAGCTGAACTGGCCGACGGAGAAGGCCGCCAAGACCCTGCTGACCCTGGGCTGCGCGGGCCTGGTGATCCTGCAGCTGATCGGCCGCTTCGACCTGCCCAGCCTGGTGTGCCTGGCGGCCATCATCCTCGGCGCCGGCCGCCTGCCGGTGAAGCATCCCCAGGCCTGGATCGAGGAGGGCGCCAAGCTCTCCTTCGCCCTGTTCATCACCCACATCCTCGTCGGCGTGATCTACTGGAGCGCCGTGCACAAGCTGATCGACAGCGTGCCGATCGGCATCGGCTGGCAATGGCTGATGTGGATCGCCGGCTTCCCGCTGGCCATCGGGGCTGCCTGGGTGTTCCACACCTTCATCGACCAGCCGGTGCAGGACCGGATCATGCCGTGGGTGCGGGGCAGGGGGCGCTAGAAGCGCTCTCCCTATTCTCCCGTCATTCCCGCCCTTGGCGGTAAACCCTCTATCAGCCGCAAGGGCGGGAGGGGCGGACTGTCGAGCAGTCCGCTTGCGCTTCACGTGCGAACGGAACCAGGGGTTCCCGCCACAAGGGCGGGAATGACGGGAGTTGGAGGGGAAGCGCCCCCCTAAGCCGCGTCCAGCCCGATATCCAGCACCGGCGCGGAGTGGGTCAGGGCGCCGACGCTGATGACGTCCACGCCGGTTTCGGCGATGGCGCGGACGGTGGTGAGGTTCACCCCGCCCGAGGCTTCCAGCACCGCCCGGCCCTTGGCCAGCGACACGGCGGTCGCGAGGTCGTCCAGGCTGAAATTGTCGAGCATGACCACGTCGGGGCCGTGCTTGAGGGCGTCTTCCAGCTGGTCCAGGCCGTCGACCTCGACCTCGACCTTCACCAGGTGACCGGCGAAGGCGCGGGCGCGGCGGACGGCTTCGCCGACCCCGCCGCAGGCGGCGACGTGGTTGTCCTTGATCAGGATGGCGTCGTCGAGGCCGAAGCGGTGGTTGACCCCGCCGCCGCAGCGCACGGCGTACTTCTCCAGGGCGCGCAGGCCCGGCGTGGTCTTGCGGGTGTCGACGATGGTCGCCCCCGTGCCGTCGACGAGGCGCACATAGGCGCGGGTCAGGGTGGCGATGCCCGACAGACGGCCCAGCAGGTTCAGCCCTGTACGCTCGGCAGCCAGCACGGCCCGGGCGTTCCCCTCGGCGCGGGCCAGTACGGTTCCCGGCGCGGCGTCGGCGCCGTCGGGCGTGACGACCTCGAAGGTCGCGGTCGGGTCGAGGGCGAAGAGGGCCAGGCGGGCGCAGGCCAGACCCGAGACGCGGCCGTCCTGGCGGCTGGCGAACACCACCGACAGCCGGGCGTCGGCGTCGATGCAGGCCAGGCCCGTGATGTCGCCGGCCCGGCCCAGATCCTCGGCCAGGGACAGATCGACGATGGGGCGAATGAGAAGGTCGGGCAGCGGCTCGATGCGGGGCAGGACGGTCAAAACAGCTCCGACAACGGAATGCGGACTTCAGGGGCGAATAGCGGCGACACGGCCGCGGCCTCGCCTTCGTGGACAGCGGTCTTGCCCCAGCTGCCGTCGGGATGCGGCTGGCTGAAGACGGTCAGGCGGCGGGCTTCCGGTTCGGCCACCCAGTATTCCGGCACGCCGGACTTGGCGTAGAGACGGCTCTTCACAGTCAGGTCGTTTCCGAGCGACGAGATCGAGACCTCGACCACCAGAACGGCGGCGTCGGCTTCCGCGTACTTTCCCGCCGGGGCCCTGGCGACGAGAACGTCCGGATCAGGAGCGCTGTAACGTCCGAGCTTGAGCGTGGAGCCGGCGAAGACCTTCAGCGCCGAGGGGGGCGAAAGCCCGCGTATCGCGCTCTTGAGGGCCGCGCCGACATTGACCGTGACTTCACCGTGATCCAGGGAGGCCGGCGCCATGTGGATGATCTTCCCCTCGATCAGTTCGACGTGGCCGGAGACGTCGTCGAACACCCCAGCCTGATCCATGCGCTCATACTGGTCGAAGTCGAACAGGAACTCGGTGTCGCCGCGCTCTTCGAAACCCGCGTCGAAACCCGCGTTGGTCGCCGTCATGGTCGCGTCTCCGTTCTCCTTACGTACCATTATTCCGCGGCGTGGCGCAAACCGGCCTGGACGGGGTCGAGGGTGACGAAGGTGCGGACGGGATCGGCCTTATCGGGGAAGTCCGAACGGTAGTGGCCGCCCCGGCTTTCCTGGCGGGCGAGGGCCGCATCGACGATGAGGCGGACGGCGACCAGGGGCGGGCAGGGGCCGTGAGCGGCCTCCAGGGCGGCGACCTCGGCTTGCAGGCGGGCCAGGCCCTCGGCGTCGCGGATGACGCCGGCGTCGCGGCTCATGGCGCGGCGCAGGGTCTGGAAGGCCTCGTCCGGCAGGTCGGGCAGGGGCGCGAGCGACACCGGCTCGCCGCCGGCTTGAGTCCCGTTTGGGGCCTCGGCCGCCGCGGCGCGGCCGGCGCGGGCGCCGAACACGGCCGCTTCCAGCAGGCTGTTGGAGGCCAGGCGGTTGGCGCCCTGCACGCCGGTGGAGGCGCATTCGCCGGCGGCGTAGAGGCCGGGCAGGCTGGCGCGGCCGTCGAGATCGGTGGCCACCCCGCCCATGTGGTAGTGCACGGCCGGCGTGACCGGGATCATCTCGCGGCGAGGATCGACGCCGGCGCTCTGGCAGGCCTCGAACACGGCCGGGAACTCGTGCGGGAAGTGGGCGCCGACCGCCGTCGTGGCGTCGAGGAAGGCGCCGCGACCGGCCGCGCGCTCGGCGTGGATGGCGCGGGCCACCACGTCGCGGGGCGCCAGCTCCTTGGCCGGGTGATAGTCGGCCATGAAGGCGCGGCCATCGGTGTTGCGCAGGATCGAGCCTTCGCCGCGCAGGGCCTCGGTGGCCAGGGGCGCGGGATCGCGGCCGATGTCGATGGCCGTGGGGTGGAACTGCACGAACTCGGGGTCGGCGATCTCGGCGCCGGCCAGGGCGGCCAGGCCCAGGCCCTCGCCGCGCACCTGGGTCGGCGTGGTGGTGACGGCGTAGAGGCCGCCGACGCCGCCGGTGGCCAGGATCACGGCCTTGGCGCGGACTTCCACGAGCTCGCCGTCGATTTCGGCAAGCACCCCGACCACGCGGCCGGCGGCGTCCTGGAGGAGGCGGCGGGCGCGGGCGTTCTCGCGGATCTCGATGGTCGGCGTGGCGCGCACCGTGGCGATGACGGCGGCCATGATCGCGGCCCCGGCCCCGTCGCCGCCGACACGGGCGACGCGGGCCTTGGAGTGGGCGGCTTCCAGGCTCAGCACGAAGTCGCCGTCGGCTTTGCGGTCGAACGGGGCGCCGAGGGCGGCCAGGGCGCGGACGGCGGCGGGGCCTTCGCGGGTCAGCAGCGCCACGGCGTCGCCGTCGCACAGGCCGGCGCCGGCGGCGATAGTGTCGGCCGCGTGCAGCGACGGGGTGTCGTCACCCGCCAGGGCGGCGGCCAGGCCCCCTTGCGCCCAGGCGCTGGAGCAGCCGGTGGCCAGCGGCGTCGGCGACAGCACCAGGGCCGTCTTCGCCGCCAGCGCCGCGCTGAGGCCGGCGAGACCCGCCCCGAGGATCACGGGGCCGTCGAAGGTGATGCGGTCGACCATCTCATACTCCACTCCCTTCCCCCTTGATGGGGGAAGGGCCGGGGATGGGGTGAACACGGCGGTTCGGCCATCCGAGAAAGACGAAGGACGGGCGTTGCAGCGGACAGGCCGCGCCACCCCCATCCCCAACCCTTCCCCCATCAAGGGGGAAGGGGGCTTTTAGATCAGCTCCACGTCCACGTGGTGGCGCGCCTTGACGAGGTCGTAGCGGGCCGGGGCGGCGGGCGGGGGCAGGTCGATCATCCGCTGCACGGCCTGGCGGGCGCGGTCGAGGATGTCGGCGTCCACCGTCACCTCGTACTGCTCGTGGACCAGGGCGTCGTAGATGTTCTGCAGGGTGATCCGCTTCATGTGCGGGCACATGTTGCAGGGGCCGATGAACTGGGTCCCGGGGCTTTCGGCCTGGACGTTGCTGGCCATCGAGCACTCGGTGATCAGCACCACCTGGGCGGGCTTGCGGGCCGCCACGTAGTCGTTCATCGCGGCGGTCGAGCCGGCGAAGTCCGAGGCCTCGAGGATCTCGGCCGGGCATTCGGGGTGGGCCAGCACCTCGGCGCCGGGCCAGGCCGCGCGCATGTCGGCGATGTCCTGCACGGTGAAGCGCTTGTGCACCTCGCAGTGGCCGGCCCAGGCGATGATCTTGACGTTCGTCTGGCGGGCGACGTTGCGGGCCAGGAACTCGTCGGGGATCAGGATGACCTTGTCGGTCCCCCATTCCTTGGCGGCCCACTCGACCACCTGAACGGCGTTGGCGCTGGTGCAGCAGATGTCGGTCTCGGCCTTCACGTCGGCGGTGGTGTTGACGTAGGTGACCACCGGCACGCCCGGATGGCGCTGCTTGATCAGCCGCACGTCGGCGCCCGTGATCGACGAGGCGAGGCTGCAGCCGGCCAGCAGGTCGGGGATCAGGATCTTCTTCTCAGGGCTCAGGACCTTGCTGGTCTCGGCCATGAAGTGCACGCCGGCCTGGACGATGATCTTGGCGTCGCTCTTGGCGGCCTCCTTGGCCAGGGCCAGGCTGTCGCCGACGAAGTCGCCCACGCCGTGGAAGATGTCCGGCGTCATGTAGTTGTGGGCCAGGATGGCGGCGTTCTTCTCGCGCTTGAGTCTGTTGATCTCGACGATCAGCGGCGCGTGCAGGCGCCATTCCATCGGGGTGACATGGTGCTTGACCTTGTCCCAGACGGCGGCGGTCTCCGCCTCGATGTCGGCGGTGAAGGCGAGGGGCGCGAAACCGTCGGCCATGTCGTCCTCTCTTATGCTCAAAGTGAGCATTTCCTGGGCCTCAAAAAACGCCGAGACCAAGTTGCGGCTCCGTCCGGCGTCGCGACTTATGCTGAAATTGAGCATAAGGGGCTATCCACATATAGCCGCTCGTTCCGAAGATGCAAAGCATGCGGACGAAAAATCGTACGCGACCGTACGATTAAGCCGCGGGTGGCCCCAAAGTCCCCCGGGGGCTCAGTGCATGCGGCGGGCCTCGAACGCCTGGTCGATGGCCCGGATCAGGGCGTCGAGGGCGTAGGGCTTGCGCAGCAGGGGCCAGGGCGTGGCGCGGGCCTGGGCCAGTTCCTGGCCGGTGTAGCCCGAACTCAGCAGGATCGGCAGGTCGGGACGCTCGGCCGAGAGGATGGACGCCAGGTCCACGCCGCTCTTGTCGCCCGGCATCATCACGTCGGTGACCAGCAGGCCAAGCTCGGGGTGGGCGCGGGCCACGCTCAGGGCCTCGTCGGCGTCGCCGGCCCGGCGCACGTGGTGGCCCAGCTCCGTCAGCATGGCCTCGACCAGGTCGCCGACCTCGGAATCGTCCTCGGCCAGCAGCACCTCGACGCCGGGGCGCGGGGCGGGGGCGGCGACCGGGGCGTCCTGCAGGATCGCGCCCTCGTGGCTGGCCGGCAGCAGCATCGACACCGTCGTGCCCTTGCCGGGCTTGGAAGCGATCTCGACCTCGCCGCCGCTCTGGCGCACGAAGCCGTAGACCTGCGACAGGCCAAGACCCGTGCCCTTGCCCGAGGCCTTGGTCGTGAAGAACGGCTCGAAGGCGCGGGCGATGGTGTCGGCGTCCATGCCGGCGCCCTCGTCGCACACCGAGACGCGCAGATAGGCGCCCGGCTTCAGCTCGCCGCGGGTCTTGGCCAGGGTCTCGGGACCGGACTCCACGACGATGGTCCCGCCGGGCGGGCTGGCGTCGCGGGCGTTGACCACGAGGTTGAGCAGGGCGGCCTCGAACTGGCCGGAGTCGATCAGGGCGGTGCGGGTGCCCGATCCGAGGCTGAGCTTCAGCGGCAGCACCTCGCCGACGGCCCGCCGCAGCAGGGCCTCGCTCTCGGCGATCACCCGGTCGACGCGGCAGACCTGCGGATTGAGCGGCTGGCGGCGGGCGAAGGCCAGCAGGTGCTGGGTCAGCTTCTCGCCGCGCCGGGCGGCCGACAGGGCCGCGTCGACCATCTTATCGCGCCGGCGGGCGTCGTCCGGATGCCGCTGCACCACGTCCAAGGCGCCGATCACCACGGTCAGCAGGTTGTTGAAGTCGTGAGCCACCCCGCCGGTCAGCTGGCCGATGGCCTCCAGCTTCTGCGACTGGCTGAGGGCCGCCTGGGCCAGGTCGCGCTCGGCCAGGGCGGTGTCGACCTTGTCGGCCAGCAGCTCGTTCATGCCGGTCAGCTGGGCCTCGGCCTCCTTGGCCTCGCTGACGTCGAAGGCGATGCCGATGAAGCCGGCGAAGGCGCCGCCGGGGCCGTAGCGCGGCTGGGAGAACGATTTGAGCCAGCGCCACTCGCCGTCGGGCCGCCGGTAGCGGGCCTCCAGGCTGAAGGGCTTGCGCGAGGTCTCGCCGGCCAGTTGCGACTTGAGGATGGACGGCAGGTCCTCGGGATGGATGCGGGTGCGCCAGTCCAGCGTGAGGGCGGCGCGATAGTCGGCGCCGGCGAAGTCCACATAGGCCGCGTTGACGAAGTCGCGGGCTCCGCCCTGGCCGGTGATCCACATCAAGGCCGGGGCGCTGTCGGCAAGCGCCCGGAAGCGCGCCTCGCTCTCGCGCAGGCCTTCCTCGGCCTGGCGGCGCTTGGTGACGTCGAAATTGACGCCCAGCACGCGCACCGCCCGGCCGGCGGAGTCGCGCTCGATCTGGCCGCGGCCGTGGATCCAGCGTTCGCCCTCCTGGCTGTCGGTCAGCCGGTACTCGACCTCGTAGATCGGCCCGCTCTTGATGGCCTGGCGGATCTGCTCGCGCACCTTGGGGCGGTCGTCGGGATGCACGGCGGCGGCGACGTCGTCGAAGCTCAGCGGGCCGTCCAGCGGCAGGCGCAGGTTGCGGCGGGCGGCGGGGGAGAGATGCAGGGCGCCGCTGGCGACGTCCCACTCCCAGGGACCGACCCCGGCGGCGGCCTGGGTGACGTCGAGCCGGGCCTCGGCCTGCACCTGCCGTCGCCGGGCCTCGCCCAGGTGCGCGACCGCCTCGCGCAGGCCGTGAGCCACGGCCGTCGTGGCCGCGGCCGAGATCAGATAGAGGACCAGCGAGGCCGATTCCGCCTCGCTCAGGGGCTCGCCGTAGCGACCGGCCCACAGCCACCAGCCCAGCAGCCCGCCGCAGACGAGCGGAGCGACGCCCCAGCGCCAGCCGGCGTACAGCGTGACCAGCACCATGGCTGGGAAGAAGGCCTGGGTGGCGCCGATCGCCTGGTCGGGACCCAGCAAGGCGAAGCGCATGCCCAGGGCCGTCAGCGTCGCCACCACGGCGGCCGTCGCCGCGCGCCAGAAGGGCGGGGGAACCTCGGGTATGAGCCAGGCGCTTAGCAGGGCGGATGTCGAACGGCGAGGCTTCGACGCCTGGGGGAGCGGATCGTTTTTGTTCATTCTTGCTTCGCGCTCAGAAGCGGGCTTGCCATGAGCATGGACACGCTTACCTAGGACACGCAACACGGGAGATCATGAATGGCGACCGCTCCGAACATCGGCATTTCGGCCAAGCAACGCGCGGACATCGCGCAGGGACTGAACAAGGTCCTGGCTGACAGCTATGCGCTCTACCTCAAGACGCACGGCTATCACTGGAATGTCCGCGGTCCTTATTTCCAGTCGCTGCACATCCTGCTGGAAGGCCAATACAACGAAGAGTGGGCCGCTCTGGACCTGATCGCCGAGCGCATTCGCGCCCTGGGCGAACTGGCCCCGCAGGGCTACGGCGCCTTCGGCAACCTCTCCAGCATCAAGGACGGCGACGGCGAGAAGGACTGGGAGGCCATGATCAAGGAACTCCTGGCCGACAACGAGACGGTCATCGCCACCCTGCGCGCGGCCTTCCCGGCGGCTGAAGAGGCCGGCGACGAAGCCACCGCCGATCTCTACACCCAGCGCCTGGCGGCCCACGAAAAGCACGCCTGGATGCTGCGCTCGACCCTGAGCAAGTAGTCCGAACGCACCCGCGTGCCGTCCATCCGACGACAACGGGACCTGAAGGCCGCCGCGGCGCTGATCGCCGTCGGCGGCCTTTCTGCGTGCGCCACCGCCTATCACCTGCCGCGCCAGCATGGCCGCGCCGCGGGCGTGGCGAGCCAGGCCGGCACGCTGTCGGACGCGGGGCTCGCCCGCTACGTCGCCGACATGGATCCGGCCATGCTGGCCCTGGCCCGGCGGCATGATCCCAGGCCGCGCAAGGACTATTGGGGACGGGTGAAGGGCTGGGAGGTGATCGAGATCGCCACCATCCCGACCCTGGGCGACACGGTTCCCGACTTCGAGGACGCCCGCCGCATCAACGCCTACCGCCTGCCCGCGCCCCTGCCGATCGAGGCGGCCCGGCCCTTCGTGCTGAAGGCCTCGGGCGAGGAGCGGGCCAGAGCGCTGCACTGCCTTTCGCAGGCGGTCTATTTCGAGGCCGGCTTCGAGCCGGCGGACGGCCAGGCGGCCGTGGCCCAGACCGTGCTCAACCGCCTGCGCCATCCCGGCTATCCCAAGTCGATCTGCGGGGTGATCTACGAGGGCTCGCTGCGGAGCACGGGCTGCCAGTTCAGCTTCACCTGCGACGGCTCGCTGGAGCGGGCGGTGTCGCCCGCTCTGTGGAACCAGGCCGAGGCCGTGGCGCGGCGGGCGCTGTCGGGCTTCGTGATGAAGGATGTGGGCGTGGCCACCCACTACCACGCCGACTACGTCTCGCCGTACTGGGCGCCGACCCTGGTCAAGCTGCGCCAGGTGGGCACGCACATCTTCTATCGCTGGACCGGCCCGGCGGGGACGCTGGCGGCGTTCAGGGGGCGCTACGCCGGCGGCGAGACCAAGATCTCGGCCGACACCCTGATGGGCGCCGATCCGCGCACCCTGGAGGCCGCGCCGCCCGAGGTGCTGGCCCAGACGCTGTCGCAGACCTTGGGCGGCCCCGCGCCGGCCGCGGCCCTGAAGGACGCCCGCATCGTCGTCATCCCCGACGTTGCGGCGCCGGGCGGCGAGCGGCTGAAGGTCGAGGGCACGGTGGCCGGCCGCCGCATCGCCACGCCCGAGGAGATCGCCCGTATCAACAAGGCCCTGGAGGCCATGCCCGAGGTCCAGGCCCAAGCCGCCGCCAAGCCCGCGCCGCCGCCGGTGGTGGCCGCGCCTCCGCCCCCGCCGCCCAAGCCGAAGCCGAGAGCGCCGAACCTGCTGAACCCGCTGGATAATTAGCATCCCTCTCCCCTTGCGGGAGAGGGTGGCCTCGCGGAGCGAGGTCGGGTGAGGGGTGTCTCAGAAATCGAAGCTGCGTGCGGCGTCCAGGCTGGGCGGAGGCGTCTCATGTTTGAGAGACCCCTCATCCGTCGGCCTTCGGCCGCCACCTTCTCCCGCAAGGGGAGAGGGGCAAAGAAAAAGGGGCGACCGGCGGCCGCCCCTCGTTTCTCGTTCTGTCCGAAAGCCTACCAGGCCCCGATCTCGTTGGCCTCTTTGTGGCTGATCGGGTGGTGAGCCTTCTTGTGGTCTTCCTCGGCCAGGAAGCGGACAGCTTCCAGGGCGGCCATGCAGCCCATGCCGGCGGCCGTGACGGCCTGGCGGTAGACGTCGTCGGTGACGTCGCCGGCGGCGTAGACGCCTTCGATGGCCGTCGAGGCCGTGCCCGGCTTGACCTTCAGATAGCCGCCCGGGCCGGTTTCCAGCTGGCCCTTGAACAGCTCCGACGACGGGGCGTGGCCGATGGCGATGAACACGCCGTCGGTCTTCAGCTCGGTGGTCGCGCCGGTCTTGACGTTCTTCAGGCGCACGCCGGTGACGCCGGCCGGATCGCTGTCGCCCAGGACCTCGTCGATGGCGCTGTCCCAGACCACTTCGATTTTCGGGTGGGCCAGCAGGCGCTCCTGCAGGATCTTCTCGGCCCGCAGCTCGTCCTTGCGGTGCACCAGGGTGACCTTGCTGGCGAAGCTGGTGAGGAACAGGGCCTCTTCGACGGCCGTATTGCCGCCGCCGACCACCACGACCTCCTTGTTGCGATAGAAGAAGCCGTCGCAGGTGGCGCAGGCGCTGACGCCGAAGCCCTGGAACTTGCTTTCGCTCTCCAGGCCCAGCCACTTGGCCTGGGCGCCGGTGGCGATGATGATCGTCTCGGCGATCCAGTCCTGGCCGCTGTCGGTCTTCACCGTGAACGGGCGCTTGGAAAGGTCGACCGACAGCACGATGTCGTTGACCAGCTCGGTGCCCACGTGCTCGGCCTGGGCGCGCATCTGGTCCATCAGCCAGGGACCCTGGATGACGTCGGCGAAGCCCGGATAGTTCTCGACGTCGGTCGTGATGGTCAGCTGGCCGCCCGGCTGGATGCCGGCGATGAGCACGGGCTTGAGCAGCGCGCGGGCGGCGTAGATGGCGGCGGTGTAGCCGGCGGGGCCCGAACCGATGATCAGGCAGCGCGTGTGGCGAGGAGCGGTGGTGGACATGGCGGATATCTAGGCGCGATTCCGCTCGTGCGCTACATTGACGCCATGAACCCGCTGCTGGAACGCATCACGATCGAACCCGGCAAGGCCGGAGGCCGTCCCTGCATCCGCGGTCTGCGTGTGCGGGTGCAGGATGTTCTGGAGATGCTGGCGGCCGGCATGACCTCCGCCGAGGTGCTCCAAGAGTATCCTTACCTGGAACCGGACGACATACGCGCGGCGCTGGCCTACGCCGCCGCCGCGGTCGCCGACACCGCCGTCGTCGCCGCTTGAAGCTTCTGGTCGACGCCCAGCTTCCACAGGCCTTGGCCGAGTGGCTGCGCGACCAAGGCCTGTCGGCGGATCACTTTGCGGAACTTGGACTGCTGTCCGCGTCCGACGGCGAAATCTGGGACCTCGCCTTGAGCAAGGGCTACGTCATCGTCACCAAGGACCGCGACTTCGTCGAATGGTCGCGGCACAGGACGCCGCGCGCCAGGGTGCTGTGGGTTCGGTTTGGAAATATGAGCCGCGAGGTTCTTCTGGCGCGAATGGGAAGCGCCTTGAGTGAGCTTCGGCAGGCTCTGGCGGGAGATCGGCCGTCATCGAGATTGGTCGCTGAGAATTGAAGGGGGAGCCATGAAGGGCGGATTGACGATCGGCATCGGGGCCGGGACGGCGATCGGGGTCGCGCTCGGCGTGGCGACCAACAACATCGCCATGGGCATCGCGATCGGCGTCGCCATCGGGGCGGGCCTGGGCACGGCGCTGGAGGCGGCCAAGCCGGCCGGGGCGAAGCCCGGCAAAGGCGGCGACGGGGGGGACGCGTCCTCGTCGACGTATTCCGATGGCGGTTCCTCGACCTCGGACTCTTCGTCGAACGCGTCGGACTGCGGATCCTCTTCCGACGGCGGTTCGTCGGACGGGGGAAGCTGCGGCGGTGGTGACGGCGGAGGCGGTGGCGGGGATTGACGCCTCGTCCACGATTTCAGGGTTAATATGGCGAGGACACGCGTGAGTTCGCCCATGACCGCTTCGCCCGAAATCGAGATCGCCGGCCGCAGGATCGGCGCCGACCATCCGCCCTATGTGATCTGCGAGCTGTCGGGGAACCACAACGGCAGCCTCGACCGCTGCCTTTCGATGGTCGACGCGGCCGCCGACACCGGCTGCGACGCGATCAAGATCCAGACCTACACCGCCGACACCATCACGCTCGACGTCGACCGGCCCGAGTTCAAGATCAACGGCGGCCTTTGGGACGGGCGAAGCCTCTATGAGCTCTACCAGGAGGCCCAGACGCCGTTCGAATGGCACGCGGCGATCTTCGAGCGCGCCAGGAAGCGCGGCGTGACGATCTTCTCCAGCCCGTTCGACGAGACGGCGGTCGACCTGCTGGCCGGGCTCGACGCCCCCGCCTACAAGATCGCCTCGTTCGAGGCGGTGGACCTGCCGCTGATCCGCTACGCGGCCAGCAAGGGCAAGCCGCTGATCATCTCGACCGGCATGGCCAACCTGGCCGAGATCGAGACCGCCCGGAACACCGCCTTGGAAGCCGGGGCGGCGGGGGTGCTGCTGCTGCACTGCGTGTCGAGCTATCCCGCCACCTTCGCCGACGCCAACGTCCGGACCGTGGCCGACATGGCCGCGCGCTTCGGCTGCCCGATCGGACTTTCGGATCACACGCCGGGCACGGCCGCCTCGGTGGCGGCGGTGTCGGTGGGCGCGGCCGCCATCGAGAAGCACTTCACCCTGGCTCGCGCCGACGGCGGGCCGGACTCGGCCTTCAGCCTGGAGCCGGCCGAGTTCCGGGCGCTCGTGAACGACACCAAGAACGCTTGGGCCGCCCTGGGCCGCGCCCACTACGACGTGCTGGGCTCCGAGCAGGCCAACCTGCAGTACCGCCGCTCGCTCTACGTCACCGCCGACGTGCCGGCCGGCGCGATCCTGAGCCGCGACAATGTCCGCTCGGTGCGTCCGGGCATCGGCCTGCCGCCGGGCGACCTCGACAAGGTGCTGGGCCGCCCCGCCGCCCGCGCCCTGAGCCGCGGCGAGCCGCTGGCCTGGGACATGGTGGGCTGAGGCCAGCCCAGGCATGACCGACAAGGTTTCCAGCACGCTGGTGGTTCGGCGCTCGCCGCGTCGTCTGCTCGTGAAGACCGGGACTGTGCCTTTGGCCTTCGCCACCCTGGGGGCGGTCTTCGGGCTGTTCGATCCCCGCATGGCGGCGCCGGCCTATACGCTGGCCGCGGCGTTCGGCGTCTTCGTGGGGGCCGGCGTAATCGGCGCGGCCCTGGACAAAAAGGGCGCCCTGGCCCTGTCCGAGGACGGTGTGCGCTGGCGGGGACTGTGGGTGGCGCGAGGCGGGTATCTGCCGTGGGGCCGCGTCGCCGCCGTGCGGCTGGAGACCTATCGCGGCAAGTATGTGGATCATACGCGGCTGCGGATTTCGCTGCGGCCGACGGGGCAGCCGGCGCTCATCGCCGAGCCGATGATCGCGCTGGACGGGCTGGACGCCGATCCCGAGGCGATCCTCGAGGCCTTCAGCCGCTACGTCTTCGTGCAGGACGACCGTTAGGCGTCGTCAGCGGCGGTCGAACCGGCTGACCAGCCACGCGGCCAGGAGGGTCAGCGGAACGAAGGAGAACGCGATCAGCGTCGATTGAATGAATGGGTTCATGCTCAATCCTCTACGCGACCCAAAACGTAGTGCAGGACGCCTTGTGAGACAAGAAACGCGGTTGCCGAGAGCACGACGACGCCTAGGTCGAAGTGGCGAGCCGAGAGGGGTTGCAGAACGGCAGTGACCAGCAGTGCGACCGAAATCGCATTGAGGGTGGTCGCGACCGCCTTGCGACGCTCGTTGCGCCCCGCCTTGCTGATCTCCGGTCTTGAACCCCTGGCTCCCATGGCGAGAACATAGGGTGAACAATTCTGGATTGCAATTCAGTCCTTCGCTCGCGCCGCGTCCATCCGCGCCAGCACCTCGGTCGCCGCGCGGCCGGTCTCGTCGACCGGGTCGTAGGTCCAGCCGTGGAAGGCGCCGCCATAGGGGCGGGCCGCGCCCTGGCGTTCCAGTTCCTCGTGGAAGAGGCGGAACTTCAGGCTGTGGCCTTCCATCTTGAGGATGAACACCGGCTTGCCGGTCGAGGCGGCCTCGGTGGCCATGTTGGTCGAGTCCTCGGTGACGAGGATGTAGTCGGCCGCCGCCAGGAAGGCGAAATAGGGATTGGGGCCGTCCCCATCCCAGATGATCCCGGGCAGGTCGCGCAGGCGGGCGGCCAGGAGGGCGCGGGCCGGCTCGGGCGTGCGGCGCGAGAAGGTCAGCAGCAGGCTGCCGCCTTCCTGCTCCAGCGGCAGCTGGATCTCGTGGGCCATCTGGGCGGCGCGCTCGACCGACAGGTCGAAGGCCTTGGACTTGCCGCCCAGCAATACGGCGACGCGCGGACGGGGCAGGGCCTCGATGGCGTCCTTGAACTTCTCGTACTCGGCGTCGAGGCGCTGCTGGCTGACGCGGTGCGGCGAGCCGGTGATCGGGATCACGTTGTCGCCGGTCAGCCGGTCGTGCTTGGGCGGGATGACCAGGTCGAACATCTGGGCCGGGACGCGCGGGTCCTGGATCTGCACGACATAGGTCTTGCCGGCCGACCATTTCCTGAGGCGGATCGACAGGGGCAGGGTGGCGCGGCCGGCGGCGACCCACAGGTCGGGCCAGGGCGCGGTGATCTCGCTTTCGGGGGTGATCCAGCGCTTGGGCAGCCAGGCCAGCCACCAGGGCAGGCGGCCGGTGCGGCCCTTCCAGGACACGCGCTTGACCACGATCTTCGCAGGACGCTGGCGCGCGATCGCCTCGGCCAGGCCCACGGCCTGGGCCTCGATGCCGGCGCGACCGTCGGAGACGGCCCAGATGGTCAGCGGTTCAGGACGAGGCTTTTCGCTCGCGCTCATCAGTCCAGCCCTCAAACGGCGAACGCCGCGGACCCGCCTTCGAAAGGGCGGATCCACGGCGATTGGCCGAACTTCATGGCGGGGTTAGGGCTAAGCCCTAGACCCACTCGACCTTGAGGATCTCGTAGGCCTTCACGCCGCCGGGGGTGTTGACCTCGACGACTTCGCCCACTTCCTTGCCGATCATGGCCCGCGACAGCGGCGAGCTCAGCGAGATGCGGCCCGACTTCACGTCGGCTTCGTGGTCGCCCACGATCTGGTAGCGGGCTTCTTCTTCGGTGTCCTCGTCGACCACGCTGACCGTGGCGCCGAACTTCACCTGAGCGCCGGAGAGCTTGGAGACGTCGATGACCTGAGCGCGGGCGATCTTGTCCTCGATCTCGGCGATCTGGCCCTCGATCCAGCCCTGGCGTTCCTTGGCGGCGTGGTATTCGGCATTTTCCGAGAGGTCGCCATGCGATCGCGCTTCGGCGATCGCGGCGATCACGGCGGGCCGTTCAATCGTCTTCAAACGCTTCAGTTCTTCGTCGAGGGTTTGATAACCCAAGACGGTCATCGGCACTTTTTCCATTGCGGATTTTAGCTCGGTTCGCCGTAAGGGGAGGAAGACTCCTAGTCGCTGGCGCACGCGACCGGGGGCTGAGAGGATAGGCGCCGCATTCTGGATAAGCAAGTCTCACGCGTCGGGCGACGCGCGCGGCCAAGCTGGCGGTCCTTCTTCCCCTACAGAGCTCCCGTCAGGCCCGCTTCAGCGCGCCGGGCCGCGAGGCCAGGCGGCGGTCGCCGGGCAGCTGGAACTGGCCGACCAGGCGGGCCAGCTCGCCGGCGTCGTCGTTGAGGGCGTGGGTGGCCGCGGCGGTCTCCTCCACCAGGCCCGCGTTCTGCTGCAGCACCTGGTCCATCTGGTTCACCGCGGTGTTGACCTGGGTCAGGCCCTGGGCCTGGTGCTGGGCGCTGGCGGCGATCTCGGAAACCAGGCCGTCGATCTCGGCGATCTGCGAGACGATGCGCTCCAGCGCCTCGCCCGTGCGGCCGACCAGCTCGACGCCTTCGCCGACCTGGCGGGTCGAGGTGGTGATCAGCTGCTTGATCTCCTTGGCGGCCTCGGCCGAGCGCTGGGCCAGGCCCCGCACCTCGGAAGCGACCACGGCGAAGCCCTTGCCGGCCTCGCCGGCGCGGGCGGCTTCGACGCCGGCGTTCAGGGCCAGCAGGTTGGTCTGGAAGGCGATCTCGTCGATGACGCCGATGATCCGCGAGATCTGGGTGGCCGAGGTCTCGATCGCGCCCATGGCGTCGACGGCCTCGCCGACCACCTCGCCCGAGCGGCGGGCGTCGTCGCGGGCGCGGGCCACGACGGCGGCGGCCTTGCGGGCGCCGTCGGCCGTCTGACCGACGGTGGCGGTGATCTCGTCCATGGCGCTGGCGGTCTCGGCCAGGTTGGCGGCCTGCTGCTCGGTGCGGCGCGACAGGTTCGAGGCGGCGTCGGCGATCTGGTCGGAGCCGCGGCGCACGCCGCCGGCGCGCTCGTCGATGACGGCCAGGGCGTCGGCCAGCTTGACGGCCGCCTGGTTGAAGTCGGCGCGCAGCTGCTCGTAGGACTCGGAGAACTGCTCGACCAGACGGACCGACAGGTCGCCCTTGGCCAGGCGCGACAGGCTCTGGGCGAGGGCGTCGACCATGTCGGCGCGCTGGCGCTCGGCGGCGGCCTGGACGGCGGCGTGGGCGACGCGGCCTTCCTCTTCCGAGCGGCGGGCGTGGTCGGCGGCGGCGTCGGCCTCGCGGGCCTCCTGCATGGCCTCCTCGGCCTTGGCGCGGGCGCGCTCGGCCAGGCCGATGACGCGGTGCAGGCCTTGGGTGGCCATGATCAGGGCCCCGGCCTCGACGATCAGGATGACGGCGTGGACCAACACGCGGCCCAGGCTCGCCGAGCCCGGGAAGACGGCGGCGGGCAGCAGGTAGCTGAGCGAGAGGTGGTGGACGGCGACGGTGGCGGCCGCGGCGGCGATGACGGTCCAGTCGCAATAGACGACCAGCAGGGCCAGGGCCGCGAAATAGGCCATGTGCATGTCGATCTGCCAGGCGTGGCCGTCGAGGGCGGCGACCAGCAGCGAGACCTGGGCCATCAGCGCCACGCCCGACAGGATGCGGCCCGTCTGGGTTTCGCCGCGCTGCAGGACGGCGCCGGCCGCCAGGGCGGCGGTCATCACCGCGGCGATGGCGATGCCGAGCACGTGCTCGCCGACCAGGAAGCGGGCGCCGATGACGATCGGGGCCATGACCGACGTCAGGGTCAGGATCAGGCGGCCGCCGAGGCGGCGCTGGACGTCGAGGTTCGAGGTCTTCGAGCTCATGGGCGGGGTTCCAGAACGGACTTGGCGGCGCAGACGCCGGCGGCCTCGGGATCGAGAAGGACGATCGCGCCGGCGGCGCGCAGGCGCTGACCCAGGGTGGCGGGATCGCCGCGCAGGATCAGGATGAAGGGCACGGACCCGGCGCCGGCGATGTCGCCGGCCGTGGTCGCCGCGCCGGCGGCGTGGGCGGCCGACCACCAGGGCGGGAAGACGGCGGCGACGCGGCCCGGATCGCGCGGCGAGGCGCTGGACAACGTCACCGCCAGAAGTGTCAGAACAATCGCGCAGGTTGCGGCCAGTGTTCGACCCAGGGCGTGAAGCAGATCACGCCAGGTTCGAACACGCTGCAGGGACAACCTCGATCTCCGGGGCAAGGCGCGCCTGGATCGCGCACGTCAGGGGGCGATCTTTTGCGCGATCACGGTGATCGAAGTCTTAAGATCACGGTCGAGCGTCGCCATGTCGCAGGCGATGAGCTTGACCGTGAGTTGCGTTCCCCTCGCTCAGTCGGCGTAGGCGTATTCGCCGCCGCGCTCCAGGGCGGTGCGATAGGCCGGGCGGGCGTGGATGCGTTCGAGGAAGGCCTTCACCCGGGGGCGCGAATTGGCCCCGGCGCGCGAGGCGGCGGCCTCCAGCGGGAAGCTCATCATCACGTCGGCGGCGGTGAACGCGGGGCCGGCGAACCACTCGGACTTGGCCAGTTCGGCGTCCCAATAGTCGATGTGGGCCTTCAGTTGAGGATCGACGAAGCCGGACTGGGCCTTGCCGGCGATGGCTTTCACCAAGGGCTTGAGCAGGCCCGGCGAGCGGGCGGGCAGGGCGCTGAACACCAGCTTCAGCAGCAGCGGCGTCATGGCCGAGCCCTCGGCATAGTGCAGCCAGTAGGTATAGCGCAGGCGCTCGGGCGTGCCGGCGGCTGGGATCAGCCGGCCGTTCCCGTAGGTGTCGAGGATGTATTCGATGATCGCGCCGGTCTCGGCGATGGTCTTGTCGCCGTCGGTGATCACCGGCGACTTGCCCAGCGGATGGATGGCCCGCAGTTCGGGCGGGGCCAGCATGGTCTGGAGGTTCCGCTCGTAGCGCTTGACCTCGTAGGGGACGCCCAGCTCCTCCAGCAGCCAGAGGACGCGCTGGCTGCGCGAGTTGTTCAGGTGGTGGACGACGACCATTCGGGCTTTCCCTGCCTTCTGCTTAAGGGTCCGGACGATGGCTGGCCATTCAGCGTTCGGCAAGGTTTACCGCGTCTTGTTCGCCCTCAAGTCGAGTCGGGGGACCTGATGAGTATGCGTAAGACGTTCGGTCGGCTGTCTCTGGCCGGCAAGCTGATGGCCGCAGGCGGCGCCGCCCTGGGCGTGCTGCTGATCGCCGGCTCGCTGCTGATCTCGTGGCAGAGCGGCAAGGCGGTCAAAAGCCTGGCCCAGCGCTACGCCGCCAGCGTCACCGCCCAGACCGCCCAGGAGATCAAGAACGACCTCGACGACGCCGACGCGGTCGTGCGCTCGTCGGCGGGCCTGTTCGCGGCCAGCTACCAGGCCGGCCAGCGTGATCGCGCGGTCTATCTGGCCCAACTGAAGCCGATCGCCAGCGCCTCGCGCACCGAGCTGGGCGCCTGGCTGATGTTCGCCCCCGGCGCTCTGGGCGACGACGCCGCCTTCGTCGGCCGCGCCGACCTGGGCTCGACCCCGCAGGGGCGGTTCATCGGCTACTGGGTGAAGAACGGCGACAGCCTGAGCCTGGAGCAGGGCGAGGACGCCGAGTTCGGCGAGGACTTCTACACGACCAGCGCCGCCAGCGGCCGGCCGGCGATCCTGGAGCCCTATCGCGACAACATCACCGACGGCGGCGAAACCAAGATGCTGCTGATGACCTCGGTGACCTATCCGGTGATCGTGGACGGCAAGACCGTGGGCGTCATGGGCGCGGACCTGGCCCTGGACGACATCGCCAGCCGCCTGACCGCCCTGAAGCCGTTCGACGACGGCCGGGCCATGCTGGTCTCGCCGGGCGGCCTTTGGGTGTCGCACCCCGAGGCGGACCTGCGGATGAAGGCCTATTCTGATCCCGGGCTCGATACGATCAAGGCGGTGATCGCCGGCGGCGGTCCGACGGTGATCGAGGGCGTGAAGATCAAGGGCCAGCGGGCCGAGCGGCTGGTGGCGCCGGTGCGCCTGGCCTCGGGCGCGACCTGGGCCATGGTGGTGGACGTCACCGAGGACGCCCTGCTGGCGCCGGCCCGCAAGCTGGCCATGGGCCTGGCGATCGGCGGCCTGGTGCTGCTGGCCTGCGCGCTGGGCGTGCTGGCCCTGGCCTCGCGCCGGCTGATCGCCCAGCCGCTGCTGGCCCTGCGCGGCGCCGTGGGCGTGCTGGCCGAGCACCGCTACGACCAGCCGGTGGCCGAAGCCGCCCGCGCCGACGAGATCGGGGCCATCGCCCGGGCGCTCGACACGCTGCGGCAGGAACTGGCCCGCGCCCAGGCCATGCGCGAGGAGCAGGAAGGCCTGCGCCGCGCCGCCGACGCCGACCGCGACCGGGCCGCGGCCCTGACCCTGTCGATCGACGAGCAGACCGACGTGGTCCGCCAGGTGGGCGAGGCCCTGGCCGCCGTGGCCGAGGGCGATCTGGGCCGTCGCATCCCCGGTCCGTTCGCCGAGGTCTACGAGCCGCTGCGCCGCGACTTCAACACCGCCGTCGAGAGCCTGGAGCAGGCGATCGGCGAGATCGCCGAGGCCAGCGCCGCCATCGGCGAGGCCACGACCGCGCTCAGCCGCGCCTCGGGCGAGCTGGCCGGCCGCACCGAGCGCCAGGCCGCCGGCATCGAGCGGGCCGCGGGCTCCTTGAACGAGATCACCCAGGCCGTGGGCGAGGCGGCCGGCGGGGCCGACGAGACCCGCCGCCTGGTCGCCGCCGCCCGCGCCGAAGCCGACCAGGGCGGGACGGTGGTCACCCAGGCCGCCGCCACCATGGGCGAGATCGACGCCTCGGCGCGCCAGATCGGCGACATCGTCGGCCTGATCGACGAGATCGCCTTCCAGACCAATCTTCTGGCCCTGAACGCGGGCGTGGAAGCCGCTCGGGCCGGCGACGCCGGTCGCGGCTTCGCGGTGGTGGCCCAGGAGGTGCGGGCCCTGGCCCAGCGCTCGGCCGGCTCGGCCAAGGAGATCAAGACCCTGATCGGCGCCTCTGCCGTGCGGGTCGAAGCGGGCGTAGGCTTGGTCGAGCGGACCGGCTCGGCCCTGCATGGCGTGGCCGGGCGCATGGCCGGCATCGACGCCGCCGCCACCCGCATCGCCTCGTCGGTCCGCGAGCAGGCCCAGGGCCTGTCGGCGGTCAACGCCGAGGTCGCCGAGATGGAGCGCTTCACCCAGGAGAACCTGGTCATGGTCGACCAGGCCCGCGTGGCCGACCAGGCCCTGGCGGGCCAGGGCGCACGGCTGGAGGCCCTGGTGGGGCGGTTCCGGCTGGGGCGGACGGCGGGGCGGCGTCGGGCGGCGGCTTAGGCTTCGAGCCTTCGCCTTTCCCTATCCGCCCGTCATTCCCGCCCTTGTGGCGGGAACCCCTCTGTCAGCCGCAAGGGCGGAGGGGGCGGCGTGCTGAGCACGCCGCTGGCATTTCACGTGACAGCTGAACCAGGGTTTCCCGCCACAAGGGCGGGAATGACGGGCGGATAGGGGGAGCGGGCTAAATCACGCTCTCGACGATGTGAGCGCGGTATAGCACGGCGATCAGGTCGGTCTGGGTGATCACGCCCACCAGCTTGCGGTCGCGGTCGACGACCATGGCCTCGTGGGTCTGGCCGCTCGAGAGGATCGGCAGCAGGGCGGCGATCGGGGTGCCTTCGCGGACGCGGTGGACGAAGGGGTCGAGCGCGGCTTCGACCGTGCGGCGGCGGTTGGCCTGGAGTTCGGCGCGGCGGGCCATGCCGATGACGCGGCCCTCCTCGTCCACGACCGGGGCGACGCGCAGGTCGTGGCTCTGCAGGAAGGCCAGGGCGCTTTCGGCCGACTGGGCGCGGTCGAGCCGGATGACGTCGCGGGACATCACGTCGCCGCAGCGGATCTGCGAGTGCAGGCGCTGGTGGGCCTCGATCTCGACCTCGCGGAACAGGGCGTCGAGGTCCTCGCGGCTGACGTCGAGCAGCTCGCCGTAGCGGGCCAGGGCCTTGTCGAGGTCGCCGGTGCTGTAGCCGATGCGCGAGGCGGGGGCCGGATCGGCCGTGCCGTGCGGGTTGGCCGGCGGGGCCGGGGCCTTGTGCGGATAGGAGCGGCCGACCGCGCGGTTGTAGACCATGCCGGCCAGGACCAGCAGGATCGAGTCCACGGCCACCGGATTGAGCGCGAAGAGATAGCCGGCCTTGGTCACGGCCGGTCCGCCGATGACGGTGATCAGGGCCACCGCGCCGCCGGGCGGGTGCAGGCAGCCCAGCAGCACCATGGCGGCGATGGCCAGGCCCACGGCCAGGGGGGCGGCGAGCAGCGGCTGGGCCGGCAGCAGCAGGGCCACGGTGATGCCGATCAGCGCCGAGACGACATTGCCGCCGATCACGCCGCGCGGCTGGGCCAGGGGGCTGGCGGGCACGGCGAAGACCAGCACGGCCGAGGCCCCGATCGGCGCCACCAGCAGCGGATGCAGCCAGTCGCCGCCGCCGACGGCGAAGCGTCCCAGCACCCCGGCGAACAGCAGGCCCAGCAGTGCGCCGCCGCCGCCCTTCAGAGCGTCGGCCGGTCGGATCGGGGTCTTGCCGCGAAGCAGGGTCAGCAGGCGGTCGGTGTTGAGCGCGGTCGTCAAAGCGGTCATGGGCGTTTTGATAGGCGATGCGGACCGCCGATGGCGCCGAAAATCGCTGTCGAACGGCTCAGCCGCGCTGGAAGGCGAGGACGACGAGGCCGGCGACGATACAGGCCTGGGCGAAGACGATCAGGGCCAGCCAGGCGCCGAACGGCTGCTTGCGGGTCTTGTGGCGCAGCCAGCGCTGGGCCAGCAGCGCGCCGGGCGCCGCGCCCAGGCAGGCCGACAGCAGCAGCACCCGCTCGGGCACGCGGCGGTCGCCCTCGACGGCGGCGGCCTTGTCGTGGGCGAACAGCATGAAGCAGAAAAGGTTGGCCGCCAGCAGGGCCAGGACGACGATGAAGGTCACCGCACCTGTTCCGGCGGGGCGTGGTCGAGGGGCGCGAGGTCGGGCTCCACCCAGCCGCGGCGGGCGGCGACGCTGAACAGGCGCTCGCGCGACCAGAAGCCCAGCGGCCAGGCCTTGTCGCCCAGCGGCGTGGCCAGCAGGCGGGCGGCCGCCTCGGCGTCGTCCGCATCGGCGGGCAGGGCGGCGACGAAGGCGCGGATGGCGGCCAGATAGGCCTGGGTGATGGTCTCGTGATAGCCGCTGGTGTCGTCGTTCACCCCGCCGACGGCTTCGTTATAGGCGCGGATGATGCCCGGCAGGTCGCGCTCGAGGCCCGCGTCGCGGGTGCGGACGAGGCGCAGCGTCGCGGTCAGGTGGGCCGCGTGGGTCCACTCTTCCTTGGGCAGGCTGCGGTCGAGCAGGCGCTCGGCCAGGCGGGCGATTTCGGCGGTGGCGTAGGCGGTCATGGCGGGTTCCGTGGAACCCGTCTGTAGGGGAGGCGGGCGAGCGAGGCTAGGGGAGACCGCCTTCGGCGGCCCCCTCAGTCGGCTTCGCCGACAGCTCCCCCAGAGGGGGAGCATCTGCGCCGCGTAGATCCTCCCCCTTTGGGGGAGGTGGCCCGGAGGGCCGGAGGGGGTTACCGCCGCACGTCCATCAGCTTGCCCTTCTGGTGCATGTCGAGCAGTTGGGCGTTGGAGATGAAGTAGGTCTCGCCGGCGACGTAGTCGGAGGGGCTGGCGCCCCAGGGGACGTCGGACGAGCGGTTGTAGATCTTCTTGCTGGGATGGATGTAGACGCCCTCGGCGTTGACCGCGCTGACAACGGCCGCGCCGTACTGGCAATCGGGGCACTCGGTGTTGCGGCTGTCTCGGCCGAAATCCATCGTATAGACGTCGTCGACGTGGGGCGCGTGCAGATAGGTCAGGTTGTTCTTGCCGTCGACCGCGGCGCTGATACCGACCAGCACGATCAGGGCGCCGACGCCGCCCAGGCCCACCAGCCAGCCGCGACGATCGATGAACGGGATCGGCGGCTTGGAGAGGCCCGCCTCGAAGGTCTTCGAGTTCAGCAGGCGGTCGGCGTGGCCGCAGGTTTCGCAGACCTTGTGCCAGACCTTGCCGGTGGTCCAGCGGAACAGGAACCACAGGTGCCGCACGGTGTAGTCCAGGACCACGGTGCTGGGCTGTTCCTTCTCGCAGTGACTGCACTGGAACGCGCCGGCGTTGGCGAACACGCGTCGTTGGCCCTGATGCCCCCAGGCAAAGAACATGGTCGTTTCCCCCTTGTCGGCCGCCATCGTGATGGTTCGGCGACCGTTGTTCCTCGATGCTAAGACACCGGTGTCCAGGCAGGCAAGCGGGATGCGTGTGTTCGCGGTGAAGTTTCTCGCGGGGCGCGTATGTTGAAGCCGCCCCCGTGGAGACCAAACGAAAAAGGCCGCCCGGATCGCTCCGGGCGGCCTTCCTGTCTCGAAAGCTCGGGGCGTCTTACGACGCGTAGCTTTGCAGCGGGCGCACTTCCAGGGCCTTGGCCGGGGCCGAGGAGATGGCCTGGGCGGCGGCGAGGGCGCCGGCGCTGGTGGTGTAGTAGGGCACCTTCATCATCAGGGCCGTGCGGCGGATGTCGAAGCTGTCTTCCAGGGCCTGCTTGCCTTCGGTGGTGTTGAACACCAGCTGCACGCCGCCGTTCTTCATCACGTCGACGATGTTCGGGCGGCCTTCCAGCACCTTCTTGACCAGCTCGACCTCGACGCCCTGCTCGGCCAGGTAGCCGCGGGTGCCGACGGTGGAGATGACCTTGAAACCGGCCGCTTGCAGCAGCTTCACCGGCTCGACGATCCAGGGGCGGTCGCTTTCCTTGACCGACACGAACGCCGTGCCCGAGGTCGGCAGGGTGACGCCGCCGCCCAGCTGGCTCTTGGCGAAGGCGCGGGCGAAGGCCGGACCCAGGCCCGTCTCGCCTTCACGGATCCAGTCGAGGCCCATGACCTCGCCGGTCGAGCGCATTTCCGGGCCGAGGATGGTGTCGACGCCGGCGAAGCGGGCGAACGGGAAGACAGCTTCCTTGACCGCGATGTGGTCGTAGGGCTCGTCCTTCAGGCCGAACTCAGCGAGCTTGGCGCCGGCCATCAGCTTGGCGGCGATGGCGGCGACCGGCTGGCCAATCGTCTTGGCGACGAACGGCACGGTGCGCGAGGCGCGCGGGTTCACTTCCAGCACGTAGATGCGCGGGTTTTCGCCGTGCGGCTCCTCGATGGCGAACTGCACGTTCATCAGGCCGCGCACGTTGAGGGCCAGGGCCATCTGCACGGTCTGGCGCTTCAGCTCCTCGACGGTCTCGGCCTTCAGCGAGAAGGGGGGCATCGAGCAGGCCGAGTCGCCCGAGTGGACGCCGGCTTCCTCGATGTGCTCCAGCACGCCGGCCACGAACACGCTTTCGCCGTCGCACAGGGCGTCGACGTCCACTTCGGTGGCGCGGCTCAGATAGTGGTCGAGCAGGATCGGGTGCTCGAACGAGATCTCGCCGGTGTTGGCGATGTAGCGCTCAAGCTGCTCGTGGTCGCGGATGATCTCCATGCCGCGGCCGCCCAGCACGTAGGACGGACGCATCACGAACGGGAAGCCGATCTTGTCGCCTTCGGCGCGCGCTTCATCCCAAGTGCGGGCGATGGCGTTTTCCGGCTGGGCGATGTTCAGGCCGTTCAGCAGTTGCTGGAAGCGCTCGCGGTCCTCGGCCAGGTCGATGGCGTCGGGGCTGGTGCCCAGGATCGGCACGCCGGCCTCTTCAAGCGCGTGGGCCAGCTTCAGCGGGGTCTGGCCGCCGAACTGGACGATGACGCCGGCCAGCTCGCCCTTGCTCATCTCGACATGCAGCAGCTCCAGCACGTCCTCGGCCGTCAGCGGCTCGAAGTACAGGCGGTCGGAGGTGTCGTAGTCGGTCGAGACGGTCTCGGGGTTGCAGTTGACCATGATCGACTCCACGCCGATCTGGTCGAGCGCGAAGGCGGCGTGGCAGCAGCAGTAGTCGAACTCGATGCCCTGGCCGATGCGGTTGGGACCGCCGCCGAGGATGACGGCCTTCTTGGCGCCCGACGGCTCGCTCTCGCACTCGGGAACCTGGCCCAGGGCGCCGAACTCGTAGGTCGAGTACATGTAGGGCGTGGTGGCCAGGAACTCGCCGGCGCAGCTGTCGATGCGCTTGAAGACCGGGCGGACGTTCAGGCCCTGGCGGGCGGCGCGGACGGCCTTTTCATTGGAGGCGGTCAGCTTGGCCAGGCGGGCGTCGGAGAAGCCCTGGGCCTTGAGGGCGCGGAAGCCTTGGGCGTCCTTGGGCAGGCCGCCGGCCCGGACCAGGCCTTCCTGGCGGACGATCTCTGCGATCTGGCGCAGGAACCAGGGTTCATAGGAACAGGCTGCGTTGACCTCTTCCACGGTCAGGCCGTGGCGGAAGGCCTGGGCGATGACGCGCAGGCGGTCGGGGGTGGGCACGCCCAGGGCGCGGATGACCGCGGCCTTGCCGGTGTCCGGATCCTCGGCGCCGTGGATTTCCACCTCGTCGAAGCCGTTCAGGCCCGTCTCCAGGCCGCGCAGGGCCTTCTGGACGCTTTCCTTGAAGGTGCGGCCGATGGCCATCACTTCGCCGACCGACTTCATGGCGGTGGTCAGCAGGGGCTCCGAACCCGGATACTTCTCGAAGGCGAAGCGCGGGATCTTGGTGACCACGTAGTCGATCGACGGTTCGAACGAGGCCGGGGTCGCGCCGCCGGTGATGTCGTTCTTCAGTTCGTCGAGCGTGTAGCCGACGGCCAGGCGGGCGGCGACCTTGGCGATCGGGAAGCCGGTGGCCTTCGACGCCAGGGCCGACGAGCGCGACACGCGCGGGTTCATCTCGATGACGACCATGCGGCCGTCGGCCGGGTTCAGCGCGAACTGGACGTTCGAGCCGCCGGTCTCGACGCCGATCTCGCGCAGCACGGCGATCGAGGCCGCGCGCATCCACTGGTATTCCTTGTCCGTCAGGGTCAGGGCCGGGGCGACGGTGATGCTGTCGCCGGTGTGGACGCCCATCGGGTCGATGTTCTCGATCGAGCAGACGATGATGCAGTTGTCCGCCGTGTCGCGGACCACTTCCATCTCGTATTCCTTCCAGCCCAGGACGCTCTCTTCGATGAGCACCTCGGTGGTCGGCGACAGGTCGAGGCCGCGGGCGACGATCTCCTCGAATTCCTCGAGATTGTAGGCGATGCCGCCGCCGGTGCCGGCCAGGGTGAAGGACGGACGGATGATCGCCGGCAGGCCGACGAAGGCCAGGCCGTCACGGGCCTCTTCCATGTTGTGGGCGGCCTTGGACTTGGGGCTTTCGAGGCCCAGCTTGTCCATGGCGTCGCGGAACTTCTGGCGGTCCTCGGCCTTGTCGATGACCTCGGCCTTGGCGCCGATCATCTCTACGCCGAACTTCTTCAGGACGCCGGCTTCCTCGAGGGCGAGGGCGGTGTTGAGGGCCGTCTGGCCGCCCATGGTCGGGAGGAGGGCGTCGGGGCGCTCCTTCTCGATGATCTTGGCGACCATGTCCGGGGTGATCGGCTCGATGTAGGTCGCATCGGCCACGTCCGGATCGGTCATGATCGTGGCCGGGTTCGAGTTGACCAGGATGATGCGGTAGCCCTCGGCGCGCAGGGCTTTGCACGCCTGGACGCCCGAATAGTCGAACTCGCAGGCTTGACCGATGACGATCGGGCCGG
Organism: Caulobacter sp. GW821-FHT10C03; assembly: GCF_059415485.1. Taxonomy (NCBI): domain Bacteria; kingdom Pseudomonadati; phylum Pseudomonadota; class Alphaproteobacteria; order Caulobacterales; family Caulobacteraceae; genus Caulobacter; species Caulobacter sp. GW821-FHT10C03. The sequence goes on along the minus strand of NZ_JBWKNI010000018.1, from coordinate 47,615 downwards.
CGCCGATGATCAGGATCGAGGAGAGGTCGGTACGTTTGGGCATGGCTACTTCTTCACGACTACTGTTTCCCAACCGTCGTAGTCCGCTTGGAAGCGGTCCGACCAGTCGAGAAACCGGCTGTTCAGGGAGTTGAGCGTTTTGGCGTCGACGGCGGTCTGGAGGGTCAGGATGCTGCCCTCCGGCTTGCCGTCGGTCTTGCGGGTCTTGAAACCAGAAGCCTTGGCGGCCTTGCGCAGGCCTTGCTGGTCGCCTTCGTAGAAATAGAAGTCGACCGGTCGGACGCTGGTCCCGTCGTCGCCCTGCTGGGCGAGCGAGTTGCGCACCGAGTCGTCGCCGGAAGCCTGGACCTCCAGGCGCGTGGGCCGCCAGGTCGCGAGTTCGGAGACCGGACGGCGCTCGGCGGTGATCGCGACGCCGGCGGGCGCCGCGATGGTTTTCAGGGCCGCGATCGTCCGGTCCGGCGCGTCGGTGACCAGCAGGTAGGTGCGGCGCCCTTGGGCGGGCTCGGTATGGGTGGCGGCCAGCCGCGACGGCGCGTCCTTGAGGATCTCGCCGAAGCGATCATCGATGGCCGTATGATAGTCCCAGTCCGTGACGTTTCCCTCGAAGGCCAGCGTCAGGGCGACGATCGTCTGGTCGGACGAGGTCTTGGCGGCCGTGTCGAAGACCACGATCGACCCGTGATCGGTCTCGCCGTCACGGAGATAGAGGATCAGTTCGTCGCTGAAGTGTTGGAACGATTGGGCGTGCGAGGCCTGGCCGCAGGCGCTCATAGCCAGAAACAGCGCGCCGATCAGGCCTCGCTTCATTCTGGCTAGAGGGTGCGTCATCGTGATCTCGCGCGAAGACACGGGCGCGCACCATCGCGCGTCCGCTGCCGGCCATCTTGCAGGTTAAGCCGCCCCTTTAGAGAGGGAGTCAGGCGGGCGCAACCCCAGAGTCGGGGAGTCTGGAAAAGCGCTGTTAGCTGTGAAGCTTAGGCGGCCGGCGCGGGAGGCTTCGGGGCGTTGTCAGGCCCCGATCGTGGAGGCCGGCGCCCAGGACGGGCGCCGCAGCCAGAGCTCGGCGATCGCCAGGTTGGGAACCCAGCACAGGAAGGCGATCGCGAGGTAGGCCTCGCGCATCGGCAGGCCCGAGATCGCCGCCAATGGCAGGTAGAGCCGCAGGGTGACAGCCGCGAAGGTCAGGGCGAAGGAGCGGATTATCCAGGCCCGGTGTTCAGGGATGCGGCGGGCGATCGCGTGGCGCACGGCCTGGACGGTGGTCCACAGCCAGGCTAGCGCGAGCAGGCCGAAGCCCGCCGTGGCGATCGGGCCCGCGGTCGAGCCGAGCGACAGGACGAGGCCCGCGAGCCCGCCCACCAGGCAGCCGGCGACATAGAGCCGACCGAGCGCGCGGTGCAGGGCGGGGCGGCGGGCGCGCAGGCCGGCCAGGAACTGGAAGGGTCCCACCAGCAGGGCGGCGCCCGCTCCGGTCACGTGCAGCAAAAGGAACGGCGAGAAGAACGGGTTGGCGCGGATGCCCGGCGGCGCGGGCGCGGCCGGCGCCACGTAGCGATAGGCGTAGAAGGCGATGGCGACGCTGAGCAGGGCGCCGAGCGTCCAGAGCGTGCGGGAAAGAGCGCGGGGCAAGGATGGTCTCCGGTCGGGTTCGCGCCGAGATTGCGAGGGGCGGCGGAGCGCGCTACCGGGGTTGCGCGAGCGGCGCCCATTCTGCGCGAGCGGCGCCGCGGGAGGTCGGGGATCAAGGATGACGCCCATCGACGGTTGGCCCATCGGGCGGCGGCTGGCGGCGGACCTGGCGCTGCTGACGGCTCTGGGCCTGTTCATGGGCGTGCTGGCCCCGTGGGGCACGGCCGACCTCGGCCCGGTCGGCAAGATCACCTACTGGCTGGCCTGCATCGTCGGCGGCGGCGTCGTCGGCGTGGCGGTGGACGAGGCTCTGGGCCGGCGGCTTGGCGGCTTCTGGAAGCGGCTGGTCGTCGTGACCCTGCTGATGACGCCGCTGGTCACGGCCTGGGTGTCGTCGATCGAGGTCTTCTATGGCGCCGACGACGTCCACATGCCGCTCGAGCTTTGGTGGCGGGTCTGGGTGATCAGCGCGCTGGTCATGGCCATGCGGGCCCTGGTCTGGCGGGCGCCGCGCAGGGTGGTCGAGACCCGGGTGGTGGTCGAGCCGCCGTTGCCGCAGGCCGAGGCCGCCTTCCGTCGCCGCCTGTCGGCCCGGCGGCGGAGCGCGCGGCTGATCGCGGTGGAGGCTCACGACCACTACCTGAAGGTCCACACCGATGCGGGCGAGGAATTGCTGACCCTGCGCTTTTCCGACGCCCTGAAGGATCTCGCCGGCGTCCACGGCCTGCAGGTGCACCGGTCCTGGTGGGTAGCGGCCGAGGCGATCGAGGGCGTGCGCTGGCGGCGCGGGGCGGGCGAGTTGGTGTTGGCGGGCGGCGTGAACGCGCCGGTCAGCCGGCGACATGCGCCGACGGTGCGCGCGGCGGGCTGGGTTTAACGCTTGGCCGCCGGGGCCTTCACCACCGGAACCTCTGCGGGCGGGGCCGCCAGGCTCCAGGCCCAGCCGGCGACGGCGCGGTCGTAGCCCATGTGGAACAGGGCCTTGCGGTTGTCGGCGGCGAAGTCGAGGCCCGAGGTGTCGGCCTCGGCGGCGTCCGGAATGGCGCTGTAGAACAGCTGGCCGCCGTTGCGCTGGGCGAAGCCGGCGCTGGCGGCCAGGTGGGTGCGGATCAGGGCCTTGCTCATGGTCTGCCATGAACGGCCGACGATCGAGGCCGCGCTGCCCTTGGTGAAGCCGAAGACGCCCCCGACCTGGCCGTTGACCACGACGAAGATCCGGCCCGGGCGGGCCTCGCCCTTGTCGACGGTCCACAGCAGCAGGGACTCGGGCGCGACAAAGAACGGGATCGAGACGCCGCCATCGACGTGCATCTCCGAGAGCCTCCGGCCCTGGCCCTCGACCTGGATCAGGGCGGGCGGGAAGACGCCGGGAATGCTGGCCGAGGCGACCAGCACGTCCTGGAACAGCTTGCGCGAGGCCTCGTCGCCCTTGGAGGCGATGGCGCCCATGTCCCAGATCACCGTCTCCTCGGTGTCGAGATTGGTGGTGGCGATGAGCAGGCGGCGGCCGCGGCGGTGCTCGGCGGCGACGGCCTGCATCATGTTGGCGTCGGCGTACTTCTCGACCAGGTCGCGCAGGGCGCCGCTGTCGTAGAAGCTGGGGTGGAACAGCACGCCCAGGCCGCGCGGCTGCAGGATGCGGTCGGCGGCCGGGCCGGTATAGACCTCGGTCAGCCGCTCGTCCCAGGTGGGGCCGAGGAAGGCGAAGGGGGCGGTGAGGGCGCCGGTGGAGACGCCGGTGACGATGTCGAACTCGGGCCGCTCGCCGGTCTTGGTCCAGCCGGCGACCACGCCGGCCCCGTAGGCGCCGTTCGAGCCGCCGCCCGACAGGGCCAGGACGTCGAAGGTCTTCTGGCCCTTGGCGCGGTTGCGGGCGGCTTCGGCGAAGCGGATGCCGGCGGCGCTGTCGCTGGCGTTGAAGCGGATGTCCGACAGGCCCGTGGGCGGCGGGCCGACCATGTCGCTGGCCTTGTAGGCGTCGCGCGAGATCGAGCCGCAGGCGGTCAGGGCCAGCAGGGCGAGGGCGGCGGCGAGGAGGCGGATCGGACGCATGGCGACTGGGTGGGCGGACTGGTTTGGAGACACCGCGCGAACCTAGGCGGGGAGGGCGCTTGCGTCCACCGGATGGCGCCAGCGTGCAAGACGGGAGCCGTAAACGCAAAACGGGCCGGCTTGCGCCGGCCCGTCTCAGTTCGTCAGGTCAGAGCGGCTTACGCCGACTGCAGTTGACCGGCCGACATCTTGCCGCTGCGACGGTCTTGTTCCAGCTCGTAGCTGACCTTTTGACCTTCGTTCAGCGAGCCCAGACCGGCGCGCTCAACGGCCGAGATGTGCACGAACACGTCGTTGCCGCCGTCGTCCGGCTGGATGAAGCCGAAGCCCTTGGTGCCGTTGAACCATTTCACGGTGCCGATAGCCATTTGGGTAGTCCTTTAGTTCATAGTTCAGGGCGTCGCGAGGCGCGTGCCGGCGACGATCAATTTCGTTGAGGGTCGGAGGGCTGGCTCGGCGCTCCTTGGAAGGAAGCATGGAGTAGCAGATCGAGCGGCAGCGAATTCGATGGGTGATCTGTAAAATGCGCGGCCGGGGATGGCAAGCGAAATATGGGGATTTTATTTTTTCGCCTGCAAGCGTCACCTTCGAAGCTCTTTGCGCGTTGTGGTTATCAACACCGCTGAATTTGAGTGGAGCGTGACCATGACGTTGATCGACCGCATTCCCACCTTGAAGGACTCTGAACTGGCGCAACTGCTCAGCAATGTGCGCCGACTGGACGTCAGCGGCACGCCAGACGAACGCCGCCAGGCGGCCGAGGTTGCGCCCCATCTGGAGCGCGAGGCCTCGCGCCGTCGCGAGAAGGTGCTGATGTCGCGTCGCGCGGCTACGGCGCGCTTCTAAAGGAAAGCGCGGCGACCGCGCGCTTCTAGGGGCGTGCTTATAGGTAGCGAACCTTAAGCGTCGAAATCGCCTTGATCAGGTCGCTATTGAGAGTCACTCTCAATAGCGACCTTGAGTCCTGGAGGCGATCATGGTGTTGCGGATGACGGGAACCCGCTGGCTGGCCCTGATGATGATGGCCGAACGCGCCGGCGGCGACGAGCGCCCGGACAGCGAATGGCTGCTGCACGGCCCCTCTGAAGAAGACGACGAAGAAGAGATCCTGGCGGGGGAGTGATCCCTCACCCTTCTTTCCTTGCGGGGCTTGTGGGCCTTGCGGGAGAGGGATCGAAGGCAAGCGTTCTGGCGAAGAAGGGCAGGGCCCTGTCCTCGACGCGGCCGCCGCGCGTCCAGTGCCGCTCGCCCCACCAGCCGCGATATTCCTCGGCCTCGTTGGCGACGCCGAGTTCTTCCAGCAGGCCGGCGAAGGCGCGGTTGGCGACCACGTGGTCGGCGTTGCCGTCGAAGCGGCCCCAGTCGAACATCAGTCCGCGCAGGGCCTTCAGTTTGGCCGCATGGGCGGGCAGAAGGCGGTCCAGCAGGAAGGCGTTCTGAAGCTTCGCGGTCAGGACGGGATCGGTCGCCAGGCTCGCGCCGCGACCGCTGGCGGGGAAGTCCGCGTAGAAAGGCGGCCTGTCCGGATTGGGCAGGAAGGCCTGGTACATGCCCAAGAACACCCGCGAGAAGCCGTCGTCGCCCAGGTCGTCCAGGGATTTGGCGGAGGCCAGGCGCTCGAAGTTCGGGCGTGAGTTCATGGTCTGGAGGCCGACGCCCGTGCCGACCGGATGCAGGGCGTAGACCGCGCCGAACACGCCGGGCGCCAGCATGGCCGTGCGGATCGCGCCGTAGCCGCCCATGCGGTCGCCCAGCAGCCCCCGCGCTTCGGGGCGGGGCAGGGTGCGAAAGCGCCCGTCGACGGCGGCGACCAGGTCCCTGGCCAGGAACCCTGTCCAGTCGCCGGTCACCGGCGAGGTGGCGTAGAACGAACTGCCGGTCGGGGTGGAGAAGTCGGCCGACACCAGGATCAGCGGCGGAACCTTGCCCTGCGCGACGGCGCGATCGAGCACGGCCCTGGCGCTGTCGCGGTCGAAGATCGCGCGGTGGTCGTCGAACAGGTTGGGCAGGAAGTAGACGACCGGATAGCGCCGGCTCCCGGCCTCATAGCCTTCGGGAAGATAGGCCACGGCCTTGCGGGTCGGGGAGACGCCGACCCGATTGCCGTCGAAGCGTTTCGAGGCGACCTCGAAATCGACCAGCCGGCTCTCCGCCCGCGCGGTCATGGGTCCGCTCAGGGGCGCGGCGAGCAGGAACGCGACACACACCGCACGCCACAGCAAGCCGAGCATAGCCGAGCCCCCGCCATCAAACGTCGAAGGCGGATGCTCGTCCTATGCGTGTGTCGAATTTGCGGCCGGGGAGGCTGCCTTAGGTCAGGGCCTTGCGGGCGGCTTCCCAGTACTGGGCGCCGGTGATCAGGGTGACCACGGCGGCCAGCCACAGCAGGCCGTGGGTGATCCACGAGGCCGGCTCGAAGACCGCCGGGTCCTGCGGCAGGTTGAACGCGCCCCACGAGACGATGATCATCTCGGCGCCGATCGCCACCAGCTGCAGGGTGGTCTTCCACTTGGCCAGCAGGGTGACGGGCAGCTTGATCCCCTTGCCGGCGCCGACCTCGCGCAGGGCGCTGACGGCGAATTCGCGGAACAGGATCAGGCCGGCCGGCAGGATGACCAGCGGGTTCGGGCCCAGCGCCATCAGGCCCAGCAGAGCGCCGCAGACCAGGATCTTGTCGCCGATCGGGTCGAGGATCGCGCCCCAGATGCTGACGGCGTCGAGCTTGCGGGCCAGCCAGCCGTCGAAGAAGTCGGTCACCGCCGCCACCACGAACGCCCAGAACGCCCAGCGCTGCAGCGAGAACTGCTGGTCGGCGGTCAGTTGCTCGCTCAGCCACGGCACGCCGCCGGCGGCGGCGGCCAGGGCGACGAACATGAACAGCGCGATGACCAGGCGGGCGGAGGTCAGGATGTTGGGCAGGGCTTTCATGGCGCCGTTCTAACGCATGAGCGCGGCGGAGGGCTATGGCGCATGCATGACATGGTGGCGCTCGCGGGCGGCCGTCCCCAGATAGGAGGTCGGGGGCGTACAGTGTAACAGTAAGTGGAGTAGTCCCTGATGAGCACGGAATTCGCGAACAAGGTGGCCATCGTCACCGGCGGCGCCTCGGGCATCGGCGAAGCGGTGGTGCGTGAGCTGGCGGCCGGCGGCGCCAAGGTGGTGATCGCCGACTTCAATCTCGAAGGCGCGGAGGCCCTGGCGGACGAGGTCGGCTCGGCCGCCGCCTTCAAGGTCGATGTCGGCGATCCGGAGCAGGTCGAGGCCATGGTCAGGTTCGCGGTCGACACCTATGGCGGCCTGCACCTGGCGGTGAACAACGCCGGCATCGGCGGCCCCAGCGCGCCCACGGCCGACTATCCGATCGACGCCTGGAAGCGGGTGATCGACGTCGACCTGCACAGCGTCCTCTATTCGATGAAGTACCAGATCCCGGCGATGCTGGCCTCGGGCGGCGGCTCGATCGTCAACATGGCCTCGATCTTGGGCAGCCACGGCTGGGCCGGCTCGGGTCCCTATGTCGCCGCCAAGCACGCCCTGGTCGGCATGACCAAGACGACCGCCATCGAATATTCCGGCCAGGGCGTGCGCATCAACGCCGTCGGCCCGGGCTTCATCGACACCCCGGCGGTGCGCGCCTCGATGGACGAGGCGGCCATGGCCGGCCTGGTGGCCCTGCACCCGATCGGGCGCCTTGGCCGCTCGGAGGAGGTTTCGGCCCTGACCTGCTTCCTGCTGTCGGACCGCGCCTCGTTCATCACCGGCAGCTACCACCTGGTGGACGGCGGCTTCTCGGCCCGCTGACGGGATCGGCCCCGCCGTTCGCGCGGCGGGGCAAGTCTCTTCCTGAACGGGCGGTCGCGCGAAGAAAACGCATCGATATCGGGGTAATTCTCCAGGGTGGCGGGTGATTTTTATCCGCTGCGTGGTTGACGTGGCGGTCTTCGGAAGCCAAGCCGTGGTCAAGTTCCCGAGGACGCCATGACCGCCAGCGCCGATCCGACCGCCAATTCCTCCCGCCGCGTGCTGCTGGCCAGCCTGGTGGGCACGGCGGTGGAGTTCTACGACTTCTACATCTACGCCACGGCCGCCTCGCTGGTGTTCGGGCCGCTGTTCTTCCCATCGCACTCGCCGTCGATGCAGCTGCTGGCCTCCTACGCCAGCCTGGCGGTGGCGTTCTTCGCCCGGCCGGTCGGGGCGATCGCCTTCGGCCACTTCGGCGACCGCATCGGCCGCAAGTCGACCCTGGTGGCGTCGCTGATGCTGATGGGCGGCTCGACCCTGCTGATCGCCTTCCTGCCGACCTATCAGATGGCCGGCTGGCTGGCGCCGGCCCTGCTGTGCCTGCTGCGCTTCGGCCAGGGCTTCGGCCTGGGCGGCGAGTGGGGCGGGGCGGCCTTGCTGGCGGTCGAGAACGCGCCTCCCGGCTGGAAGGCCCGCTTCGGCATGTTCCCGCAGCTGGGCGCCCCGGTCGGCTTCATCGCCGCCAACGGCCTCTTCCTCATTCTGGGCCTGCTGCTCAGCCCCGAGCAGTTCGAGGCCTGGGGCTGGCGCCTGCCGTTCCTGGCCAGCGCCGTGCTGGTGGGCCTGGGCCTGTGGGTGCGTCTGAAGCTGACCGAGACCCCGGCCTTCGCCGCCGCCCTGGCCCACGAGCCGCCGCCGGCCGTGCCGCTGGCCGAGCTGCTCAAGCGCCACTGGAAAGAGACCCTGGGCGGCACCTTCGCCGTGGTCTGCTGCTTCGCCCTGTTCTACCTGAGCACGGCCTTCGCGCTGGGCTACGGCGCCAAGACCCTGGGCTACGACCGCCAGCTGTTCCTGGGCGTGCAGCTGTTCGCCATCCTGTTCATGGCCGGCGGCATCGTCGTCTCGGGCTACTGGTCGGACGCCTCGTCGTCGCGCCGGGTGCTGATGGCCGGCTGCGCCATGACCGTGGCCGCCGGGGCGCTGCTGCCGGTGATGATGGGGGCCGGCTCGCTGGCCCTGATCTGCGCCTTCCTGTCGCTGGCCCTTTTCGCCATGGGCTTCGTCTACGGCCCGCTGGGCTCGTGGCTGCCCGAGCTGTTCCCGGCCCGGGTGCGCTACACCGGGGCCTCGATGGCCTTCAACGTCGGCGGCATCATCGGCGGCGGGCTGACGCCGATGGCCGCCACGGCCCTGGCCGCGAAGGGCGGCCTGGTTCCGGTGGGGATCTATCTGGCGGTCGCCGCGGGGATCAGCTTCGTCGCCCTCGTCCTGCTGAAGCCGCGCCGCGCCGAATAACGCTGGTCGCTTACCGGATGACAGGGCTGACGCATCGCGTAAGGTCGCGTCATCCGGGACTGGGCGGGAGACGATCATGGCGGTGACGGGCGGGTTGATCCACAAGGCGCCCGGCAACCTTCGGTCAGTCGTCGCGTAAACCCTCCCATGGCCCCAGCTTCCTCCGATACGCCCGCCTCCCGGCGGCGCGGGCTGCGCGGATCGGTCCGGGGCCTGCTGGTGCTGCTGACCGTCAGCCTGCTGGCGCCGGCCCTGGTCGCCACGGCCCTGCTGCTGGAGCGCGCCAACAGCCAGAGTCGCGATCAGCTCGACGAGCAGCTGATGGCGACGGCCCGGGCGCTGTCGGGGGCGGTCGACCGCCAGGTGGCCGAGGGCGTGGCCGTGGCCGAGACCCTGGCTACCGACCAGGCCCTGCTGAACGCCGACTGGAAGAGCTTTCACGCCCGCGCCAAGCGCACGACCGCCAATCGTCCCGGCTGGATCGTGGTCTCTCGGCCCGACGGTCAGCAGATGGTCAACACGCTGGTGCCATGGGGCGCGTCCCTGCCCAGGACCCCGCCGCCCGACTACATGGTCCGCGCCCGCGAGGAGGGCCGCACCGTCGTCTCGGACCTGCGCATGGGGGCGCTGGCCAAGCGCTACGTGGTGACGGTGGGCGCGCCGGTCGACATCAAGGGCGAGCCCTTCGTCGTGGCCTATGTGGTCGAGGCCTCCAGCTTCACCTCGGTGTTCCGCCAGCAGCGCGCGCCCGACCGCTGGGTGGCGACGATCCTCGACAACCAGCGCAAGGTGATCGCCCGCTCGGTGCGCAACGAGCGCTGGATGGGGGCGACGGCCTCTCCCGACATGGCCCGCAACCTGGCCAGGGCCAGCGAAGGGATCAGCAAGAGCGTCTCGCTGGAGAAGGTGAAGACCCACGTGGCCTACACCCGCTCGCCGCGGACGGGCTGGACCCTGGTGGTGGCCATTCCGCGCGACGAGATGTCCCGCAGCGGCGTCTCGGTGGCGCTGGGGACGGCGGCGGTGTTCCCGCTGCTGCTGCTGCTGGGCATCGGCCTGGCGCTGTTCTTCGCCAACCGCATCAATCGCGAGGTCGCCGACCTGGTCGAGGACGCCGCGACGATCGGGGAGGGGCGGCCGCTGGGTCCGGGACGGGGCGACGGCCTGGCCGAGATCGCCGCCGTGCGCGAGGCCCTGGTTGCGGCCTCCCACGAACTGGAGGCGCGCGAGGCCCGCCAGGCGGTGATGATCAACGAGCTGAACCACCGGGTGAAGAACAACCTGGCCACGGTGCAGTCGCTGGCCCGCCAGACCTTCGCCAAGCTCGACGCCGAGCAGGTGCGGATCTTCACCGAGCGCCTGGTGGCGTTCTCGGCCGCCCACGACCTGCTCACCCGCACCGGCTGGACCGAGGCCGACCTGACCGACGTGGTGGCGATCTGCGTGCGGGCTCACGGCGACCGCATCGACGCCGAGGGGCCAAGCGTGACGCTGAGCCCGCACGTGGCCGTGTCGCTGTCGATGGTGCTGCACGAGCTGGCCACCAACAGCGCCAAGTACGGCGGGCTGTCGGCGCCGGAAGGCCGCGTGGCCCTGCGCTGGAGCCTGGACGAGGCGGCGCGGCAGCTGCGCCTGACCTGGACCGAGACCGGCGGCCCGACGGTCAGCGAGCCGGCCACCTTCGGTTTCGGCGCGCGGCTGATCGAGAACCTCACCCAGCGCGAGCTGAAGGGCCGCTCGCGCTTCGACTTCCGCCCCGAGGGCCTGACGTTCGAGGCCTGGCTGCCGCTGGCCTCGATGCAGCGCTGGAAGAACGATTTTTAGGGTGGGCGACGTTCAGGCGCGGTGCGTGGTCCTCGTCCTTCGACAAGCTCAGGATGAGGACCATTTATAGGCTCGGGCGGTAGAAAAACCTCATGCTGAGCCTGTCGAAGCACGAGGTTTTCGCCTCAAACGCCGCATGTCGCCACCCTTAGGGCTCGGGAACGTAGGGCTCCTCGAGCGGGCCCTGGCCGGGGCACTCCCAGGTGCGCACCCGCTTGACGTAGCGCAGGTCGCGCAGGCCGGTGGCGACGACGCCGGCGACGCACAGGCTGCCCTGGCGGGCCAGGTCGCCTTCCTGCTTGGTCAGGACCCAGTCGGACGGACGATCGGCGACGGTGACAGTCGCCTCGTATTCCGTGGGGTTGGGGTCGTCGTGGTCGTAGCGCAGCTCGGTCAGCACGGCGGGGACGTCCGCTTCCGACCGTGTCAGCCACCGGTTGGCGCGCAGCTGCAGCAGGTCGGTGCTGAACGGGGTCAGCACCAGGGCGACCAGCCCGAGGGTCAGCAGCGTGCGATGGGCGGCCGGTCGGCGCAGGCCCGCCAGCAGGAAGGGGACGAACGCGACCCCCAGCCAGACGCCAAGGCCCAGCCAGTCGATCTGGGCATAGGTCTCGATCTGGCGGGCGGTGACGGTCTCGCTCTTCCAGGCGGCGATCGGCACGGCCGCCAGAACCAGGGCGGCCCAGCCCAGGCCGATGGACTGGAAGACCGCGCCGGCGGTCGGTCCCGGGGCGGGACGTTCGGGCCACAACGAGGCGACGGCGCTGATCGCGTCGCCGGCGGCGATCAGGTCGTGCTCGCCCTCGGGATCGTCCGGGCGCAGGCCGCCGGTCATGGTCGCCTGGACGCCGCTCTTGTCGATGGCGATGGTCTTGGCCCCGGCGTCGAGCAGGGCGATGACGGCGGCGCGCAAGGCGGGTTGGGCGCGGAGGATGTCGGCCAGGCCTGGGTCGTCGGTTCCCAGATAGACCCGGGCGTCGAAGTCGGGATCGCCGGTCTGGTGTTCGGCGGCGTAGCCGATGCGCTTGGCCAGGCGGTCGTAACCGGTTTCGGCGAACAGCCTGCTGTGGCGCAGGCCTCGGCGATATGCCGACAGGGTGTTGGAAAGCCGCATGCTGTTGCGCTGGCCGTCGAACAGGCCCGAGCGCGAGCCGCAAAAGCCCAGGGTCTCGCCGCTCGGACCCGTGCCGGTCCAGTCGTGATTGCCCTGGTGCGTCCAGCAGGAGCGGTGTGGCGGGGAAGCGGTGGATTCGGCCAGGGACATGGCTGCAAGCTAAGCTTGCAGCCATGGGTTCGTCATCCCCGGTGAAGGTTCAGAGCGCCTGTTCGATCCAGCCCGTCCCGGAGGTCGGCTTGCCCTGGAAGGTCCCTTCGGCGGAGGCGATGCCTTCGTAGATCGAGCCGGTGGGCAGGAGCGGGAACTCCTGGTCGGGAACCAGGGCCTTGAAGTTCAGCACCGCGTCGAAGCCGGCGATGTCGAGCTGGTAGTCGAGATAGTACTGGGTCTTCGAGTGCGGGCTGATCCAGGGGCGGTCGGCGATCATGACGCCGGACACCAGGTACATCTGGCCTTCCGGATCCTGCAGGGTGACCTCGCAGGGCACGGGTTCGCCCGGGTTGGGCTTCTTGTTGGGGCCGTACAGCACGTAGTGGTTCGACAGGGTCCAGCCGTTGTCGAGCTGGGCGTTCTGCAGCAGCCACTTCACCGGATTGGCCGCCGAGCCGAAGAAGCCGTACTCGTGGTCCATCCAGGTCTTGCCCGTGACCTCGAAGACCTCGCCGTCGATGGTGATCGTGCCGGCGGCGGCGACGTTGGTCAGCGAGTAGTAGTAGTTGCCCGTCTGCAGGTGCGAGCCCCAGGCCGGCGGCAGGACCTGGCTGACGCCCGTGCCCCAGACCAGGAAGGGATCGCCTTTCTGCGACATGGTCAGGTCGAACACCACTTCAGTGCCCGTGGCGTCGTCGGTCAGCTTGGTGACCACGGCCATGTTCTGGGTCGGATCGCCCCAGGCCGCGTCCATGGTGATGAAGGTGTGCAGAGCCTTGGCCGTGGCGCCCGAGCCGGCGCCGCTGGGATCGCTGATGGTGATGTCGGGAAGCGAGGTGTAGCCGCGGCCGAGGTTGGCGACCTGGATCGAGGCGATCATGCCGCCGACGATCACCGGATAGGCCACGGCCTGCGAGCCGCCGCCGCCCGACACCGTCACCACCGTGTGGGCCGGATCGTAGCCCGAGCCGGGATTGGTCACCTTGACGGCGGTGAACAGGCTGCCGGCCTTGCCCAGGCCCACGTGCCAGTCACGGGCGACGTCGTGCTCGGCCCAGGTCGCCGGGTCGTAGCCGGCGGGCGTGTTGTAGACCGTGGTGGCCTGGTAGTGCTTCTGGTTCTGCACGTCGGTCAGCATGATCTGCGAGAAGCCGAACGCCGGCGCGCGGCCCGGGAACGAGGCGGCGTTGATCTCGAAGCCGAACACCCGGTCGCCGGCCTTCAGCGTGCCGATGTGCCACCACCACTCGGTCGGCGCGTCGCGGTGCAGGTAGTGGTCGGCGGGCAGGTGGATCACCGACTTCGAGCGCGGGACCGGCGCCGGGGCGGCGGTGTCGGCGCAGGCGTCGGCGAGCGGGCGCGCGAGGCCTCGGCCCCGCAGGAACGGCAGAATGGTCATGGCGATGTTTTCCCCAGGCGTCTCCGGGCGGCGCGCCCGGCGCGCGCCGCATGTCAGGTTGCAGACATGTCCAGAGCGGCCGGAGGTTGCGTTCACCTAACGGCGTTGTCAATCGCCGCCCCGGGTCGTTTTGGGCGCCGATTTTGGGGGAGAGGTGGTCAGCTCTTGCGGAAGAAGGCGTGGATGCGCTCGGCCAGGGCCTGGCTGACGCCGTCGACCTTCACGAGGTCCTCGACGCTGGCCCGGCCGACGCCCTTGGCCGAGCCGAAGGCGTGCAGCAGGGCCTTCTTGCGGCCGGGACCGACGCCCTCGATCTCGTCGAGCGGGTTCTTCTTCAGGTCCATGCTGCGGCGGGTGCGGTGGGCCCCGATGGCGAAGCGGTGGGCCTCGTCGCGCAGGCGCTGAAGGTAATACAGAACCGGCGACTTGGGCTCGAGCATGAACGGCGTCTGGCCGGGGATGAAGAAGCGCTCCAGCCCCGCGTCGCGGTCCGGCCCCTTGGCGACGCCGACCACCGGGATGTCGTCGACGCCCAGGTCGGCCATGATCTCCAGCGCCGCGTCGAGCTGGCCCTGGCCGCCGTCGACCAGCACCAGGTCGGGGCGGTTGGCGTCGTCGCCTTCTTCCTCTTCCTTCACGAGGCGGGCGAAGCGGCGCTTCAGCACCTCCTTCATCATGCCGTAGTCGTCGCCGGGCGTGAGCTCGGTGCTCTTGATGTTGAACTTGCGGTACTGGCCCTTCATGAAGCCTTCGGGCCCGGCCACGATCATGCCGCCGACGGCGTTGGTGCCCTGGATGTGGCTGTTGTCGTAGACCTCGATCCGCTCGGGCGGGGCGTCCAGCTTGAAGGCCTCGGCGACGCCGGCCAGCAGCTTGGTCTGGGCGCTGCCCTCGGCCATCCGGCGGCCCAGGGCCTCCCTGGCGTTGGTCAGGGCGTGGCCGACCAGGTCGGCCTTCTCGCCGCGCTTGGGCACGGCGATCTCGACCTTGCGGCCGCTTTTCAGGGCGAAGGCCTCGCTGAGGAGATCCACCTCGGCCGGCTGGACGTTGGCCAGGATCAGGCGCGGGATCGGCTTGTCGTCGTAGAACTGGCCCAGGAAGGCGGTGATGATCCGCTGCTCCTCGGTGGCGCCGTCCTCCTCGTCTTCCGCAGCGCCGGTGATCCGCGGGAAGTAGGCGTGGTTGCCCCAGTTCTGGCCGGCCCGGAAGAAGAACACCTGCACGCAGGCCTGGCCGCCTTCGACATGCAGGGCGACGACGTCGGCCTCGTCGACGGTCTCGGGGTTGATCTGGCTTTCCTGGGCGACGGCGGCCAGGGCGCGGATGCGGTCGCGCAAGCGGGCGGCGCGCTCGAACTCCAGGTCCTCGGCGGCGGCCTCCATCTCCTTGGCCATGGTCGCCATGACCGCGCGGGACTTCCCTCTCAGGAAAGCCTCGGCCTGGTCGACCAGGGCGCCGTAGTCCTCCAGGCTGACCAGGCCCGTGCAGGGGGCGGCGCAGCGCTTGATCTGGTGCAGCATGCAGGGCCGGTCGCGCGTCTCGTAGACGCTGTCGCTGCACGAGCGCAGAAGAAAGGCCTTCTGCAGGGTGTTGAGCGTGCGGTTCACCGCCCAGGCGCTGGCGAAGGGGCCGAAATAGTCGCCCTTGATCGTGTGGGCGCCGCGATGTTTCCGCAGCTGGGCGGCGGCGTGGTCGCGGCGGATGAGGATCTCGGGAAAGCTCTTGTCGTCGCGCAGCAGCACGTTGAAGCGCGGCTTCAGCTGCTTGATCAGGTTGATCTCGAGCAGCAGGGCGTCGGCTTCGGTTCGGGTGGTGACGAACTCCATGGCCCGCGTGGCGTCGACCATGTGGGCGATGCGGTTGGTGTGGAAGCGGCCTTGGGCGTACTGCACCACCCGCTTCTTCAGGCTCTTGGCCTTGCCGACGTACAGCACCTCGCCGCCGTCGCCGATCATGCGATAGACGCCCGGCGCATCGGGCAGGCGCGTCACCTCGTCCTTGATCAGGGCGGCGCCGGCGAGGCGAGGGGAGGCGTCGGTGTCGGTGGTGGTGTCGGTCACGAGGCAGATATAGGCGAGTCCGGCGGGTTCAGCGATCTTCGAGGGCGTGATGAATGCGTGCGATCGTCACGTGGTCCGGACGGACCCGATAGCTGATGACATAGGTCCAGGTTCGGAAGGGAACGACGAACTCGCGCATGTCGCTGACCTCTGAGAGGCGGCCGCGCTCGGGGAAGTCGCGAAGACCGTTGATGGCCGTTCGGAGAGCCACGCCTAACGTTTCCGCATAGGGTGCGTCGCGACCGGCAAGCCAAGTTTCCAAGCGTTCGAGATCAGCCCAGACCGGGCCAGCGATAACGATCCGTCGCACGGATCAGCGCTTTTTTCCGAAATTCAACAGTCGGGCCTCGACCTGCTCCCAAGGAATGCCGCCTGTCTTGTCCGCTTCATCACAGATGGCCTCGAGCTCTCGCCAATAGGCCGGGCTTCGCTCTCCAAAGGCGACGCTTTGCTCTGCAACACCGCGCGGATCGGCGGCCACATCCAGTGCATGGAGAGCGTAGTCTTCAACGCTCTGACCGGCGGCCTCGGCGCGCGCCTTCAGGCGCTCGGCGCGCGCCGCATCGATCTTCAGGATGAATGCATCTTCGGCCATGTTCACATGATGTTCCAATAGCGGTTTGTCGTCAATCACGAGGAGCGCTATGACCCCGCCCCATGACCACCCGCTCCCTCTTCGTCACTCCGCTCTATGAAGCCAGTCTCGCCGGCGAGAAGGACTTCGAGATCTTCATCGACGAGCTGCACGACGCCTGCATCGCCGTGGCCGAGGACGACGAGGCCGGCCAGGCGTGGGCCGAGCGCAAGGGCTATCTGGGCTACACCTCCTACGCCTCGCTCGACGACCTGCCGCAGCGCGACAGCCTGTTCGCCGACCTCAAGAAGAAGCTCGACAAGCACGCCGCCGCCTTCGCCAAGGCGCTGCGCTTCGACCTGGCCGGCGGCAAGCTGGTGATGGACAGCTTCTGGATCAACATCCTCGATCCGGGCGGCCAGCACACCGGCCATATCCATCCCCACAGCGTGATCTCCGGCACGGTCTACGTGACCATTCCGGCCGGCGCCTCGGCGCTGAAGTTCGAGGATCCGCGGCTGCCGATGATGATGGCCGCGCCGACCCGCCAGGACGACGCGCCAGAGACCTTGCAGCCCTTCGTCTATGTGCAGCCCGAGCCCGGCACGATCCTGATGTGGGAAAGCTGGCTGCGGCACGAGGTGACGCCCAACCAGGCCGAGGAACAGAGGATCAGTATCAGCTTCAACTACGCCTGGCGCTAGGCTTCTAAACCTGTGCGAAAGCGCACAAAAATTGTGACTTCAAGTTTATCGGCGCAAGAGTACAGTTCTCCCAGGGGTTGAAGGATCGGGGAGGCTGCGATGGGCTATGCTCACGGGCGATGCACTGTACGTGGACGGCGTCTGGCGCTGGCGACGGGGGCGGCGTTAGCCGTCATGGCGTTGCAGGCCGCGAGCGCGGCGGCGCAGGACCGGGTCGTCGATGATCCGCGGGTGCTGGGCGCGCCGCTTCCCTCGAAGGAACTGGGCGCGGCCAAGCCGCCCGAGCCGCTGGCCCTGACCGGCACCGCCTCGAAGGACAAGAGCTACGTCATCGCCCCGGCCAGCACGGCCGAGACCGGCGACCGGCGGCTGAACCTCAACGTGGTCTACACCGACGGCCAGCTCTACAACCCGGCCAACGGGCGCAACGACAAGGTCCACCTGCGCAGCTACAACGGCACCGACGTCTCGGCGACCACGCCCTATGTGGCGCCGACCATCCAGGTGCGGCCCGGCGACACGGTGCGGGTGGCGCTGGACAACAAGCTGCCGGCCGATCCCAGCTGCACCGATCCCAACTGGTTGATCAACGTGCCGCACTGCTACAACGGCACCAACCTGCACAGCCACGGCCTGTGGGTCAGCCCGACCGGCAACAGCGACAACGTGCTGCTGTCGATCAATCCCGGGGTGCAGTTCGAGTACGAATACAACATCCCGCGCGACCATCCGGCCGGCACCTTCTGGTACCACACCCACCGTCACGGCTCGACGGCGCTGCAGGTTTCCAGCGGCATGGCCGGGGCCCTGGTCATCAAGGGCGACCGCAAGCCGACCCCAAAGACCAACGGCGACCTCGACACCCTGCTCTACAAGGGCTCGGCGCCGATCCCCGAGAAGCTGCTGGTGTTCCAGCAGATCCAGTACGCCTGCCTCGACGCCAGCGGCAACATCAAGGTCAAGACCGACGCCCAGGGCAATGTGATCGAGTGGGTCTGCGACCCGGGCGACACCGGCGTCATCGAGTTCTACAGCGACGCCAACGGCAACGGCTTCGGGCCGGGCAGCTGGGGGCAGTCGGGCCGCTACACCAGCATCAACGGCCAAGTGCTGGCCACCCTGCCGGCCAAGCAGGGCGAGCTGGCCCGCTGGCGGATGATCCACGCCGGGGTGCGCGACACCATCTCGCTGCAGTTCGTGAAGATGGCCGACGGCGGCGCCGCGGCCCTGGACCGCCTGGCCGCCGCCGACGGTCCCAAGTTCCAGAAGACCTACTGCATCGGCGAGCCGGTTTCGGTCTACATCGTCGCCGACGACGGCCTGACCGACGCCCAGGCCCGCAAGACCACGGTCGTCACCCTGCAGCCGGGCTACCGCAACGACCTGCTGGTGGTTTTCCCCAAGGCGGGGAACTACTGCATGCTCGACGCGCAGACCTCGACCGCCGGCACGGTCAATGGCGAGGCTGTCGGCACCCGCCTGCTGGGCAAGGTCGCCGTCGCGCCGGGCAAGGAGGTCAAGGACATCCCGGCCTTCGTCACCGCCGAGCTGGTCGCCGCGGCCAGCGTCCAGATGCCGACCGACGTGCGCGCCAGCGTCGTGGCCGACCTCAAGGACGGGCTGAAGCTGACCCGCTTCGTGCCGCACCCGACGATCACCGACGCCGAGATCAAGGGCTCGAAGACCGAGAAGGTGCTCTTCAACATCGCCATTCCCGGCCAGAACACCAACATGCCGGTGCAGTTCGAGGTCGGCTCGCAGGACTATGCGCCGCGGCCCTACGCGCCCGACCGCATCGACCGCACCCTGGTGCTGGGCACGGCCCAGGAGTGGGAGCTGCGCTCGGAATTCGTCAGCCACCCGTTCCACATCCACGTGAACCCGTTCCAGATCGTCAAGATCCTGGATCCGACCGGCAAGGACGTCAGCGAGCCCGGGGCGGTCGACGACTTCGGCCTCGACGGCGTGGATCCGCAGTATCCTGGCCTGAAGGGCGTCTGGAAGGACACCCTGTGGGTCAAGAGCGCCCAGAAGGTCGAGAACGGACCCTATCTGCCCTACACCCTGATCGTGCGCACCCGTTACCAGCGCTACATCGGCGAGTACGTCCTGCACTGCCACATCCTCGACCACGAGGACCAGGGCATGATGCAGAACGTCCAGATCGTGCTGCCCGACGGCGCCGGCGGCGTCTCGCACGGCCACCACTGAGTTTCGAGCCTTCCGGCCTCCGGCGCGATGAGCGCGCCGGAGGCCGTCGTTCGTCATCAAAATCCGAGAGCCCTTCCATGACCCACGATCCCGCGGCCGGTCCGTATTCGTCCCTGCTGCCCTCGCGCCGCGCCCTGATGGCGAGCGGCGCGGCGGCCGCGCTCGGCATGCTCGTGGCCGGGCAGGGCCAGGCCCAGCCGGCCGCCCCGACCAAGGCCCGCTGGCGGCGCTGGAACGTCAGCAGCCCGCAGGGCCAGAAGGCCCTGGCCAGCTACGCCAAGGCCATCAAGATCATGCTGGCCCTGCCGCCTGACGATCCCAACAACTGGTACAACCACGCCCTGACCCACACGGTCGACTGCCCGCACGGCAACTGGTGGTTCGTGGTCTGGCACCGCGGCTATGTCGGCCTGTTCGAGCAGGCCGTGCGCAAGATCAGCGGCGATCCCGACTTCGCCTTCCCCTACTGGGACTGGACCGCCGACCCCAAGGTGCCGGCGCAGATGTTCGAGGGCGTGCTCAATCCCAACGACGCCGCCTACATCCAGAGCCTGGACGCCTTCAACAAGGCCTATGGGCCGGTGCTGGAGACGTTCTGGAACAACCTGACCCCGGCGCAGAACGGGCAACTGCTGATCCGCGGCCTGCGCTTCCCGGCCGACCTGCTGTTCGACATCGGGCCCAAGGGCGGGCCGATGTTCTTCGCGCCGCCCAACGCCCGCGGCTCGACGCCGCAGAACCCGGGCTTCGACGGCGTCACCAACCGGGCCGTCTCGCCCTGGATGCTCGACAACGCCCTGTCGCCGCGCGACTTCATCGGCTTCGCCAGCCCCAAGTCGCAGTTCCACAGCAGCATCACCGGCTTCGGGGTGATGGAGGGCCAGCCGCACAACAAGGTGCACAACTGCGTCGGCGGCATCTGGACCGACAAGGACGGCAACACGACCTATGGCGACGGCTTCATGCAGTCGAACCTGTCGCCGGTGGACCCGCTGTTCTTCCTGCACCACGCCAACATCGACCGCATCTGGGACGTCTGGACGCGCAAGCAGCAGGGCTACGGCTATCCGACCTTGCCGGACGACAATCCCAGCTACATCAACGGCAAGGGCGATCTGGCCAAGTGGCGGGCCGAGCCCTTCCTGTTCTTCCACGACGCCGACGGCAAGCCGGTGACCGGAGCCAAGGCCACGGCCGCCGCCTACGAGACCATCGGTTCCTTCGACTACGACTACCAGCCCGGCTCGGGCGAGAACGTCGTGCCGCCGGCGGGAACCACCAAACTGAAGGCCGGCAAGCCGGCGCCGGCGACCAAGTACGCCGCCAAGCTGAAGGCCCCCGGTCCGAGCAGCCTGGCGGCGGGCGACGTGACCCTGCCGGCCGCGCTGCTGGCCGACGCGGCCAAGCCGGGCGGGACGCACCTGCTGGCCACGATCACCGTGGACCTGCCGCCGTTCGAGCACGCCAACGACCTGGCGGTGGTGATCAACACGCCCGAGGGCCAGGCGGTGGGCGTCGACTCGCCGGGCTTTGTCACCACCCTGTCGATGTTCGGCCGCCACCTGGTGACGCGGCCGGTCAGCTTCACGGTGCCGCTGTCGCAGCCGCTGGCCAACCTGGCCAAGGCCAAGGGACCGGGCGTGGCCGCCGCCGCGCCGACGGGGCTGAGCATTCGCCTGGTGCGTCTGGCCGGCAAGCCGATGCTGTCGGCCGCCGGGCCGCACGCCCATCACGCCGACGGCGGCGCGACCACGGCCACGCCGCAGGTGCTGGACATCGTGGTCCACGCACAGTGAGCGCACGCCCAGTGATGAAGCGCTTCAGCAAGGGAGGATCCCGATGACGTTCGACGGCAAGTGGACCTATCGCAGCTACCTGAACAATCCCGAGCTGGTGGACGGCAACGCCCAGACCGCGCTCAGCCTGATCTGGGGCGAGGGCGTGTTCACGTTCGAGAGCCCGGAATGGTGCTCGCTCATTGGCACGCTCGACATGGGCGGCGGCTACGTGCTGGACCTCAAGGGCCACATCCTGCGCGAGGGGACGGGGCCGGAGACTCTGGTGATCAACGGCTATGGCCGTGACGGCACGCCGACCGCCGGCTGGGAGTACGACTACCACTGCTGGCCGGGCTACACCTGGCCCGACGGCGTGGACCAGGTTCCGTCGCTGGTGGGCACGGTGGTGCGCGCCAAGCCGCACAACGGCGAGCCGGCCGGGGTGGTGGCCTCGTTCATCGCGGTGTTCCAGTGAGCGATGCGCGACTGGCGGCCCCGCCGCAGCCCGACCTGCCGCCGTTCACGGTGGGCATCGTGCTCTATCCGGGCGTCGACATCCTCGACGTCTCGGGTCCGCACGAGGTGTTCGCCTTCTTCGACGCCTCGGTGATCGGCCGGACGAGCCAGGTGGCGGTGGTGGCCGCCACCACCCAGCCGATCCAGACCTCCGGCCCGCTGAAGGTGGTGGCCGAGTACGACTTCTGCTCGTGCCCGCATCTCGACATGCTGTTCGTGCCGGGCGGCGGAAACGGCCTGCAGGAGACGATCGGCGACAAGGACCTGCTGGCTTTCCTCGTCGAGCGGGCCAAGACGGCGACCTATGTCGTTTCGGTCTGCACCGGCGGGTTGATCCTGGCCTCGGCGGGCCTGCTGGACGGCTATCGGGCGACCACCCACTGGGCCTTCATCGACTGCCTGAAGCTGTTCCCCGACGTGACCGTGGTCAACGGCTGCCCGCGCTGGGTGAAGG
This sequence comes from Caulobacter sp. GW821-FHT10C03, assembly GCF_059415485.1. Classification (NCBI taxonomy): domain Bacteria; kingdom Pseudomonadati; phylum Pseudomonadota; class Alphaproteobacteria; order Caulobacterales; family Caulobacteraceae; genus Caulobacter; species Caulobacter sp. GW821-FHT10C03. Next base: position 25,888 of record NZ_JBWKNI010000018.1, on the reverse strand, counting down.
ACCGCAACCGCGTCACTGGCGGGGGCATCTCGTCGACGGTCGATGAGTCGCTGTTCATGGTCCAGACGATCGTGACCGACCTGGCCGGCGGGCCGGACGCGGCCGACAAGGCCGCCCTGGCCACCCAGAAGGTTCAGCTGTCGATCCAGTACCATCCCGATCCGCCGTTCCCGGGGGGCGATCCGTGCTCGGTCGACTACGCCGTCTACGAGCCGGTCAACGCCGGCATGACGGATTTCCGCGCCAGCATCGACGCGGCCATCGAAAAGCGGCTGCATCCGACGGCGGCGGCGAAGGTCGGGGCGACGGTCGAGGCGTAACAGAGCCTGAGGCTTAACCTCCTCCGAGCATCCCCGCGCAGGCGGGGATCCAAGCCGAGGTGGCGGGGAGACCACGGCCGCGCCGCATCCTGGACGTCAGCTTGGGTCCCCGCCTGCGCGGGGATGGACGGATTTCAAACTGTCCGCTCGGTCTCGGTCACCGAACCTGCGCCGCGCCCACAGGCGCACATTGTCGCAAATCGGCCTTTTGCGGGACGTCGGGCCTTGCCGCGGCTATGGTCGCGCCCAATTTGCGCTGATAAGGCTCGCTTCGAGTCGCTTCCTCGCCCTTTTCGTTCCGCCTTCGCCGCCTCGCGCGGCGCGTTCGAGTTTCCCGCATGCAGTCGCCGGTCAAAGCCATCATCCTCAGCGCCGGGCAGGGCAAGCGCCTGTCGCCGCTGACCGACACCCGGCCCAAGTGCCTGGTCGAGCTGTCGGGCCGCTCGGTCCTGGAATGGCAGATCCGCCACCTGCACCGCGCCGGCGTCGCCGAGGTGGTGGTGGTCACCGGCTTCGCCGCCGACCTGGTCGAGGCCGAGCTGGCCAAGCTGCGCCTTCCGGGCCTGACCGTGCGCACGCTGTTCAACCCGTTCTACAGCGTCAGCGACAACCTGGCCTCGGTGTGGATGGCGCGCGCCGAGATGCAGGGCTCGTTCCTGCTGCTGAACGGCGACACCCTGTTCGAGCCGGCCATCGCCGAGCGCCTGCTGTCGGCCCCGCCGGCCCCGATCACCGTCACCATCGACCGCAAGGCTGGCGGCTACGACGCCGACGACATGAAGGTGCGCACCGACGGCGAGGCCCTGCGCGAGATCGGCAAGACCATCACCGAGTACGACGCGGAGTCGATCGGCTTCCTGCGCTTCGAGCCCGAGGGCGCGGCGTTGTTCACCGACATCGTCGAGCGCGCCCTGCGCACGCCCGAGGGTCTGCGCCGCTGGTATCTGTCGGCCATCGACCAGATCGCCCGCGCCCACGACGCCGTGGCCGTGCGCTCGATCGAGGGCCTGGACTGGGCCGAGATGGACTTCCCTGAGGACCTGCCGAAGAACCGCGAGCTGGCGGAAGCCTGGGCCGCGGCCGAGGCGACGCCAGCCTGAAACGACGAGGCGGCGCCTGCTCTTTCGGCAGGCGCGCGATCGGCTCCTCAGGGGCGGCGTTAGTCGTTCCTCCAAAGAATGTGTCATGCGTCAATGCGATCATAGGTTGCGCGAAATCGTCGCGCCGCCATGGATCGAGGAAGCGCCATGCCCGACGCCACCACCCTCAAGCTGACGGTCTACAAGCCCGACATCCTGGCCGACGGCCAGGTGGGCTTCGACTACGAACTGGCCCTGGTCGTCGCCGACGAGAAGGCCGACCTGCTGACGGCCGGCTGCGCCTCGCTGGAGGCCGCATCCACCGCGCGGTGCGAGGTGCTTCCAGTGACGGGGACGCTGTCGTTCCCCAATCCGGCCGCGCCGGTGATCTCGCCGTTCACCGGGCTGCTGTTCATCTACGACAACGCCCCGGCCATCGGCTTTCCGCTGTCGATCATGGCCCAGAGCACCAGCGACGAACTGCTGAAGTTCAGGCTGAACCTGTGCTTCCCGTCGGTGTCGACCGACCCGCTCTCGGGCTCGATCGTGTTCGGCGAATGGCCGGGTCCGCTCAGCAACGTGGCGGCCAGCTTCCTGTCGCCGCGGGCGTAAAGCGCCAAGGCCCTAGCGGGCGTCCAGCACCCGCACGCCCAGCTGGTTGGCCACCGGTCGTTCGCGGCCGGGCACGCCGGTGTGGATCGGCGAGTTCAGCACGCGCGGACGGCCAAAGCCGTCGTCCACGGCCAGGGTGGTCGAGCCGCCGCCGTCCAGGTTGATGGCGTCGGCCGCGCCCAGGTCGCGGAAGAAGGCGGTCAGTTCGGCCAGGGTCGCGCCCTCGCTGATCACGGTCTGGCGGCCGTCGACCACCACCAGCCAGCCGGTGCGGCCGTCGGCCGAGACGCCCAGGGCGGTGCGCGGATGGCGGTCGGCGGCGTATTTCGGTCCCGCGTGCTTGAACGACTGCTCGGCGCCGTCGACCAGCAGCACCGGCCCGGCCGCCACGGCGTCGATCACGTCCCAGCGGCAGGTGTGGCCCGAGCGGATCTCGACGAACGACGGGTGGATGCAGAGGATGGCGTTGACGCGCGGGTCGAGCTCCGGAACCTCCGGCGGGGCGACGATGGCGCCGGCGACGATCACCTTGCCGACCGGATCGACGTGCTGGCCGGCGTGGGGCACGAAGTCGTCGCCGCCGCGCGCGCCTGGCTTGAAGGGCGTGAAATAGCTGGCGTTGACGGCCAGCAGGGCGCCCGAGGCGGTCACGAAGTCGGACGTGGTGCGGGCGTGGTACTGGCCGGCCCCGTCATTGGGCGGCGAGACGAACAGCTGCACTTTCGGATTGGCCAGGTCCAGCCGCACGACGTGGAACACCTGCCGCAGCGGGTTCTCGCGCGTCTCGCTCCAGTAGGTGACGCCTTCGGAGAGGGTGCTGGTCTCGCTGCGGCCAAAGGCCGTCTGCGGGGTGGCGGGGATATGGACGCTGGCGCAGGCCGACAGCAGCAGAAGACCGCCGATAGCGGCGGCGCGAAGAACGGATCGGAACACGGGCGGGACTTTGAAATCGGAAAACAGGCCGCCGCCGTCGGGGGGGCGACGGCGGCGTTCGACCGGCAGATAGGGGGCGTGGCGGTGGCTTGCAAAGGCCGTCGGCCGCGTTTCTCCGAGAGGTGACGTCCAAGCCACAGACGCTGGTTTACGGGTGCGAAAGCCTGGCCGCTGCGAGCGGCGCTAAGCCGTCTCGCCGACGATCCTGCGCACGAGATCGAGGTCCGCCGGCTTGTCGACGTCCACGGCGGCCAGGCCGTCCTGAGCGCGCACCGCCGCCGCCTTGACGCCGGCCAGGGCGCCGAGGCGGGCTATGGCTTCGTCGAGGGTCAGCAGGCCCAGCAGGTAGCGGACCAGCAGGCCCGGGCCGAGCATGGCGGCGATCTTCCAGGGCTGCTTGCGATTCTGCTCGACGCGGCGCCACAGGGCGATGGCGGGCAGGGCGGCCTCGCTGCGGAACAGGAAGAGGTTGCAGCCCGAGAAGCGGCCGTCGCGGAACTTCAGATAGGTGCGCTGGGTGTCCGGCGCGGCGGCGCGCACGCGCGCCTCCGGGGCCAGCATCAGGGCGACGTCGGCGCCTTCCGGGGCGTCGGCCAGGAACTGGGTGATCCACTCGGGCTTGAGCAGGGCGTGATCGACCGTGGTGATCAGCAGCGGAAAGCCCAGGCTCTCCGCGCCCCCGCGCACGCTCTGGCTGGGGCCTTCGGTCGAGGCGGCGATGGCGGTGACGCCGGCCGGCAGGGCCGAGACGATGGCCGCGTCGGAGGTCGAGACGCCGACCGCCTGCGCGCCCGCCGCCTGCACCGCGCCCAGGACCCGGTCGAGCAGGGTGCGCCCCTCCAGCGTGATCAGGCCCTTGTGCGAGACGCCGGCATAGGCCGCGGCGCTGTCGATCTCGCCCGGCCGCGAGCCGGCCAGGACGAGCGCCTTGAACCCCTGGATCACAGCGCCTTCTCGTAGACGCGATAGGTCTTGTAGATCTCCGAGCTGATGGCCTCGGCGATACGGCGCATGGGCATGTTCTCTTCCAGCACCCACGAGATCTCGAAGCGCTCGTAGCCCAGCGCCAGCGCCGAGGTGCGGCCGGCGTGCATCATCTGGAACGGCAGCATGCGGCCGCGGATGCCCTCGGCGAACTTGCGCTTCACGCCCATCAGCGGGATGCGGGCAGACTTCACGCGCTTGACCTTCAGCCGCCACAGCAGCTTGGCCCAGCCGAACGGCAGCAGCTTGCCGCCCAGGTCGCGGATGGCCTCGTTGACGTTGGGCAGGAACACCAGGAACCCGGCGGCCTCGCCGTCGATCTCGGCGAACCAGGTCAGGCGCTTGTCGATCACGGCCTTGAGGGCCTTGGCCAGCTGGGCGGTCTCGGCCTCGGTGGTGGGAGTGAAGCCCCAGTTGTCCTTCCAGGCGTCGTTGAGGATGTCGGTCAGGGTGGCGACCTCCTCGTCGTAGCGGCTCATGTCGAGCTGGCGCAGCACGACGCCGTCGGCCGGCGGGCGCTCGGCGCGGCGGCGTACGGCCGGCGGCAGGTCGACGTGCATCGGGGCGTAATAGGCGTAGACGTCCTTGGCCTTGGCGTAGCCCTGCTGCTCGACGCGGCGGCCGGCATAGGCCGGATCATGGCCCATCATCACCATAGGCGGGGTGTCGAAGCCGTCGACCAGCAGGCCGACCTCCTCGTTGATCGACAGGTTGAACGGACCCAGCACGTGGGTGCGGCCGCGCTCGCGCAGCCAGGACTCGGCGGCCGCGAACAGGGCGGCGAAGACGTCGGCGTCGTCCTCGGCGGCGATCAGGCCGAAGTGGCCGTCGAGGCGGCCGGGGATCTTCTGCGGCGTCAGTTCGTCGATCTGGGCGCTGATCCGGCCGACGTCGCGCCCGCCGCGCACGGCCAGGAACAGCTGCACCTGGGCGTGGGCGAAGAACGGGTTGGTCTTGGGCGACAGGGCCTCGGTCCGCTCCAGCTCCAGGGGCGCGATCCAGTTCGGATCCTTGGCGTTGAGGCGGTTGGGCAGGGCGATGAAGCGCTTCAGCTCTTCGGGCGTGCGCACGGGCAGGACCGAGATCGCTTCGGCCGCGGAATCGAAAGGCATCATCCCTCCAGGGATACGAAGGCGCGCACCGCGAGGGCGGCGAAGACGGCGGGGGCGGCCCAGGCGGCCAGGATCGGCGACAGCGAGCCGGACTCGCCAAGCGCCGACAGCAAGCCGTCGGCTACAAGGTAGACGAGGCCGGCGGCCAGGCCCGAGGTCAGCAGGATCGCGCCCTGGCCGCTGCGGAAATTGGCCCAGGCGACAGGGGCGCTGAGCAGCAGCATGACCAGGGCCGCCAGCGGTCCTGAGAAGGCCGTCTGCAGGCGGGTGGCGTAGAAGCTCTGCGGCCGGTCCGAGCCGCCGTTCTCCAGCGCCCGGCGGGCCGAGGCGGCCGAAGGGGCGGGGGCGTCGGCGAACAGGGCCTGCACGTCGGCGGGGCGCAGGGCGGTGGGCCAGGTGGCCGAGGCGGCGACCATGGGTTCCACGCGATCGCCGATGAAGCGGGTGGTGACGGGCTTTTCCAGCCGCCAGGCGCCCTTCTGGAAGCTGGCGACGGGGGCCACGACCCGCTCGGTCAGGGCGCCGGACTTGTCGCGGCGATAGATGGTCAGGTCGCGCAGCTCCGCGCCGTCGGCCAGGGCTTCCTTGGCGGTGACCAGGTCCTCGCCGGCGCGGAAGGTGCGGGCGGTGGGGGGCTTGCGCTCGGCGACCGGCGTGGTGGCGGCCCACCAGGCGCTGAGCGTCGGGTCGGTGCGCGGCGAGATCACCTGGGCGCACAGGGCGTCGAGCGACAGGACGGCGATCGCCACCGGCACGGCCATCAGCACGATGCGATAGCCCGAGATGCCGCTGGCGCGCATGGCGACCACGGCGTTCTCGCGGGCCAGCTGCGAGAAGGCGAACAGGCCGCCGGCCAGCACGCCCAGCGGCGCGACCTGCTCGAACAGGCGCGGGGCGCGCAGGGCGGCGTAGTAAAACACCCCGGCCACGCCCAGGCCGCGATCGAGGATGTCGGTGGTGACTTCCAGCAGGTCGAGGATCTGCAGGATGGCCATCAGGATGAGGATCGCGCCGAGCACGCGCGTGGCCACGGTGCGCAGGATGTAGAGCGGCAGCTTCATGCGGCGCGCTCCTTGCGCTGGAAGGCTCTCAGCACGCGGCGGAACCAGGCGCTCATGGCCAGGACGAGGCGCGAGATCGGCGTGTCGCCGGGCCGCGTGCGGCTGCCGACGAACAGCCAGACGGCCAGGCCGGTGAACACCAGGAACGGCGCGCCGACGGCGGGAATGGGGGCCAGACGGCCGGATTCGGCCAGGCTCTGGCCCAGCAGCAGGCTGTGCTGGAATGCCAGCAGCAGCACCCCGGCCAGCAGCAGGCCCGGCGCGCGGTTGCCGCGCTTGGCGGCCAGGCCCAGCGGGAAGGCCAGCAGCGGCAGGAACGGCAGGAAGGCGGCGCGGGCCAGGCGGCCGTAGAACTCGGCCCACAGGGTGGCCTTGGGCACGACCGGGTTGGGCGAATTGGCCTGGCGGGTCAGTTCGACCAGGGTCAGCTCGCGCTCGTCGCCGCCTCTGGCGCGCAGCAGGCCGGCGGCGGCCTTCAGCGGGGCCTGGGTGGTCAGGTCGTCGAAGGCCAGGCTGCGGTAGTTGCCGCGCGCGTCGCTGCCGATGCGGCGACCCGACCTCAGGCGCATGGTCACGGTCTTGCCGTCGGCGGCGACCTGCAGGGTGGCGCTGGCGGCGGTGATCAGCTCCTCGTGGCCGGCCGCGTCGGGGCGGCGGATGAAGACGCGGGTCAGGGTCTGGCCGGCCAGATCGGCGCTGTCGGCCGTCATCAGCGAGCCGTCGTCGTCGATGAAGGCCCCGCCGGAGAGGCGGCCGTTCCAGCCGGCGTTGACGGCCGCGTGCATGACGGCGCGATAGGCGTAGCGGCTGTAGGGCTGGACGTAGCCGAACACGGCGATGCTGAAGACGCTGAGCGCCAGGCCGATGCAGACGAAGGGCGCGGCGACCCGTTCGAGGGATTGTCCGCCGGCCAGCAGGGCGTCGATCTCCGAGCCGTCCGACAGCTTGCTGATGACGATGAACAGCGCCACGAAGAAGGCCACCGGCAGGGCCAGGCCCAGATAGTGCGGCACCAGGTTGAGGGCCAGCTGGGTGACGTAGTCGAAGCGGGCGCTGCTCTGCGACAAGAGGTCGAGCAGGCGCAGCACGCGCTCCAGCAGCAGGGCGACGACGGTCAGGCCCAGGCACCCGACCAGGGGCCAGAACAGCAGGCGCAGCAGATAGCGGTCGATCAGGCCAAGGACCGTCAACCGTCGCGGATCGGGTTTCTTCCTCTTGCGGCTCACGCGGCGACCCAAGCCTCGGCGAAGTCCTGGGCCAGGCGGGCGACGGCGTCGTCATCGAGAGCGACGGCCGTTCCCAGGGCCGGAGCGGCCGGCCAGCCGGCGTCGGGGAAGCTTAGCCCCTCGTGCTCGCGCGCGCCCTCGTAACGGGGCAGCACGTGGAAATGGACGTCGCGGTCGACCATCATCAGCATCAGGTAGTTGATCTTCTCGTACGCAACCTTGGCCTTCAAAACGCGTTCGATCCCGGCGATCGCCGTCTGCATGTCGGCGAAGGCTTCGGGGCTCAACTCCGAAAAGGCGTGAGCAGGTTCCTTGCATACGAGGACGAGAGACCCGAAAGTCGGCTGCTTGGGACGGACCAAGACCAGCCAGCGATCGGTCTCCGCGACTTTCGAGCGGGGATAGCCGAACGCGAGGGCTGTGGGATTGGGCATACGGCAACCGATACTGCGGGCGAGTCCGGACGCGGATCGCGACGCGGCGACAATAGGGACACGACGTTTTACATGGAAGCACGAACCGTTCTTCCAGGCTTGGCGGCGCTAGGGACGCTGCTGGGCTTGCTGGGGATGGCCGCGCCGGCGGCGGCGAAGCAGGACTGCGTCGGACGCGACACGGGCGTTCGGCTGACGGTCGAGGTCGGAAAGCTGAAGTCCGACTCGGGGCTGGTGACGGTGACGATCTATCCGTCCGATCCCAGCCGGTTCCTGGCCCCGCGCGGCAAGCTCTTGCGCCTGCGGGTGCCGGCCAGCGCCCCGACCACCGAGGCCTGTTTCAACCTGCCCAAGGCCGACATCTATGCGGTGGCGGTCTATCACGACAGCAACGGCAACAAGGACTTCGACCGCAACGCGGTGGGCGTGCCGACCGAGGGCTACGGCTTCTCCAACGACGCCCCGTCGCGGTTCGGCGTGCCGTCGTTCGATTCGGCGCGGATCAACGTGAAGTCGGGCGACAACACGATCCGGGTGCGGATGCGCTACGGGAAGTAGGCTTAGGTGCGTGGTCCTCGTCCTTCGACAGGCTCAGGATGAGGACCATTGCCCGCTCCGAGGCTCAGTAGAAACCTCATCCTGAGCTTGTCGAAGGACGAGGTTTCGGCCCCGCTGGCTCTCAAGCCAGCGAATACCGCCCCAGCTCCCGAATCCCGCCGGTCTCCGGATCGAGCCCGCGCGCCACGACCCGCAGCGAGAAGCCGCCGTCGCGCTCCTCGATCTCCAGCGCGTGCCAGCGGGCCGGCGAGTGGCCGCCGCTCCAGGCCGAGGCCGACGGCACGCCCAGCACCGGGATCGCCTTGCCGTCCGGACCGGGTACGGTCGCCGTCAGCGACTCGTGGGCGTGGCCGTGCAGGACGAGGTCGGCGCCGCGGCGGGCTAGCACGGCGCGCAGGTCGGCCTGATCCTCCAGCGCCTTGCGCGACGACACCGCCCCGGCGTTGGGCGGATGGTGCAGCAGCACCACCTTGAAGCGGTCGCCATAGGCCGGGTCGGCCAGCAGGGCGTCGAGCTTTTCGAGCTGGTCCGAGCCGAGGCGGCCGGTGGCCAGGTGCGGGGCGGTCGGCACGGCCGAGCACAGGTTGAACAGGGCCACGGGCCCGCGCAGCCGCACCTGTGGGAAGGCGGTCTCCTCGTCGTCGCCCAGCCAGGCGGTCCAGGGGGCGAAGCGGCCTTGCGCGCTCTCGCCGACCAGGGCGTCGTGGTTGCCGGGGCTGACGGTGACGGTCTCGGCCGGGCCCAGGGTTCGCAGCCAGCGCGTCGCGGCGTCGACCTCGGCTTGTGAGGCGAAGTTGGTCAAATCGCCGGTGATCGCCACATGGTCGGGGGCGTGGGCCTGCAGGTCGGCGACCAGGGCGGCCAGCACGTCGGGGCGGTGGACCTTGCGCTTGCGGCGCCAGGCGATCCGGCTCAGCAGGCGCTTGGAGGCGAGGTCGCGCAGCCGAAAGGCGCCCGGCGGCGGCGGCAGGTGAGGGTCGGAAAGATGGGCGAGGCGGAATATCGACAAGAGCGGCCGGTGCGATTGTGGCGGATTGCGACGAAGCTGCTTATCAATCGCCTCGGCTTTCAAGGGGTTTAAGTTCCGGTGACGGGTGAAATCAATCCGGCAGGTTCGCGCGCCGTGACGGTGGGCGAGAGCCAGGGACGCATCTGGGGCATGACCTCGGGCGAGCGGCTGTCGCGCATCTATCGACGGATCGGCCTTTCCGAGGGCGCTGGAGAAGGCGGCACTGTCGCCGTCCACGCCGGCTGGGTGTTCGACGAGTCGCTGATCAAGGCCCTGGCCGGACGGCCCTGGGCGGTGCTGGTCGACGAGGCCGGCGCGGCTGTGGCGGTCAACGCCCCGGCCGAGGTGGCGCAAGCCGCCGTCGCGGCCCTGGCGGCCGGCGGCGATCCCGCGAGCATCGACCCGCGCTTCATCCGCCTGACCGCGCTGGAAGTGGGCTCGGCCTACAACAGCGCCCTGCGCAAGCGCGAGCCGCCGGTGCTGGAGCGCCTGGACAAGGACACCGTCCGCGCGGTCGAAAAGCGCCTGTTCCAGGGCTCGTACAAGGGCGTCACCGACCTGGTCACCAAGTACGTCTGGCCGACCCCGGCGCGGATCGTCACCCGCTGGTGCGCCCTGGCCAAGATGACGCCCAACCAGGTGACCTTCATCGGCTTCCTGCTGACCATCGCCGCCTTCGTGCTGTTCTGGCGCGGACAGTTCGGCTGGGGCCTGGTCTGCGCCTGGATCATGACCTTCCTCGACACGGTCGACGGCAAGCTGGCGCGGGTGACCCTGACCTCGTCCAAGTGGGGCAACGTCTTCGACCACGGCATCGACCTGGTGCACCCGCCGTTCTGGTGGTGGGCCTGGTATGTCGGCGTGTTCGCGGTCGGCCTGTCGATGCCTTGGGCGCCTTGGCTGCTGGCCATCGTCGTCGGCGGCTACGTGGCCCAGCGGGTGGAGGAGGGGATCTTCCTGTCCCTCTTCAAGCTGGAGATGCACGCCTGGCGGCCGTTCGACAGCTTCTTCCGGCTGATCACCGCCCGTCGCAATCCCAACCTCATCCTGCTGACCGCCACCGCCCTGGTCGGCCGCCCGGACATCGGCTTCGTGCTGGTGGCCGCCTGGACGGCGATCTGCTTCGTCGTCCACGCCGTCCAGATCCTGCAGGGCTTCGCCGCCCCGAAGGGCTCGATCCAGAGCTGGCTGTCGCGGTGATGCGCGTCGGCGTCGTCCGCAACCCGCGCAGCCACGCCAACCAGGGGCGGGTGCATGCGCCGACGCCCGAGGGCGTGCGCGTGGTCGAGCCGGCGACGCGCGAGGCGCTGTCCGAGGAACTGGCCCGCTTCGCCGACGAGAAGATCGACCTGCTGGTCATCGACGGCGGCGACGGCACCGTGCGCGACGTGCTGGGCCTGACGCCGGCGACCTTCGGCGACGACATGCCGATGCTGGCGGTGGTGCCCTCGGGCAAGACCAACGTGCTGGCCATCGACCTGGGCGCCCCGCGCGACTGGCGGCTGGAAGAGGCCCTGGCGGCCGCCGCCCAGCCCGAACCGCGGGTCAAGATCCGCGCCCCGCTGGAGGTGCGCTTCGCCGACGGCCGCCCGCCGCTGCGGGGCTTCTTCTTCGGCCTGGGCGCCCTGGTGCGGGCCACGGCCCTGTCCAAGCGCGTCAACCGCATGGGCGTGTTCCAGAGCCTGTCAGTGGCGGTGACCCTGGCGGGGGCCGCGATCGGGGCCCTGTTCGGCGGGGCGCGCGACCAGTGGCGCCAGGGCGTGGCGGTCAAGGTGGCCATCGACGGCGAAGCCCAGCCGGCCGGAGAGCGCTTCGTGCTGCTGGCCACGGCGCTGAAGCGCCTTCCGTTCGGCCTCAAGCCCTTCGGCCCGCCGCGCGAGGGGCTGAAGGTGCTGGACGTCGATGCGCCCCCCAGGCGCCTGCTGCGCATGCTGCCGACCGTGCTGTCGGGCAAGCCAAAGCCCACCCTCGAGGCGCGCGGTTATCGCCGCCGCGACCCGGCGGCGCTGTACGCCTCGGGCCAGTTCGACTTCGTGCTCGACGGCGAGGTGTTCGAGGGCGGCAAGATCGCCGTGGCCCTGGGCGCGCCGCTGCGGTTCGTGGTCGGATGAGCGCCGTCCGGCCGCTGGTCGAGGCCGAACTGGACCAGCCGATCCCCGCGCCGATCCGCGCCTTCGCCGAGCATCTGACGACGGTGTTCCCGAGCGCCCAGGCGGTGCTGTTCTACGGCTCGATCCTGCGCACCGGCGACCTGTCGGGCGTGCTGGACTTCTATGTCCTGACGGAGCGGCCGCCGCGCGGCCTGCGGGGTGTCGCCACCCGCATCCTGTGGCCCGACGTCAGCTATCACGAGCTCGAGCACGGGGGCGTCACCCTGCGGGCCAAGGTCGCCTCCATGACCCTGTCGCGCTTCGCCCAGGCCGTGAAGGGCAGGGGGATCGACACCACCCTGTGGACCCGCTTCGTGCAGCCCTCGGGCCTGGTCTGGGCGGTGGACGCCGCTGCGCGCGAGACGGTGATCGAGGCCGTGCGCCGCGCCGCCCGCACCGCCGCCCGCTTCGCCACGGCCCTGGGACCCGAGGAGGGGCCGCCCGAGGCCTATTGGGCGGCGCTGTTCCAGGAGACCTACGCCGCCGAGTTCCGGGTCGAGAAGTCCGGCCGCGAGGCCTCGATCCTGGCCTTCGACCCCGGCCACTACCAGCGCCTGCTGCCGGCCTGCTGGGCCGACGACGGCCGGCTGGACGGCGAGGGGCGGCCGGTTCCCGAGATGTCGGCCATCGAGCGCAAGCGGCTGAAGAGCGCCTGGCGGCTGCGGCGCAACCTCGGCAAGCCGCTGAACGTCGCCCGCCTGGTCAAGGCGGCCTTCACCTTCCAGGGCGCGGCCCGCTACGCCGCCTGGAAGATCGGGCGCCACACCGGCTTCAAGGTCGAGCTGACGCCCTGGCGCGAGCGCCACCCCGTGCTGGCCGCGCCGGGCGTCCTGCTGAGCCTGTGGAAGTGGCGGCGGGCGCGGGGCGGCTAGCCTCCGCGCGGGCGTAGCGTTACCCTGGCGCCATGCTGCACGACCTTCCCGTCGGCCGGGCCTTGCGCAGGTTCCGGCGCCTCAACGCCGTCAAGCAGGGCCATCTGGCCGAGCTGCTGGCGGTGTCGCAGGCGACCGTGTCGCGCTGGGAAAGCGGGGCGCAGGAGCCGGACGAGGCCCATCGCGAGCGCATCGTCGCCCTGATCGCCGCCCAGGCCGACCATCGCGGCGACGCGGCGCTCAAGCGCCTGGTCGAGACATCGACCCTGCCGGTGCACCTGGTCTGCGACGCCACCCACCAGCTGCTGGCGGTCTCGCGGCCCCGGGCGGCGACCTGGGCGGTGGACGCGTCCGAGATGCTGGGAACCTCGCTGTGGCGCTTCGCCAGTCCCGGCGTCGTGGCGGCCCAGGACGGCCTGGCCGATGGCGGCTGGTTCGAACGGCCGTATCAGCAGCTGCGGTTCGAGACCGGCTCGAACGGCCATGACGACATCCCGATCCGGCCGGGCCTGCTGCAGTGGGAGACCGTGCCGCTGTCGGACGGCCGCACGGGCCGGCTGGCGACGACGGTCGGGTAGCTCGGCCGCCGATGACCGACGACGCCGTCACCATTCCCGTCCGCACGCCGGAGTCGAAGGCGTTCGCCGCCGATGTCGAACGGGCCATGGCGTTGACGGCGAAGCTCAATCGGCTGGGTTATGCCGACGGCGACGAGGTGCGGGCGCTGTTCGAGGAACTGGCCGGCCACAAGGTCGGCGAGCACTTCCGGCTGGCCCCGCCGTTCTACACCGACTGCGGCCGCAACATCCGGGTCGGCGACCGGGTGTTCATCAACCAGAACTGCACCTTCTACGCCCTGGCCGACATCACGATCGGCGACGACGTGCTGATCGGACCGAACGTCAGCCTGATCACCTCCGGCCATCCGGTCGCGCCCTCGCAGCGCCGCGCGGCCCTGGTCGGCAAGCCGATCACCGTCGGCAACGGGGTCTGGATCGCGGCGGGCGCGACCGTCATCGGCGGGGTGACGATCGGAGAGAATTCGGTCGTGGCCGCCGGATCGGTCGTCACCCGCGACGTGCCCGCCAACACGCTGGTCGGTGGCAATCCGGCCCGGATCATCCGCTCGATCGAGGGCGAATAGGGGCGTCTCCCACTCCCGCGCATAAGTTTTACGTGTCCTCGCGCGACGGGGCGCCCTAGAGGGGCGGCCATGATCCGTACATGGCTGAACATCATCGCGCTCTGGCTCATCGGAGTGCTGGCCGCCGCGCAACTGCCCAAGATCGCCGTGCTGGCGCCCGTGCTGCGCGAGACCTTCCACCTGTCGCTGGCGCAGGCGGGCCTGCTGGTGTCGCTGCTGGAGATCGGCGGGGCGGTGTTCGGCATCGCCGCGGGCCTGGCGCTGGGCCGGTTCGGCGGGCGGCGGTTCCTGGTCAGCGGCTTGGCCATCCTGCTGGTCTGCAGCATCGTCGAGGCTTTCGCGCCGAACGCCGGCGTGCTGTTTACGGCCCGGGCGGTCGAGGGCGTCGGCTACGTGCTGGTGGTGATCGCCGCCCCGACCATGATCGTCGCCATCGCGCCCGAGCGCATTCGCGGCCCGGCGCTGGTGCTGTGGAGCACCTTCGTGCCGGTCGGCGTCGCCGCCGGCAGCGGCGTCACGGGCCTGGCTGTCGCCGCGACCAGTCCGAAGGGCGCGCTGCTGCTGTGGGCGGTGCTGTGCGGCCTGGGCCTCGTGGCCGCCGCTCGCCAGGCGCGGGGCGGGCGCAGCGAGGCGCGCATGACCTGGCCGGCCCCGGCCGCCGTGATGCTGACCTTCGGTTTCGGCCTCTTCACCGTCTTCGTCTGCGCCCTGACCATGCTGCTGCCCAGCTTCCTGACCGAGCGGGTCGGCGCGAGCCTGTCGGGCGCCAGCCTGGCCACGGCTCTGGTCTCGCTGACCGCCCTGCCGGCCTCGGCCATCGCCATGCGCATCCTGCACGCGGCGGGCGTGGATCCGCGTCGGGCGGTGGTGGCCACCGTGATTCCGGCGCTGCTGGCGGCGGCGGCCGTGGCGGTGTTCGTCTTCCACCCGGCGGTGGTCGGTCGCGGAGCGGTCGCCGTTTCGGTCGTCGCGGGCCTGGCCTTGCTGCTCGGCGGGGTCGCCTCGCCGATGGTGTTCGCCCGCCTGCCCAGCCTGGCCGGCGCCAGCGCGCCCGATGATCCGAGGATCGCCTCCGCCAACGGCCTGCTGACCCAGTTCGGGGCCGGCGGCGCCCTGATCGGCCCGCCGCTGGGCGGCCTGGTGGTCGGCCGCTGGGGCTGGCAGGGCCTGGGCGTCTGCGTCGCCGTGCTGGCCGTGGCCATGCTGGCGGCGCTGCTGGCGGCCGAGCGGATGGGGCGGGCGAGCGTCGAGGCCGAAGGGGACTTGGCGCCCCAGCGGACCTGACGCGGGTTGCGGGTTCAGATCCTCCCCCTCTGGGAGAGGTGGCCCAGAGGGCCGGAGGGGGCGGCGCCGGCGGTGAAGACCCCCTCAGTCGCTCCGCGACAGCTCCCCCAGAGGGGGAGCATCTGAGCAAAGAAAAAGCCCCGGCCTTGCGACCGGGGCTTTCGTCTTTTCAGCGGTTTGCCGCGTCTCAGGCCGTGGCGCGCTTCTGGCCGTCGATGACGCCCAGCGCCGCGCCGACTTCGGCGAACACCTTGAGGACCTGGTCGATCTGCTCGTGGGTGTGGGCGGCGCTGATGCTGGCGCGCAGCAGCGGGCGGCTGTCGGGCGTGGCCGGCGGCAGGGCGAGGTTCAGGTAGACGCCCGATTGCAGCAGGCCGTTCCACATGGCGATGGCGCGCTCGACGTCGGGCATGGTGGCCGCGACGATCGGGCTGGCGGCCGGGCCGGTGACGAAGCCCAAGGCGTTGAGGCCGTCATAGAGGCGGCAGGCGTTGCTGTTGAGCTGTTCGCGCAGCTGCGGCTTGGCGATCATCTGCTCCAGGGCCACCAGGGTCGAGGCGACCACGGCCGGGGGCAGCGAGGCGGTGAACATGTACGGGCGGCAGATCACCCGCATGACCTCGAAGTCGTCGAGGCTGGAGACGCAGAAGCCGCCGATGGCGCCCAGGCTCTTGGAGAAGGTGCCGACGATGAAGTCGACGTCGTCTTCCACGCCCGCGGCCTCGGCCAGGCCCCGGCCGGTGGCGCCGAGCACGCCCATCGAGTGGGCTTCGTCCACCAGCAGGTAGCCGCCCATCTCGCGCTTGATCGCGGCGATTTCCTTGAGCGGCGCGGTGTCGCCGATCATCGAATAGATGCCTTCGACGACGATCAGGCGCTCGCCGGGAACGTCCTTCAGGCGACGCAGGCGCTTGGCCAGGTCTTCGGGATCGTTGTGGCGGAAGCGGATGACCTCGGCGTGGCCCAGGCGCGAGCCGTCATAGATCGAGGCGTGGCTGTCGGCGTCGAGGATCAGGTGGTCGCCGCGGCCCACGAGCGTGGACAGCACGCCGAGATTGGCCTGGTAGCCGGTCGTGAACACCATGGCGTGCTTGCGGCCGTAGAACTTGGCCAGCGCTGTCTCCAGGGCCACGTGGGCCTCGAAGCTGCCGTTGGCGATGCGGGAACCGGTGGTGCCGGTGCCGCGTTCCTGCACCGCCTTGACCGAGGCGGCGATCGCCTTCTCGTCGAAGGTCAGGCCCAGATAGTTGTTGGTGCCCAGCAGGATCGTGGGACGACCATCGACCACGCCCTCAGTGGGCGAGACCACGGCGTCGAAGCGGACGGTGAACGGGTCGGCGCCCGCCTGCTGGATGGCCTTGTACGCGTCGCGATAGGCCAGATGCTTGTCGAACAGACCCATCGGTCAAGCCTTGGTTCGGAGATCGTTGATCAGTTTGGAGAGGTCGCCGGTGGTCTCCACCGAGGCGAGGCGATCGAGGGGGATGGAGATGTCGAAGGTGTCTTCTAGCTCCATCACGATATTCATCAGGGCCAGCGAATCCACGGCGAGGTCGCGGCCGATATGGGTGTCGTGGGTCACCTCGACGGTCCGGCCGAGCACCTTGCTCGCGGCCAGGCCGATCTCACGCAAACTAAGATCCGTCACTGTATCCATGCCAAACGCCAGTCGCCCCCGACACAAGCACTGTCACCGTACCGTAACAGCGTCCATGTCAGATATCTGCCACAATTGAACTAGTCGCTGTATTTTTTCGGCAACCAGCCGTGAAGGCGATACCAGGTCACCGTATCGCCGAAGCCGGCGGCAACATCGTGTCGACTCGACGAGGGCGCAAGGGACGGATCGGTCAAAAAGGCCCAATCGAGGTGCGACAGTTCGCGCGCCTTGCCAGAACCGAACACCGTGGGTTGCTTTGAGAACTGGCTCGCCACATCGGCGACCGCTCCGGCGGCGTGAATGACCGCGTCGGGGATGCGGAAGAGATGCGGGCGGGGCGCGCTGACGGCGGTCGCGGCGGCGGCCATGATCTCGCTCCAGCCATAGCCGTCGGGACGGTCGTCGCAGATCGAGGCCAGGCCCGTGCGATCGCCTTCCAGCAGGTCGAGGATCTGGGTCGCGGCGTCGTGCACGTGGATCATGGCCACGCGCGAGGCGGGCGACAGCACCGGCAGCAGGCGGCTTTTCCCCGCGGCGGCGAACAGGCCCAGGGTCTCGCGGTCGCCGGGGCCGTAGATGGCCGGCGGGCGAATGATCAGGGCCGAAGGCAGGGCGGCCAGCACCGCCTCTTCGCCGGCGCGCTTGCTGGCGGCGTAGTCGGAGAGTTGCGGCTCGCGGGCGGCGAGGCTGGAGATCAGCACCAGCCGGGCGCCGGCGTCACGGGCCGCTTCGGCCACCGCGACCGCGCCGGCCACATTGACCTTGTCGAAGCCCGTGCGTGAGGCGGCCTTGATCAGGCCCGCGGCGTGGATCACCGCGCCGGCGCCGTCGCAGAGGCGCTTCAGGGCTTCGGCGTTGCCGAGGTCGCCCAGCACCACCTGCGGCTCGATCCCCCGCCAGAACGGCGAGACCGGATCGCGGCGCGACAGGATGCGCGGGACGTAGCCCCGCTCGGCGAGGGCCCGGATCAGGTGCTGGCCGAGAAAGCCGGTCGCGCCGGTGACGGCGACGACGCGATTTCCGGCCTTGGCCACCTCAGGCGCGCTCGTAGGCGCCGGCCAGGTAGGCGGCCTTGGCCTTGGAGCGGCTGAGCTTGCCCGACGAGGTCTGCGGCAGGGCGTGGGCGCCGACCAGCTTGACCTGGGTCTCGACACCGTGGCGAGCGCGCAGCACCCCGGCCACGTTCTCGACCAGGGCCGCGCGGGTCTCGGCGTCGCCGCCGCGGGCCTGGACCAGGATGGTGACGATCTCTTCCTCCTCGGCGTCGCCGGGGACGGAGAAGGCGGCCACGTCGCCGCTGCGCAGGCCGGGGATCTCGCGCTCGGCGGTCCACTCCAGGTCCTGCGGCCAGATGTTGCGGCCGTTGAGGATGATCAGGTCCTTGGCGCGGCCGGTGATGACGATCTCGCCCTCGACCAGGAAGCCGATGTCGCCGGTGTCGAGCCAGCCGTCGGGCGCCAGCACGCGGGCGGTCTCTTCGGGTTGGTCGAAATAGCCGCCCATCAGGCTGGGGCCGCGCGCGAAGATGCGGCCCACCTGGCGCTCGGCCAGCACCGCGCCGTCGGCGTCGCGCACTTCCAGCTCGTGGTCGGGCAGGGCCGGGCCGCAGCGGGCGAAGGCCCGGGCGCGCGGGGCGTCGCTTCCGACGGTCACGGCCAGGTCGTCGCGCTCCAGGCGTTCGATGTCGAGGATCTCGAGCTTCAGGCCCTGGCCCAGCGGGGCCATGGAAAGCGCCAGGGTGGCCTCGGCCATGCCGTAGCTGGCGACATAGGCTTTCTCGGAGAAGCCGACGGACGCGAAGCGCTCGGCGAAGGCCTCGACCGGGGCCGTGCGGATCATGTCGCCGCCCAGGCCGGCGCTGCGCCAGCGCGACAGGTCCAGGTGCTCGATCGAGGCGGCCTCGGCGCGGCGGGCGCAGAGCTCGTAGCCGAAGGTCGGGCTGTAGGCGATGGTGCCGCCGTTGCGGCTGATCAGGTCGAGCCACAGCAGCGGCCGGCGCACGAAGGCGCCGGTGGGCAGGAGGTCGACGCTCATCTGGCTGGTCAGCGGGCTGAGCAGGAAGCCGATCAGGCCCATGTCGTGATAGAGCGGCAGCCACGAGACGGCGCGATCTTCTGGCTTCACCTGCAGGCCGTCGCGGGTGATGGCCACGGCGTTGGCCATCAGGGCCTTGTGGGTCACCAGCACGCCGGTCGGGAAGCGGGTGCTGCCCGACGAGAACTGCAGATAGCAGGGGTGCTCGGGCGTGATGTCGGGCAGGGCCGCGCTGGCGTCTTCCGGCAGCTGCGCCAGCGAACCGGAAAAGGCCAGATCGCCGGCCGCGCCGATGTCCTTCAGCCACTCGGCCATGCCGGCCGGACCGATCAGGATCCTGGCGTGAGCCGAGGCGCACATGCGGGCGATCTGCTCGATATAGGCCTCGCGGCCGCCCAGCGGCGCGGGCAGGGGCAGGGGCGCGGGCACAAGGCCGGCGTACTGGCAGGCGAAGAAGGCGCGCACGAAGTCGCCGTCGGTCTCGGCGATCAGGGCGACGCTGTCGCCGACCTTGGCCCCGCCCTCTGCTCCAAGCGCCAGCAGGCGGCGGGCGAGCTCGAGGGATTGCTCGCGCAGGCGGGCGTAGGACAGGGCCTCGACCAGTTCGCCACGCAGCGAATGCAGGTTGATCCCGGTCTCGCCGGTCGCGGCGAAATCCAGGGCGGCGGTCAGGGTCGGAAAGTCGGCGAACCGAACGGTCCGGCCGGAAGCGGTGGGCGTAGTCATTGCGGATCGCCTTTGCGCTCGTTCCGGGGTTCCACGCAAGCCTGTTCGCGCGCGCGGGCGCTCGCGGCGAGGATTTCGGCCTCGCGCTCGGCGGCGGCTTCCTGTCGGAGCTTCGATCTGAGGGTGATGAACATGCCCAGCGCCATGCCCGCCATGGCCAGGACCAGGGCCGCGCCGGCCCCCGTCAGGCCGAAGGTCTTCAGCAGCGGGGCGAGCGCCAGGAGGTAGGCGACGCTGACGACGATGCGCACGCGCAGGGCCGCGCCGGCCGCGCGCATCGACACCAGCATCGGCTCGATCGGCAGGGCCATGACGCCGATGGCGGCGGCCGCCACCTGCCAGGTCATGATGCCGGCGGCGGGGGCGAACTCGGCGCCCATGATGACCGTCAGCAGCCATTGGCCGCCGACCAGGCAGACCAGCAGCAGCAGCCCCGCGACTCCGCCGCCGATCAGGCCGATCTGTCGGGCCAGGCGCAGCATGGCGGCGTCGTTCTTTTGCGCGCGCAGCTTGGCGAATTCGGGATGCAGGGCCGGCAGCATCAGGCGGGCGGGCTTGGCCATGCCGTCGGCCACCTGCCGGCCCACGCGCCACAGCGCCGCCGGACCGGGGCCGACCAGGGCGCCGACCGCCAGGGTCAGGACGTGGGTGAAGCCGACGTCGATGGTGCTGCTGAAATTGGTCGCCCAGGCGAAGCGCCAGACGCCCGGCAGGCCTTCGCCGAGCGGTCCCCGGAGCGAGAAGCCCTGCAGCAGGCCGCGCCCGTGCAGGCTCCACACCGCGACGGCGGCGACGTAGGTGAAGGAGGCGAGCGTGCCGGCCGCCCAGGCCAGCAGGAAGCCCTCGACGGGCGCATGCAGGGCGGCGGCGATCGCGCAGCCGACCAGGCGCACGGTCGAGGAGATCGCCTGCTCGCCGGCCAGCACCTTGAAGCGGTCGAACAGGCGCAGCAGGCCCACCGCCGTGGCCGAGGTCATGGCGGCGATCGACAGGCAGTAGAGCGCCGCCGCCGGAGCCAGGTCCTGCGACCAGCCCAGCCAGCGGCTGAACAGCAGGGCGCCGCCGACTCCCAGGGTGACGCCGACAAGCGCGCCGACGAGGTCGAGCACCAGGGCGAACCGCAGCACCTGCTGGAAGGTGGTCTTGTCGCCGTCGAGCAGGGGTTTCGCGCCATACTGCACGACGGTCTGCCAGGACTGGAACTTGGCCATGTCGCCCAGGGTCTGGGCGAAGGCGTTGATCAGGGTCAGGGCGCCGAACAGGGCCAGGCCCAGGCTGCGGCCGGCCAGGGCCATGTAGGCCAGGCCGACCACGGCGTTGACCCCCCGGCCGCCGAGCAGGGCGCCGGCGTTGGCCAGCACGCGGGCCAGGGGATTGGCCTTTTGCGAGCTCATCGGTCTAGAGCGGCCAGGCGGTCGACGATGGCGCGGGCGGCGCGCAGCGACGAGGCCTCGTCGGTCAGGTCGAAGGTCTCGGCGACGCCCGTCGTCTGGGCGTCCAGATAGTCGCCATGGCCGGCGAAGGCGGCGGCAGTCGCGTCGCAGACGCCGTCGGCGGTCTCCAGCACGGGGCCGTAGCGCCAGTGGTGGAAGCTCTCGTCGCCCTTCCAGTCGGCGTGGGCGGGGTTGAGGAACAGGCACGGCTTGGGCGTGCGCAGGAACTCGTAGACCTGGCTGGAGGCGTCGCCGAGATAGAGATCGGCCGAGCGTGTGTAGGTCATGTCGAAGGCCGCCGGGCCGCCGAGATCGATGTGGATGCGCGGATGGCCCACGAAGCGGGCGACGGCGCGATGGTCGGCCTCCGAGGCGGTCTCGAACAGGCGCACATGCGGGGCGAAGATCAGGTTGAACCGCTCGTCGGCGGCGAACTGCTCCAGGATCGACAGGCCGAAGGCCGGCCACGAGCCCAGGGTCTCATGGAAGTGCGGATTGTAGACGACGGTCGGCAGCGGCTTTTCGAAAGCCGGCACGGCGCTGGGCGGCAGGGCGTCCACGAGGTCGAACTTCGGATAGCCGACCATGGCGCAGGCTTCCGGCTTGACCCAGCCTTCGTCGACCATCCGGTCGCGCTGCTTGGGGCCGGCGGCCATCACCAGGTCGAAGGCCCGCAGGCGCGGCTCGAACGGCCCGCCGCGATCGCCGGCGCCGTGCTGGGTGTAGACCAGCGCCGTGCGCCGCACGCCCAGCTTGCGCAGCAGGGCGGTGGTGCGCTCGGGCGTGACCACGGCGTCGTAGGTGGACAGGCGCGCGGCGTTCAGCGCCAGCATCAGGGCCTTGGACGGCGGCGCGTTCTTCGACAGCTTCCGCAGCCAGGCCGGCGGCAGCAGGCGCAGGGTGACCGGCGCGCCGCCCAGGCCGTCGAGCATGCCCTGGATGTAGTCGAGGTGTCCGGCCGAGGTGGCGGCGATCTCGACCTGGATCTCCGGCCAGCCGCGCGCCAGGGCCACGGCCGTCGACAGGCTGTGCCAGACCTGGTGCGGCTGGGCGATGTAGAGGAAGCAGATGCGGGTCGCGCGGGCGCGGTCCAGGAGTCCGAGGCCGGTCATGACGTGCGGGGCCTACTGGGTCTGGACGCGGGTGCGGACGCGACCCTTGAAGACCACGCGGTCGCCCTTGTCGCTGACGCTGTAGCTGTCGGCGCGGACATTGCCCTGGGGCCCGGCCCCGGCGATCGGCGCGCCGCCCACGGCCTCGCCGGTCTTGGTGTCGATGCGGGCTTCCTGCGAGGCGAACTGGTAGCCCTGGCCGTTGTCGATCTTCACGTCCTTGGTCAGCACCAGCAGGTTCTGGGCTTCCTGGTAGACGCCGTCCTTCGAGGTCACTCGGGTGGCGTCGGGCTGGCCGTAGCCGCGCACCAGGGTCGGGTCGACCAGCTTGACCTTGTTGGGATCGACCGCGTCGCGCTCGGCGCGGCGGGCGGTGATCAGGAAGGCGCGGCCGTCGCGCATGGCCCCGGTGAAGCGCGGATTGTCCATGGCCAGCGGCGCGGCGGTCGCGGCCTTGGTGGCGTTGCGGGCGTCGATCATCCGATACGCCGTCTGGCCGACCACGGCGACGCTGACCCCGACGGCGAACACCAGCAGGCCCGCCCGCGTCCAGCGCGCGGAAGGCCGACGCCGGTTGCGGCGGGGCTTCTTGGCGGCGGTCGAGAGGGCGGCGGTGGTCATGCGGCGGACGATCCAGAACGGACGCCATGGATAGTCTTCAACGCGCCACAGGCCAAAGGGGTTTTTCTGGACAAAGGTTCGCGTCGAAGGCGGGCGGAGGTTCACTTCAGCCGGAAGACGGTCACCTCGTCCTGCCGCATGGACGCCAGGGTCTCGTTCAAGGGCGCGCCCGCCGACGCCTCGCGACGCCGGGCGTCGAAGGTCTCGGCCTCGATCGCGCCCGAATAGAGCCTGACCACCAGCCCGGCATGGGGCAGCTTCAGTTCCTCGCCCAGGTCGCGCAGCACGGCCGCCCAGAGGTCGATGCTGTCGGGGGCGCGATCGTCCGGCCGGGCTTCGGCCTTGCGCCGGCCCTCCATGGCCCGCGCGATCTTCGCGGCCGACCAGCCCTTGCGCTTCAGGCGCTCGGCTTCCTTGGCGAAGCCCTCTTCGGCCGCGTCGGGATCGTCCGGACCGGAGGCCAGGACGGTTCCGCAATCACAGTGGCTGCGCGTCGTCAGGAACTGGCGGTCGTCGTCGCCCAGCACCTTGCGGATGGACGCATTGTCGACCGGCGTGGCCCCGCGGCCATGCCGCTTCATCACCGCCTGCAAGGCGGCGACATCGTCGGTGGGCGCGACCAGGGTGATGAAGTGGCACATGCACGCCTGCCTACACCGGTCCTGCAAACTCCACCATGGATCGATCGCGGCTTTCGCGTGTCTCGGCGCTAGCGCCGCGAAAGGTGATGCTTGGCCGCCCAGACGATCGCCGCCGACGACAGCAGCATGCCGGTCAGCAGCGCCCCGACGGCCAGGATGCCCGCCGGGGTGACGCGCACCTCGGCCCGGTAGCGCAGCGGGCCGGCCTCGAACTCGGCGACGGCGGTCTGCTCCTGGCGATCGAGGATCGGGGCGTCGTACATGGGGCTCAACCTCCGGCGTCGCCGGAGCTTAGCCTCGCTCGCGGGTCAGCGCGAGCGCCCGCGCGCCGTCACCGGCCAGATCGCCACCAGCGTCCCGCCCTCGACCACGTGATAGGCGTCGTAGAGGTTCACGGTCGGGTCGCAGTGCGGCACGGCCAGGGTGACGCGGGCGCCGAGCGGCGGGGGCGAGCCGGAGGCGGGGACCAGGGCCCCGTGCTCGTCGCCCATGAAGAAGTAGCGCGAGCCTTCCGGCGCGCCGGCCACGACCTGCGGCGGATCGGCGTCGGTGGACATCGACTTGAAGCCGGCATCGACGGTGACCATGCCCGGGCTGTTGGCGCTGACCACGCGGGCGTCGATGACCAGCGAGCGCTGGTAGGGGCTGGCCTCGGCGCCTTCGCCCGTCAGGTCGCAGGCCAGGTACTGGTCGTCCATGAACACGTAGGAGCCGACCTGCAGCTCGGTGAAGATCGAAAGTTCGGCGTCGATGCGGTGCGAGCCGGTGCCCGAGCCGCTGACGATCGGCGGCGCGCCGCCGGCGGCGGTCAGGGCGGCGATGACCTCGCGGATATAGGCCCCGCGATCCTCCAGGGCCGCCTTGCGCAGGTCGAAGGCCTCGATGTGCTGCTGGACGCCGCAATAGCACTGCAGGCCGGCGTAGGTGAGGGCGGGCTGGGCCTGGATGGCCTCGAACAGCGCCACGGCCGCTTCGGGGGAGGCGACGCCCGTGCGGTGGATGCCGGGGTCGAGGTCGATGACCACCTCCAGCGGCTTGCCGGCCGCGGCGGCCGCGGCGCCAAGGGCGGCGACGTTGTCGGGGTGGTCGGCGACGACCTTGAGGCCGATGGTCGCAAGGTTGAGGGCCGCCAGGCGGGCGATGGCCGGCGCCGAGACGACGGGCGAGGTGATCAAGAGGCCCTCGGTCACGCCTTGGGCCGCCAGGGCCTCGGCCTCGCCGATCTTGGCGCAGCATAGGCCGACGGCCCCGGCCTCGATCTGAAGCCGGGCGATGTCGGCGCTCTTGTGGGTCTTGGCGTGCGGGCGAAGCTTCAGGCCCTTGGACGCGGCGAAGGCGGCCATGGTCGCGATGTTGGCCGTGAGCGCGGCGCGATCCACGACCAGGACGGGCGTGTTCAGCTGCTCGCGCGAGCCTTGTTGGCCGACCAGATCGGCGTGCAGGGCGATATCCGTCATCGATGGTCCCTTAAATACCGAACAGCTGGGTCATGTGGGCGTTGGCGAACTTGGCGGTCGGGTCCCAGGCCTGGCGCACGCGCAGGAAGTCGGCCGCGCGGGGATAGAGCCGGTGGACGTCGGCGGGGGTCAAGCTGTGGCGCTTGGCCCAGTGCGGCCGGCCGCCGCCGCTGGCCAGCACCGGCTCGACCTCGGCGAAGGCCGGCTTCCAGTCCATCCTGGCGTACTGGTGGAACGAGATCGAGGCGCCGGGGCCGATGTTGAAGGGGCTCAGCCAGATGTCGTCGCCGGCCACGAGGCGGAACTCGAACGGGAAGGTGATCGGCAGGCGGCGCTTGCGGATATGGGCGATCGCCGCCTTCAGGGTCGGCAGGCCGGTCTCGCGCGGCATCTCGTATTCCATCTCCTCGAAGCGGACGTTCCGCTCGGAGGGGAAGATCTCGTAGGCCGGGGCCGCGCGGCGGCTGGGCGCGCCGGCCAGCTTCATCAGCAGGCGCTGCATCGGTCCGGTGAGGGCAGGGGCGGCGGCGCAGAGGTCGCAGACGGCCTTGAAGATCGCCTCGTCGCCTTCGCCGCCCTTGCCGGGCTTCTCGTCGGCGGCCTCGGCCGGGACCGGGTGCAGGGTCTTGAAGATCACCTGGTCGCTGTAGGGGAAGACCCAGAACTCCATGTGCCGGGTGGCGGCGGTCAACTCGTCGAAGCGCTCGATCACCTGCGCCAGCGGCAGACGGCTGATCCGCTCCTCCAGGTGATAGGCCGGGACGACGTTGATGCGGATGGCGACGGCGACGCCCAGCAGGCCCAGCGACAGGCGCTGGGCCTGGTAGAGTTCGGGCTCCAGGTCAGGGCCGCATTCGACGAGGCGGCCGTCGGCGGTGAGCAGGCGAAAGCCGCAGGCCTGGGTCGCCAGGCTGCCCAGTTCCGCGCCCGTGCCGTGGGTGCCGGTCGAGACGGCGCCGGCCAGGGACTGCGGATTGATGTCGCCCTGATTGATCAGCGACAGCCCCTCGGCCCACAGGGCGGCGGTCAGGCGCTTGAGGCTCCAGCCGGCCGGGGCCCAGACGGTCTTGCGATCGGGCGCGATCTCGACCGCGCCTTCCAGCTCGGACAGGTTCAGCAGCAGGTCGTCGGTCTGGCACAGCGGCATGAACGAGTGGCCGGCCCCGGTGACGCGGACCTTGCCGGTCTGGATCACCAGGGTGGAAAGCTCCTCGATCGTCCTCGGTCGGGCGATCCTGCTGGGCGTCGCCGTGACGCTGCCCGACCAGTTCTTCCAGCCCTCCATCGGCGCTCCCCCGCTGCGATGGACTGACGATAGTAAAAACTATCGTTATTGCAAGCCGGTGTTATGCGCCGTGGAAGACCCCCTCCGGCCCTCCGGGCCACCTCCCCCAGAGGGGGAGGATCTATCGCCGCAGATGCTCCC
>NZ_JBWKNI010000017.1:0-119966 GCF_059415485.1 Caulobacter sp. GW821-FHT10C03 | reverse complement strand
GCCGCGGCTCCCGCCGCCGCGCCCGCGCCGGCCGCCCCGGCTCCGGCCGCTCCGGTCGCCGCCGATGGCTCGCGCGTCTTCGCTTCGCCGCTGGCCCGTCGCCTGGCCGCCGCCGCCAGCCTCGACCTGAAGTCCATCAAGGGCTCGGGTCCGCACGGTCGCGTGGTCAAGTCCGACGTCGAAGCCGCCAAGAGCGGGGGCGCTCCGGCCGCCAAGGCCGCGCCGGCTCCCGCCGCTGCTTCGGCCCCGGCCGCCGAGCCGCGCAAGGTTCAGTCGCTGGAGCAGATGGGCATCCCCGCCGGCTCCTACGACCTCGTTCCGCTGGACGGCATGCGCAAGACCATCGCGCGCCGCCTGACGGAAAGCTTCCGCGACGTGCCGCACTTCCCGCTGACGATCGACATCGAGCTGGACGGCCTGCTGGCTGCCCGCGCGAAGATCAACAGCCTGCTTGAAGGCCAGGGCGTGAAGGTGTCGGTCAACGACATCGTCATCAAGGCCGCCGCCGTGGCGCTGAAGCGCGTGCCGGAGGCCAACGCCTCCTACACGCCCGAAGGCATCGCCATGCACAAGCACGCCGACATCGCCGTGGCTGTGGCCATCGACGGCGGCCTGATCACCCCGATCATCCGCGCCGCCGAGACCAAGGGCCTGGCCCAGATCTCGGCCGAGATGAAGGACCTGGCCGCCCGCGCCAAGGCCAAGAAGCTGAAGCCCGAGGAATTCCAGGGCGGCACCTTCTCGGTCTCGAACCTCGGCATGTTCGGCATCAAGGCCTTCTCGTCGATC
Organism: Caulobacter sp. GW821-FHT10C03; assembly: GCF_059415485.1. Lineage (NCBI taxonomy): Bacteria > Pseudomonadati > Pseudomonadota > Alphaproteobacteria > Caulobacterales > Caulobacteraceae > Caulobacter > Caulobacter sp. GW821-FHT10C03. The sequence goes on along the minus strand of NZ_JBWKNI010000017.1, from coordinate 119,177 downwards.
ATCAACGAGCCGCAGGGCGCGATCATGAGCGTCGGGGCCGGCGAGCAGCGTCCGGTCGTCAAGAACGGCCAGCTGGCCGTGGCCACGGTGATGACCGTGACCCTGACCTGCGATCACCGCGTGGTCGACGGCGCGGTCGGCGCCAAGTTCCTGGCGGCCTTCAAGCCGCTGATCGAGGAGCCGCTGACCCTGATCGTCTAAGGACGCTCTCGAAATCCTCGCCTCGCGGTCAAACGCGGGGCGGGGAGTTCGGATACGGCGCGACGAGGCCCCATCCTGGACTTTTCAGGACGGGGACGGCCCCGGGGAGAACACGCGATGTCGGTCTACGAATTCTCGGCCAAGACGCTCGAAGGCAAGGACGTCAGCCTGGCTGACTATCGCGGCCAGGTGCTGCTGATCGTCAACACCGCCAGCAAGTGCGGCCTGACCCCGCAGTACGAAGGCCTGGAAGCGCTCTACAAGGCCAGCAAGGATCGCGGCCTGACCATCCTGGGCTTTCCCTGCAACCAGTTCGGAAGTCAGGAACCGGGTACGGCGGAGGAGATCGGCAGCTTCTGCTCGCTGACCTACGACGTGACCTTCCCGATGATGGCCAAGATCGACGTCAACGGCCCCTCGGCCCACCCGCTCTACGCCTATCTGAAGAAGCAGCAGAAGGGCGTGCTGGGCACCGAAGGCATCAAGTGGAACTTCACCAAGTTCCTGATCGACCGCGACGGCAACGTCGTCGAGCGTTTCGCCCCGACCACCAAGCCTGAAGAGCTCCAGGCGGCCGTCGAGGCGCTGTTATAGATTTCCCAGGCCGGCCCCGCGGGGCCGGTCGTTCGACGCCGCCGCTCCCCCGTGCGACGTCCAAGCTAGGGTAAGACTACCATGTCCACGGAATTCGATGTCGTCGTCATCGGCGCCGGTCCGGGCGGCTACGTCGCCGCCATCCGCGCCAGCCAGCTGGGCCTGAAGACGGCGATCGTCGAGCGCGAGAACCTGGGCGGCATCTGCCTCAACTGGGGCTGTATCCCCACCAAGGCGCTGCTGAAGTCCGGCGAGATCTTCGAACAACTGTCGCACCTCGACAGCTACGGCCTGGCCGTCGAGAAGCCCTCGTTCGACTTCAACAAGATCATCGAGCGCTCGCGCGGCGTGGCCAAGACCATGTCGGGCGGCATCGCCTTCCTGATGAAGAAGCACAAGATCGAGGTCATCGAGGGCGAGGCCAAGCTCGAGAAGGGCGCGCCCGCTCCGAAGGTCGTGATCGCCCTGAAGGCCGGCGGCAGCCGCACGGTCCAGGCCAAGAACGTCATCCTGGCCAGCGGCGCCCGCGCCCGCAACATCCCGGCCATCGGCGCCGTTTCCGACGGCGACAAGGTCTGGACCTATCGTGACGCCCTGGCGCCGAAGTCGATGCCGAAGTCGCTGGTCGTGATCGGCTCGGGCGCCATCGGCATCGAGTTCGCGAGCTTCTACCGCGCCCTCGGCGCCGAAGTGACCGTCGTCGAGGCCGTCGACCGCATCATGCCGGTCGAGGACGCCGAGGTCTCCAAGGCCGCCCAGAAGGCCTTCGAGAAGCGCGGCATCAAGTTCCGCATCGGCGCCAAGGTCACCAAGATCGACAAGACCGCCACCGGCGTGTCGGTCTCGGTCGAGGTCGGCGGCAAGGCCGAGCAACTGACCGCCGAGAAGTGCATCGTCGCCATCGGCATCGTTCCGAACACCGAAGGCACGGAAGCGGTCGGCCTGACGCTCGATCGCGGTCACGTGGTCACCGGCAAGCACGGCGAGACCAACGTGCCCGGCCTCTACGCCATCGGCGACGTCGCCGGCGCGCCCTGGCTCGCCCACAAGGCCAGCCACGAGGGCATCCACGCCGCCGAGTACATCGCCGGCTACAAGACGCCCAACGTCCACTCGCCGATCCCGGGCTGCACCTACGCCAACCCGCAGGTCGCCTCGGTGGGCTACACCGAAGCCGGCGCCAAGGCCGCGGGCCTCGAGGTCAAGGCCGGCCGCTTCCCGTTCAAGGTCAACGGCAAGGCCGTGGCCGCGGGCGAGACCGAGGGCTTCGTCAAGACCGTGTTCGACGCCAAGACCGGCGCCCTGATCGGCGCCCACATGATCGGCCACGAAGTGACCGAGATGATCCAGGGCTTCGTCACGGCCATCACGCTGGAAGCCACCGAGGAAGACCTGCACGGCATCGTCTACGCCCACCCGACCATGTCGGAAGCCATGCACGAGGCCTCGCTCGACGCCTACGGCCGCGTCCTGCACATCTGATCCGGCGAGGGTTCCGGAGTTTGTCCGAACCCGGACGAACTCCCGTTCCCGGGGCTCTCCCAGACACACTTTGTCACGGGACAGCAAAGGCCCGGTCGCTATGAAGACCCGCCCGACAGGCCGTCGGGCGGGTCTTCTGCATTCCGGGTGACGATCTTGCGCGCCTCCATCCAGCTCCCGCTGGCGACCCTCGTCGCCGGCCTGTGCCTCGCCACGTCTCCAGCCCAGGCCCAGGACGGGTCGCTGAGCGCCGAGGACGCCGCCGCGCTGCGGGCCGAGATCGCGACCCTGAAGGCCCAGCTCCAGCGGATGGAGCTGCGGCTCGACGGCGCGACCGGCGCGCCGCAGCGCACGGCCCCGCCGACAACTCCGCCAGCGACGGTCGCGGCCGCCAAGCCCGCTCCCCCCACCGAGATCGCCTGGAAGGGCTCGCCGCAGTTCACCGCCAGCGGCGGCCGCAGCTTCAAGGCCAAGGGCCGCATCCAGACCGACGTCGGCTATGTCGGCCGTCCCGACGGCTCGACCGATCGCGGCCTCGGCTACGCCGCCGAGATGCGCCGCATCCGCCTGGGCGGGGAGGGCGGCCTGGGCGCCGGCGTCGGCTACAAGCTGGAGCTCGAGCTCTCCGACAACGGCGTCGACCTGGTCGACACCTTCGTCACCTACAAGACCGGCGGCTGGCAGTTCGCCCTGGGCAACCAAAACCAGTTCCAGTCGCTGGACGAACTGACAGGCGACACCTCCGGCTCGGTCATGGAGCGCGCGGCCTTCACCGACGCCTTCAGCTTCGAGCGCCGCTTGGGTTTGGCCGCTCAGTACGAGAAGTCCGCCTGGCTGCTGCAGGCCGGACTGTTCGCCGACGACATCACCGCCCTGTCCAACGATAGCGACGGCGCCAGCGGCGGCGACGAGAACAACAGCTACGGCCTGGACGGTCGCGTGGTCTATGCGCCCAAGCTCGGCAAGACCCAGCTGCACCTGGGCGGCTCGGCCCACTGGCGCGACCTCAAGCGGGTCGGCGACGCCGGCACGCGCTATCGCCAGCGCCCTTACGTCCACACCAGCAACACCCGCCTGATCGGAACCTCGACGCTCGCCGTCAGGGACGAAGCCCACTACGGCCTGGAAGCCGCCTTCGTGCGCGGCCGCCTGCACGGCGCGGCCGAGACCCACTGGCTGGAGAGCGACCTGGCGTCAGGCCCCGACGCGCGCTTCTTCGGCGGCTATGCCGAACTCGGCTGGTTCCTGACCGACGACACCCGCGGCTACAAGTCCGGCATCTTCGACCGCGCCAAGCCCAGGAAGCCCTTGGGCGGCGGCGGGATCGGCGCGGTGCAGGTCAACGCCCGCTACGACCATCTCGACCTCAACGACGGCCCGATCGTCGGCGGCCGCCAGGACGCGCTGATCGCCGCCCTGATCTGGCAGCCGGTCGAATATCTGCGCTTCAACCTCAACCACGCCTACCTGGCCTACCAGGATGCCACGCCCCTGGCCGACGGCGATCGCGACTACGGCGTGCACGTCACCGGGGCGCGGATGGAGCTGGATTTCTAGAAAACGCCCCTCTCCCAGAGGGAGAGGGAGGGGCCCGCGCGAAGCGTGGGAGGGTGAGGGGTTACGCCGTCAACCGGCGTGCCGGCACGCCGTCTTCGGTCCCTAACCCCTCATCCGACGGCTACGCTGCCACCTTCTCCCTCTGGGAGAAGGAAGACAAATTAAGGCCGCTTGCGCACCTGCGCATCCACGCTCCATTCCCCCGGCCCGGCGAACACCAGGTAGAGGAAGATGAAGCTGAACAGGATCGCGGCCTCGCCGCCGTTCAGCGCCGGCCAGAAGCCCTGGCTGAAGTGGGCCAGGAAATAGGCCACCGCCATCTGGCCCGACAGCAGGAACGCCACCGGCCGGGTGAACAGGCCCAGCACCAGCAGGCCGCCGCCCACGACCTCGAGCACGGCCGCGGCCAGCAGCAGCGGCGGCAGTGGATCGGGCGCGCCGGGCTGGGCGGCCGGGAAATGGAAGAGCTTCATCAGCCCATGCTCCATGAAGAGCAGGGCGGCGATGATGCGCAGCAGGCTCAGCACCCGCGGGGCCCACACGTACAGTCGTTCCAAGGCTTTCTCCCGTTCCAACGCTTCGGTTCACGCGATCGACCGCCGCTCTTTCCGCAAAGGATCGAAGCGACGGCCGCAAGCTCTACTGAAACGCCCGGGGAGGGGCGAAAGTTCGTCTTTTCGCCGCCTGGATCAGGCCGCCTGGCTGTCGGTCTCGGCCATGCGCTGGATGGCGACATAGTCGGTCTTGCCGCTGCCCAGCACGGGCACCTGGGTGACCTTGAGGATCTTGCGCGGCACAGCGAGCTCCGGCGCGCCGATGGCTTGAGCATGAGCCACCAGCGGCGCGGCCGTGGCGGTCTGGCAGTCGGTGACCAGGATCAGCTTCTCGCCCTTCTTCTTGTCGGGCATCGAGATCACGGCGTGGCGGCCATTGGGCCACACGGCGACGGCCAGGTCCTCGGCCGCGGTCAGCGACACCATCTCGCCGCCGATCTTGGCGAAGCGCTTCACGCGGCCCTTGATGGTGATCCAGTCGTCGTCGGTCATGGTGACCACGTCGCCGGTGTCGTGCCAGCCGCCCTCGGGAGCGTCCAGGCCGCCGTCCTCGCGCAGATAGCCCGACATGATGTTGGGGCCACGCACGTAGAAGCGGCCGCCTTCGGCGATGCCTTCGACCGGCTCGAGACGGGTCTCGATGCCCGGCAGCAGGCCGCCCACCGTCCCGGCGCGGTTGTCGGTCGGCTTGTTGACCGCGATGACCGGCGAGGCCTCGGTCGCGCCGTAGCCTTCCAGCACCGGCACGTCGCCGAAGCGCTCCTTGATCAGGGCGTGGGTCTCGTCGCGCACCTTCTCTGCGCCGCAGACGATGAACTGCAGACCGCCCAGTTCGTCGGTCTCGGAGGCTCGGGCGTACTGGTTGACGAAGGTGTCGGTGGCCAGGAGCAGCGAGGCCTTGCTGTCCTTGATCAGCGGCGGGATCTGCTTGGTGTGCAGCGGCGAGGGGTACTCGAACGCCTTCATGCCCTGCAGCAGCGGCAGGATAACGCCGGCGGTGAGGCCGAAGCAGTGGAACACCGGCAGCGGGTTGAACATCACCCAGGCCGGATCCAGCGGAATGTGGGCGGCGATCTGGGCGGCGTTGGAGACGAGGTTGGCCTGGCTCAGCACCACGCCGCGCGGCGCGCCGAAGCTGCCCGAGGTGAACAGCACCACGCCCTTGTCCGACGGCTTGGCCGGGCTGCGGAACTGGCGCGGGAAGGCGCCGGCCGCGGCCGCGAACAGCTTGTCGGTGAGGCCGATCGTCTTGCGAACGTCTTCCAGGTAGACGACCTTGGCCAGGTCGTCGATCGCGTCGACCACGTCGTGCAGCTTGCCCAGCTCGATGAACTTGTGGGCGGTCAGCACGTGCTGGACATTGGCCAGCTTCACCGCGGCCTTGATGTTCCTAAGGCCCGCCGTGAAGTTCAGCATGGTCGGCACGCGGCCGAAGGCGTGCAGGGCGAAGAACACCACGACCGCGCCGACGCCCGAGGGCAGCAGCACGCCGACATGCTCTCCGGGCTTGGTCATGGCCGCGATCTTGCGGCCCAGGGCGAAGCTCGCCCGGATCAGGTCGGTATAGCTCAGAGGGTTGCGATCCTGGTCCTCCAGGATCGGCTTCTTGGCTCCGAACTTGTCCTTGGCGTCGATCAGGGCGTCGAAGAGCGCCTTTTGGCCGTCTTCGGCTTTAAAAACTACCGGCATGCCGGCGAAACCTCCCACAAAGGCGCGAGTTCCGCCCTCGTTCGATTGAGCAGGGAGCCTAGCGATCCCGGCGGGGTTTGCAAAGATCGGTCACGTTTCGTGATCGAACCCCGTTCTACAGGTGGGATGCAAACCCTTGCGGCTCAAGGGCTGGCGACCGATCGGCGGCCGGCGCCGCGCACGGTCTGGATCACGCCCTCCAGCCAGGGGCCTCGCACCGAATCCCGCTCCAGGTGCAGCGCATGGCGCCCGCCCGGCAAGCGGGTTTCGCGGCAGTCCGCCAGCGCCTTGCAGACGCTGGCCTGGGCCGAAGAGGGCGTCACCATATCGGCGTCGCCGGCCAGCAGCAGAGTGGGGATCTTCACGCCGCCCAGGTCGTGGGCGGCAGCGTCCAGCACGTCGTAATAGGCCGCGTAGAGGCCAAGGCTCGGCGCGCCCATCCGCAGGTCCGGATTGGCCGTCTGCCAGGCGTGATTGACCGCGCCGCGCACCGCATCGCCGGTCAGGCCCAGCGCCTTGTCGTCGGGACCGTCGCGCCGCCAGTCCTGGGCCGTCGGCCAGGCCAGGAACGACAGCCTGGCCTGTCGCGCCAGACGGGCGGTCTTGATCAGCTGGGCCTTTGGGGCGGGCAGGGCGTTGAGTTCGAAGGTCGGCGCCGACAGCACCAGGGCGTCGGCCATCAGGCCTTCCTCGGCCGCGCGCAGGGCCACCAACCCGCCCTGGCCCTGGCCCAGCACCGTCAACGGCAGCCGGCCGTCGGGACGGATCACCGCCTTGACCATGGCCTTGGTCGCCGTGACGTCGGGGGCGTAGCTGAGCACGTGGCCGCGATCGCGCTTGCCGGCCAGCCGCTCGGAGCCGCCCTGGCCCTGGCGCTCCAGGATCCACACCACCACGCCCTTGGCGTTGAGATCCTGAGCGGTCTCGAACCAGGTCTCGGCGCTTTCGCCGTAGTCGGTGAGGATCAGGATCTGGCTGGTCGGCGCGCCGTGCGGGGCGCTGACGCCGTAGCGCTGCACCGCGTCCTCGCCGACCTGCACATAGCCCCAGGCCCAGCCGTTCGGCGGCAGGAAGCGACGCTCCAGGCCCGGCGGGGTCCGGCTGTCGGCGAAAGGCGCGCGGGATCCTTGCTCGCCGCAGGCGAAAAGGGGCAGGGCGAGCAGCAGGACGAGCGCATGGCGAAGCATATAGGCCACTCATTTCGCGCCTTTGCGCCGCATGCAAGATCGAGAGCTTGATCCGGAGGCCAAGAAGGCCGATCTAGGCCCACATGGTCACGTTGATCGATACGCTGAAGGCTCGCGGTCCCGAGGAACGCGCCGTCCGCCACCCCGAAAAGCAGAATCGCCCGGATACGCCGGTCCTGCGCAAACCCGATTGGCTGCGCGTTCGCGCGCCCGGTTCGGGCCAGTACAACGAGACCAAGGGCATCGTGCGCGAGCACAAGCTGACCACGGTCTGCGAAGAGGCGGCCTGCCCGAACATCGGCGAGTGCTGGAGCCAGAAGCACGCGACCATGATGATCATGGGCGAGATCTGCACCCGCGCCTGCGCCTTCTGCAATGTCACCACCGGCCTGCCGACCCAGCTGGATCCCGACGAGCCGCGCCGCGTGGCCGAGGCCGTCGCCAAGATGGGCCTCAAGCACGTCGTCATCACCTCGGTCGACCGCGACGACCTGATCGACGGCGGCGCCCGCCATTTCGCCGAGGTCGTCACCTCGATCCGCGCGATGTCGCCCGGCACGACCATCGAGATCCTGACGCCGGACTTCCTGCGCAAGGATCAGGCCGAGAACGTGGTGATCGACTCGCGGCCCGACGTCTTCAACCACAACCTGGAGACCGTGCCGCGGCTCTATCTGAAGATCCGTCCTGGCGCGCGCTACTACAACTCGCTGCGCCTGCTGGACCGCGTGAAGCAGCGCGATCCGTCCCAGTTCACCAAGTCCGGCCTGATGGTCGGCCTGGGCGAAACGAAGGAAGAGGTCATGCAGGTGATGGACGACATGCGTTCGGCCGGCGTCGACTTCATCACCATCGGCCAGTACCTGCAGCCGACCCGCAAGCACGCGGCCATCGATCGCTTCGTCACGCCCGAAGAATTCAAGGCCTATGAGGCGATCGCCCGGGCCAAGGGCTTCCTGATGGTGTCGTCCAGCCCGCTGACCCGCTCGTCGCACCACGCGGGCGAAGACTTCGCCAAGCTGCAGGCGGCCCGCCGCGCGCTCGACGCCAAGGCTCGCTGATCCTTGCACCGCCACGTCGTCACTCGGGTGCTGCCCTACGCGCCCGAACAGCTCTTCACGCTCGTCGGCGACGTCGAGGCCTATCCGTCGTTCGTGCCGTGGATCACGGCCATGCGCACCTGGAACGCCCACGAGGCCGGCGACGTCTCCAGCCTGGACGCCGAGGCCCAGGTCGGCTTCTCGTTCCTGCGCGAAAAGTTCGCCACCCGCGTCCGCCGCGACAAGGCGGAGCTCAGCGTCGGGGTCAGCCTGCTCTACGGGCCGTTCAAGCGGCTGTCGAACCAGTGGCGGTTCTCGCCCCATCCGGACGGGACCACGGTCGATTTCGCCATCGACTTCGCCTTCAAGTCGAAGGTGCTGGACGCCCTTCTGGCGGCCAACATGGACCGGGCGGTCGACAAGCTGATCGCCTGCTTCGAGGCCCGCGCGGCGCAGCTCTATGGCGTGAAGGCCTGAGGCCTGCTCATTTCGGAACGGCGGGCGTCCAGGGCTTGGTGTCCTTCGGGCCGGCCCAACTGATGAACATCAGGCATTCGTCAGAAAGACAGTCGTCGGCATGGCCCTGTCCGCCCGGCTGGAACCAGTAGCTGCCGGGCCCCAGCGATTTGGCGTTTTCCCGACCGCTCTGCGGCGTCCAGTGCTTCATGACGCCGCTGATCACCGTGAGGCGATAGTCGCTGGTATGGAAGTGAAGCTGGCCTTCGCTGCGCGGCGTCTTCATCAGCATGTCGGACGGACCCGTGGCCGGGTCGCCGCGCAGGACGGCAATCTGCGCTCCGCCGGGGTTCGTCGGCGAGACGGGCGCGAACTTGGCGTCCTCGAAAGGGATGATGAGCAGCTGTTCGGCGTCGCTCCGCGCGACGGCCTTCCGCTCGGCGGCGCCGGACGCGCTTGCGAGCGTGGCCAGCAGGACGGCGTAGCAGCCGGCGCGTAGCGTTGAGTTGGACAAAGGCGGGCGCAACATCAGGCGTTTCCTCGATGCGTGACGACCCCATCGAAGATAACCGGCGTTATTTCAAATGATGTGCGCTTTGGCGCCGAATCTAGTCTCGCTGCCCCGCCGTCTCCTCGACGCGGTCGGCGAAGTCTCCCAGGTTCGCGAACAGGTTTTCCACGGCGAACACCAGGCCGAAGGTCCGCGCCGCGTCGTCGAAGGCCAGCTCCCGCGTCGCACCGACGTCGCGCATGCCCTCCACGGCGTCCTGGAAGGTCTGGTGGCCGGCGGCGAAGGCGATGCGGTCGGGCCGGGCGGTTCCCGACAGGCTCTGGGCCACGCCGCGCAGATAGGCTGACGAGGCCGACAGCATGGCCGCCGTCGGCGGGCCCAGCGTCGGGGCGGGTAGGGCTTCGCGCAGGGCCCGGCCGATCATCACGCAGTCGTTGCGCAGCCTCCACAGGGTGCGAGGCAGGGCGTCCGACACCGAGCGGTCGGAAAGCTTGCTGGCCGTCTCGCGGTCGGCCTCGGTCATCGCCGTCTGCAGCTTAGACAGCGCCTTCAGGGTCTCGTCGTAGTGCTCGCGCGGATCCAGGGTGGTCGGCGCCCCCTCCAGCTTGGCGGCGTAGTGCGACAGCAGATCGGCCAGCAGTCCGGCCGCCTTCTGGCTGCTCGACACCACCGACTGGTGCGCCCGCGCCGGGAAGATCAGCAGGGTGGCGGCGACGCCGACCAGGCTGCCGACGGTGATCTCGGCCACCCGCAGGAAGGCCGCCGTCAGCGGGTCCATGTGCGTCGTGGTGCCGATCAGCATGATCACGGCGGTGATCGGCGCGACCTTGAAGGCCGGGCGCACGGCGGCGAGGAAGGCCAGGGCCGCGGCGGTGACCGCCAGGATCGGTCCGCCCCATTCGGGATGACGGCTGTGCAGCCAGGCCGCGACGGCGCCGCCAGCCGCGCCGACCACGGTGCCCATGAACCGCTCGATCGAGGCGGTGATGGTCGCGCCCAGGCTCGACTGCACGACGATGACGGCCGTGAACACCGCCCAATAGCCCTGGGGCAGATGCAGGAGCGTGGCCAGGGCGTAGGCGACGACGACCGCCGCCGACACCCGCACCGCATGCCGCAGTTCGCTCTTGCGCTTGGCCGCCGCGCCCAGGGCTGACCGCGAAAAGCCCGCCCCGACGAACCGCCGCCAGTCGGAGGGCGCGCTGTCGGGCATCAGGCCACGGCCTCGCGCAGCATTTCCAGCGCCGTACGGATCGCCGCCAGCTGCACAGCCTCGCGGGTTTCGCCGTCGAAATGCTCGTGGCGATGGACGACCGAGCGGTTGGCGCGGGCGACGGCGAAGTGGACGGTGCCGACCGGCTTCATCGGCGTGCCGCCGCCGGGGCCGGCGATGCCGGTGATGGCCACGGCCACATGGGCGTTGCTGTTGGCCAGGCCCCCTTCGGCCATCATCCGCGCCACCGGCTCGGACACCGCGCCGTGGTCGGCTATCAGGTCGCCCGACACACCCACCATCTCGCTCTTGGCGCGGTTGGTGTAGGTGACGAAGCCGCGCTCGAAGACGTCGGACGCCCCCGAGATCGCGCAGATCGCGCCGGCCACCAGACCGCCGGTGCAGCTTTCGATCGCCGTCAGGCGCAGCTTCTTCTCGCGCGCCTCGTCGATCAGCAGTCGGGCCAGGGTTTCGATCTCGATGGGAAACATGCCGCGACTCCTTTGAGTGCCAGTCTAGAGCGGCGTCTCGACCGTAGCCACGGCCTGTGCGGCCAGACCTTCACCGCGGCCGGTGAAGCCCATCTTCTCCGTCGTGGTCGCCTTCACGCTGACGCGGTCAAGCGGCAGGTCCAGGATCTCCGCCAGACGCGCCCGCATGGCCTCGCGGTGCGGCTTGATCTTCGGCCGCTCGCAGATCAGCGTCACGTCCACATTGATCAGGCGGCCGCCGCGCTGGCGGACGAGGTCGACTGCGTGGATCAGGAACTTGTCCGAGGCCGCGCCCTTCCACTGCGGGTCGGTCGGCGGGAAGTGGTCGCCGATGTCGCCATCGCCGATCGCGCCCAGAATCGCGTCGGTCAGGGCGTGCAGGCCGGCGTCGGCGTCCGAATGGCCGATCAGGGTCTCGTCGTGGGCGATCTCGACGCCGCACAGCCACACCGACTCACCCGGACCCCAGCGGTGGGCGTCGAAACCCTGGCCGATGCGGGTGATGCGGGCCGCGCCCGCCAGCCGTTCGGCCATGGCGAAGTCCTCCGGATAGGTCAGTTTGGTCAGCAGAGGGTCTCCCGGCGCGATGGCGACCTTGCCGCCGTCGGCCTCGACCACCTGGGCGTCGTCGGTCGGTTCGGTCCGCCCGCTCCAGGCGGCGTAGGCGGCCAGCAGGCGGTCGCGGCGGAAGGCCTGCGGGGTCTGGGCGCGCCAGAGGCCGTCGCGCGACGTCGTGGTCGCCCCCGACTCGCCGCCGCGCTTGCCAACGTACTTGAGCGTGTCAGCCACGGGCAGGGCGGGAACCACGCCGTCGGCGTCTTCGAGGGCGGCCAGCACCCCGTCCACGACGGCCTTGGTCAGGAAGGGGCGGGCGGCGTCGTGCACCAGCACCGGCTCGTCGCTGGGTCGATGGGCGAGGGCGGCGAGGCCCGACTGCACCGACAGCGCTCGCGTGGCGCCGCCCGCCGCGAACCGCCAGCCGTCCAGGCCGGCCAAGGTTTTGCCCAGGATGTCCTGCATGGTGGGATCGGTAACGATTACGAGATCGGCGGCCCCGGCCGCCAGCAAGGCCTCGACCGACCAGCGCAGGACCGGCTTTCCCGCCAGATCCCGCCACTGCTTGGCCTGGCCGGGTCCGGCACGGGTTCCGCTGCCTGCGGCGACGACGACGGCTGAGAAGGTCATGGCCCGTGTCTAACGTTGTCGTCGCGCATGTCCAGCGAACGGAGGGCTTTACTGCGCTGCACAATGTGCCTAAAAACACAGCGGTGGGGATGATCATAAAATGAGCAAGCAGCTCGCAGTCGGCGCCGTCACGGTGCCCGGACGGGTGTGGATTGCGCCTATGACAGGCGTTTCCGACCTTCCGTTCAGAGAAACGGCCACGCGCCTCGGCGCTTCATACGTGGCCACCGAAATGGTCGCCTGCGCGGAATTCGCGAAGGGCCGGCCCGACGTCGTCCGCCGCGCGGCCGTCGGCGAAGGCCTGCCGCTGATGGTCGTACAGCTTGTCGGCCGCGATCCGGAGCACATGGCGCACGGCGCCCGCCTGGCGGCTGAAGCCGGGGCCGAGATCATCGACCTGAACTTCGGCTGTCCCGCCAAGGAAGTCACCGCCGGCGCGGCTTCGGGTTCGGCCCTGATGCGCGAGCCGGACCTGGCCGAGGCCCTGGTCGCCGCCGCCGTCGAGGCCGTCGACGTGCCTGTCACCGTCAAGATGCGCCTGGGCTGGGACGACGCCAGCCGCAACGCGCCAGAGATCGCCGCCCGCGCCGAAGCCGTCGGCGCCCGCGCCATCACCGTGCACGGCCGCACCCGCTGCCAGTTCTACAAGGGCGAGGCCGACTGGTCCGCCGTCGCGGCGGTCAAGAACGCTGTCTCCGTGCCTGTCCTGGTCAATGGCGACATCACCGACGCTGACAGCGCTCGCCGCGCCCTTGAGCAATCGGGCGCCGACGGCGTGATGATCGGTCGGGGCGTTTATGGCCGTCCCTGGATCGCCCAGGCCATCGAGTCGGCCCTGGACGGCCGCGACTTCGTCGAACCGGGCGTCGACGAGCGCCTGGCGATCGTCCTGACCCATTTCCGTCGCAGCCTCGCCTTCTACGGCGATCGCCTGGGCCTCAAGATGTTCCGCAAGCACCTGGCGTCCTACATCGAGGCCGCGCCGTGGCCGGAGAGCGCCGAAGCGCGCCGCCAGGCGCGCGCCAGCCTTTGTCGCATAGAGGATCCGGTTGTTCTGGAGGCGGCCCTGGCCGATCTCTGGCTCGCCGGCGGAAGGATCGCCGCATGACCGACCGCGCCCGCGCCATTACCGGTCCCGCGCTGGACGCCCTGAAGGCCGCCGCCTTCGAGCTGAGCCCCGAGCCAGCCCTGGTCGTCGACCGCGACGGCGCCCTGGTGGCCGTCAACGAGGCCGCCGAGGCCTTGTTCGGCCACGGCTTGTCGCTGCTGGCTCGCGGCCGCTTCCGCGCCGCCCTGCCGCCCGGCTCGGTGCTGGTCTCGCTGATGGACCGCGCCGTGTTCGAAGGCGCGCTGGTCCGCGAGCACGGGGTCGAGGTCAATCTCTTCGGCCAGCCGCCGTTCGAGGCCGACGGCGCCGCCTCGCCCCTGGGCGACGGCTCGGTGCTGCTGACCCTGCACGTCAAGGGCGCGCTGGGCGTCGAGAACGCCGCCGACGCGGCGGGCCTGCGCTCGGTCGTCGGCCTTGGCCGCATGCTGGCCCACGAGATCAAGAACCCGCTGGCCGGCATCCGCGGCGCGGCCCAGCTGCTGAAGACCGGCGCAAGCGCCGCCGACCAGCCGCTGGCCCAGCTGATCGTCGACGAGACCGACCGCATCCGCCGCCTGGTGGACCGCATGGAGGCCTTCTCCGACCAGGCCCCGACCCCGCGCGAGGCGGTCAATATCCACCAGGTGCTCGACCGCGTGCGGGCGCTGGTAGTCAATGGCGTCGCCGACGGCCTGCGCTTCCGCGAGCAGTACGATCCCTCGCTGCCGCCGGTCTGGGGCGACGAGGACCATCTGATCCAGATCTTCCTGAACCTGGTGAAAAACGCCTCCGAGGCCGCCCACATGCGCGGCGACGGTCGTGGCGAGCTGGTCATCCACACCGCCTGGCGCCCCGGCGTGCGGGTGCGGGGCGTGGACGGCAAGCCCGCCTCCAGCGCGCCGATCGAGATCCGCGTGCAGGATAACGGGCCAGGCGTGCCCCAGAGCCTGCGCGAGCACCTGTTCCAGCCCTTCGTGACCACCAAGGCCAACGGCACCGGCCTTGGCCTGGCCTTGGTCACCAAGCTCGTGACGGCCCATGGCGGCCTGATCGATTTCGAATCCGAGCCCGGCCGCACCGTGTTCCGCGTGCTGCTGCCTGTGGCGCCCGAACCCTCCTTGGGAGACGCGTGAGTAGATGAACGCCGCCAACAAGAAGATTCTGATCGCTGACGACGACTCTTCGGTTCGTCTCGTCCTCAGCCAGGCCTTCACCCGTCTGGGCTACCAGGTCCGGGCCACCGGCAACGCCACCACCCTGCTCAAGTGGGTCAGCGACGGGGAGGGCGATCTCGTCGTCACCGACGTGATGATGCCCGACGAGAACGTGTTCGACGTGCTGCCGCGCATCCGCAAGGAGCGCCCGAAGCTGCCGATCATCGTGATGAGCGCGCAGAACACCCTGCTGACCGCGGTCAACGCCGCCGACGCCGGGGCCTTCGAATACGTCTCCAAGCCGTTCGACCTCGACGACGTTACCGCCGCGGCCCGCCGCGCCCTGTCGCGTCCGGCCGACGCCGAGGCCTCCAAGGCCCAGGCCCGCGCCATGCGCGACGAGCGCCTGCCGCTGATCGGTCGCTCGGCGCCGATGCAGGAGGTCTATCGCACCATCGCCCGCCTGGTCGGGGCCGACCTCACCGTGCTGATCCTCGGCGAAAGCGGCACCGGCAAGGAGCTGGTCGCCCGCGCCCTGCACGACCTGGGTCGCCGCCGCGACGGCAAGTTCGTGGTCCTGAACCTGGCCGCCGTGCCGCGCGAGCGGGTCGAGACCGAGCTGTTCGGCCGCGGGGAGGGCGACCTTGGCCGTCTCGTGGAAGCCGACGGCGGCACCCTGTTCCTCGACGAGATCGGCGACATGCCGCTCGACGCCCAGACCCGCCTGCTGCGCGTGATCGACGGCACCGAGCCGGTCGTGAACCCCAAGACCGGCCGTCGTCCCAACGTCCGCATCATCGCGGCCACCAATCGCGACCTGCGCGGCCTGATCCAGCAGGGCCTGTTCCGCGAAGACCTGTTCTTCCGCCTGAACGTCGCCCCCGTGCGCCTGCCGCCGCTGCGCGACCGTTCGGAGGACATCCCGGACCTGGCCCGCACCTTCCTGCTGCGGGCCAACCGCGAAGGCCTGCCGGCCAAGACCATCGACCAGAGCGCGCTCGACCGCATGAAGAGCCACTCCTGGCCCGGCAACGTGCGCGAGTTGGAGAACCTGATCCGGCGGATGTGCGCCCTCTACGCCGAGGAGCTGATCACCGCCCGCATCGTCGATCGCGAGCTGCAGGACCATTCGCCCGCGCCCCGCGCCGACGAAGGCCCGGTCACGCTGGCGGCCCTGGTCGAGCGCCACCTGGCCTCTCACTTCGCCGAGCAGCCCGACGGCGTTCCCGCCGCCGGTCTCTACGACCGCGTGCTGCAGGAGGTCGAACGTCCGCTGATCCAGCTGACCCTGTCGGCCACGCGCGGCAACCAGGTGCGGGCGGCCGAAATCCTCGGCCTGAACCGCAACACGCTGCGCAAGAAGATCCAGGATCTGGGCGTCGAGATGAGCCGCGGTCGCCGCTAGGCGTTCAACGGATTTGGTTGCTGACGCTTTTTCAGCACATGGGTGTTGAGTTTGGGGCACACCCCGCCCTAAACTCAACCCGATGTCGTCGATCCCGTCAGTTTCGGAATCGGAAGACCGCCCGCGCCGCTTCAGCCGGCTCTGGTGGCGTGAGCTTCTGAGGTCACGCTACGTCCTCGGCGGCGGTTACGCCCTGGCGGCCGTACTCACGGCCACCGGCGTGGGCCTGGCCTCGTCGCCGCCGACCACCGGACCGATCGGACCGGCCAGCACCGTGATCCTGGTGGTGCTGGGCTTCAACCTGGCCCTCATCCTCTGCATCGCGGCCATCGTCGGCTGGCGGCTGCTCGACCTGATCGACGCCCGTTCCAGCGACGCCGGCGCGCGCCTGCACCTGCGCTTCGTCGGCCTGTTCTCGGTGGCCGCCGTGGCCCCGGCCGTGATCGTGGCCCTGTTCTTCGGGGTGCTGGTCAACCGCGGCGTCGACGGCTGGTTCAGCAAGCGGGTGACGACCGTGGTCGAGAACTCGGCCACCGTGGCGCGCTCCTACGTCTCCGAGCAGACGGCCTATATCAGCCAGCACATGGGCCCGATGGCCGGCATGCTGAACACCGCCGCCCCAGCCATGGCCGAGTCGCCGGTCGCCTTCGGCCACTTCCTGAAGAACCTCGCCGACGACAACGGCTTCTCGGCCGCCTACGTGCTCGACCGCGACGGCCGGATTCTCGCCCGGGCCGAGGCCGAGAACGCTCCGCCGTTCCTGGCCCCGCCGCCCTCCAGCTTCCGCTGGACCGACACCGGCGAGATCACCTCGCAGCGCTTCGTGTCCGAAGACCTGTTCCGGGCGCTCTACAAGCTCAAGGGCTTCGAGGACGGCTACCTCTACATCGCCCGGCCGATCGACAAGGGCATCCTGGCCCACCTGATCGAGTCCGAAGAGTCGCTGATCTCCTATCGCGACGCCGCCGAGAACCGGGCCCGCATCCAGGCGATCTTCGGCCTCAGCTACGCCGAGACCGCGCTGCTGGTGCTGGTCGCCGCGGTCTGGGTCGGGATCGCCGCCGCCAACTCGATCGCCGCGCCCGTCTCCGGCCTCGTCCAGGCGGCCGGCCGCGTCTCGGCCGGCGATCTGGATGCGCGGGTCGACGTCGAGCTCGGCCCCGAGGAAATCCGGGCCCTGTCCAACGCCTTCAACATGATGACGGCCGATCTTCAGGCCCAGCAGGCCGCGCTGAAGGCCGCCAGCCTTGACGCCGAGTCGCGCCGCCAGTTCATCGAGACCGTGCTGTCGGGCGTCAGCGCCGGGGTCATCAGCCTGGACGGCGCGGGGCGGATCTCGGCCCTGAACCGCCGCGCCGGCGCGCTGCTGGCGCTCGACGACGAGGCCGTGGGCCAGGATCTCGTCGAGGCCGCCCCCGAGTTCGCCGAGGTGCTGGAAGAGATCAGCCAGGGCCGTCCCAACGCCGAGGTCGAGATCGACGTCGTGCGCGGCGGCGAGACCTTGCGCCTGCGTGTGCGCGCCGCCGGCCACGCCGCCGAGGGCCAGGTCCTGACCTTCGACGACGTCACCCGCCTGATGGCCGCCCAGCGCAACGCCGCCTGGAAGGACGTCGCCCGCCGCATCGCCCACGAGATCAAGAACCCGCTGACCCCGATCCAGCTGTCGGCAGAGCGCATCCGCCGCAAGTACCGCAAGGACATCACCGGCGATCTCGAGACCTTCGACCGCTGCACCGACACCATCATCCGCCAGGTCGGCGACATCGGCCGGATGGTCGACGAGTTCTCGGCCTTCGCTCGCATGCCCGCGCCGCGCTTCGCGCCGGCCGACGTGGCCGAACTGCTGCGGGCCGGCGTCTTCGCCCAGCGGGTGGTCGACGTCGAGACCGACGTCGTCATCGACGAGCCGGGCGGGGCGGTCTGGGTCAATTGCGACGCCCGCATGATCGGCCAGGCCCTGACCAACATCCTGAAGAACGCCGGCGAGGCCGTGGGCGCGCGTCGTCACGCGACGCCCGAGCCGCGCGGCCACATCGACGCGACCCTGGTCTCCGACGACGACAACCTGTGCATCGTCGTCGAGGACAACGGCGTCGGCCTGCCCGCCAAGGATCGCGACCGGCTGGCCGAACCCTATGTGACCACCCGCGAGAAGGGCACGGGCCTAGGCCTGGCCATCGTCAAGCGGATCATGGAGGACCACGGCGGCGAGCTGGTCCTCACCGACGCGCACGGCCACGCCGGCGCGCGCGTCGTCCTGAAGTTCCCGGCGTCGGCGCGGCTCGCCGCCGCGCCTTCCGTCCACGGCGTAGAGGAGATGACATGAGCGCCGACGTGCTGGTGGTCGACGATGAAGTCGACATCCGCGATCTGGTGGCCGGGATCCTGGAGGACGAAGGCTACGCCGTTCGTACGGCCGCCGATTCCGACCAGGCCCTGGCGGCCATCCGCGCCCGCAAGCCGGCCCTGCTGATCCTCGATATCTGGATGCAGGGCGGCGGTATGGACGGTCTCGAGCTGCTCGACATGATCAAGACGCTCGACGCCGACCTGCCGGTGATCATGATCTCGGGCCACGGCAACATCGAGACCGCCGTCAGCGCCATCAAGCGCGGCGCCTACGAGTTCCTGGAGAAGCCGTTCAAGTCCGACCGGCTGCTGCTGGTGGTCGAGCGCGCGCTGGAGGCGACCAACCTCAAGCGCGAGAACCGCCGCCTGCGGGCCCAAAGCTTCGCCTCCGACGGCCTGATGGGCAAGTCGCAGGCCGCCCAGGCCTTGCGCCAGATGATCGCCAAGGTCGCCCCGGCCAACAGCCGCGTGCTGGTCGCCGGTCCGCCCGGCTCGGGCAAGGAGCTGGTCGCCCGGCTGATCCACAGCGCCAGCGCCCGCACCAAGGCCGAGTTCGTCGCCGTCAGTTCGGCCGGCATGGCCCCCGAACGCCTCGACGTCGAACTGTTCGGCGAGGAGGGCGAGAACGGTCGTCCGCGCAAGATCGGCGTGTTCGAGCGCGCCCACGGCGGCACCCTCTATCTCGACGAAGTGGCCGACATGCCGCGCGAGACCCAGAGCCGCATCCTGCGGGTGCTGGTCGAGCAGCGCTTTCGCCGCGTCGGCGGCGACAACGACGTGCAGGTCGACGTTCGCGTGATCTCGTCCACCTCGCGCGACCTGCGCGAGGAGATCGCCGCCGGTCGCTTCCGCGAGGACCTGTTCCACCGCCTCAACGTGGTGCCCGTGCGCGTGCCCGGCCTGGCCGAGCGGCGCGAGGACATCCCCGAGCTGATCAGCTATTTCGTCGAGCGGATCTCCGAGGCCACCGGCATGCAGCGCCGTCGCCTCGGCGAAGACGCCCTGGCGACGCTTCAGGTCCAGGCGTGGCCGGGCAACGTCCGCCAGCTGCGCAACAACGTCGAGCGGATGCTGATCCTGGCGGCGGGCGAGCCCGGCGACCTGATCACCGCCGACATGCTGAACGCGGCGGACCAGCCCTCCAGCGGCGGTTCGGGCGCGATCGGCGCCGAGCGGATCATCGCCCTGCCGCTGCGCGAAGCCCGCGAACTGTTCGAGCGCGAATATCTCAACGCCCAGATCCTGCGGTTCGGCGGCAACATCTCGCGCACGGCCAACTTCATCGGCATGGAGCGCTCGGCCCTGCACCGCAAGCTGAAGTCCCTGGGCGTGGCCGGCGGCCGCGGCGAGGAAGAAGAGTAAGGACCCCGATGTCGCGTTTCGCTTACGTCAACGGCCGCTTCGTTCGTCACGGCCAGGCCGCCGTGCACATCGAGGACCGCGGCTACCAGCTGGCCGACGGCGTCTATGAGGTCTGGGCGGTGTTCGACGGCAAGCTGGCCGACGCCGCCGGCCACTTCGCCCGCCTGCGGCGCAGTCTGGACGAGCTGCGCATCGCCCACCCGATGAGCGAGGCGGCGCTGACCATCGTGCTGCGCGAGGCCATCCGCCGCAATCAGGTGCGCGAGGGCCTCGTCTACCTGCAGGTGACCCGCGGCGTCGCCAAGCGCGACCACGCCTTCCCCAATCCGGAAGTGCCGCCGGCCGTGGTGATCACCGCCCGCTCGGTGGATCGCGCCGCCGCCGAGGCCAAGGCCGCCAAGGGCTCCGGCGTCGTCACCGTGCCCGAGAACCGCTGGGGCCGTTGCGACATCAAGACCATCGGCCTGCTGCCCAACGCCCTGGCCAAGCAGGCCGCTCGCGAGCGCGGCGCCATCGAGGCCTGGTTCGTCGACGACCTGGGCCTGGTCACCGAAGGCGCCTCGTCCAACGCCTGGATCGTCGACGCCGAAGGTCGCCTGCGCACCCGCGACACCCAGGCCAACATCCTGCGCGGCGTCACCCGCCTGACCCTGCTGGACGTCATCGCCGAGACTGGCCTGCCGGTCGAGGAGCGGCCGTTCACCGTGGAAGAGGCCAAGACCGCCCGGGAAGCCTTCATCACCGGCGCCGGCAGCCTGGTCACGCCGATCGTCAGCATCGACGGCGACAAGATCGGGGATGGAACGGTCGGGCCGGTGGCGAGCCGGCTGCGGCGCGCCTATATCGAGCGGGCGAAGGCGGGAGCGATCTAAGCTTCCTCGCCGCCACGCGTGCATTTTTCGCCGAAGGCCATGTCCAACGGCGAAAAATGCTCTAGCATGAACTTGTTTGTGTGGAGGGCGTGTTGCCCTCCGAAATCAACGAGAGGGGAATCCCCAATGTCCGCCGACAAGAAACAAAACCTTCAGGACACCTTCCTGAACAGCGTGCGCAAGTCCAAGACGCCGCTCACCATCTTCCTGGTCAACGGCGTAAAGCTGCAGGGCGTGGTCAGCTGGTTCGACAACTTCTGCGTCCTGCTGCGCCGCGACGGCCAGTCGCAACTGGTCTACAAGCACGCCATCTCGACGATCATGCCGGCTCAGCCCGTTCAGCTGTACGAGCCGAGCGCCGATCAAGACGACTAAGTCCAAGGCTCTTTTGTCAAAATCCACATCTAAGTCCCCCGATGGACTTATCGATCACGCCGACCCGATCCTTAAGGCGTTCGTGATCCACCCGGTGCGGCCTGCTCGTGGGCAGGCCGCTCTCGAGGCGCGCGATCCCAAGGCGCGTCTCGAAGAGGCCGTCGGCCTCGCCGTAGCCCTCGATCTCGACGTTGTCGAAACGGCCATCGCGCCGTTGCGCACCGTCACGCCCGCCACCCTGTTCGGCAGCGGCAAGATCCAGGAATTCAAGGCGATCTGCGAGGTCGAGCATATCGACGTCGCCGTGTTCGACGACCAGCTCACCCCCGTCCAGCAGCGCAATCTCGAGCGCGGCCTGGGGGTCAAGGTCGTCGACCGCACGGGCCTGATCCTCGAGATCTTCGCCCGTCGCGCCCGCACGCGCGAAGGCAAGCTGCAGGTCGAACTGGCGCGGCTCGACTACGAGCGCTCGCGCCTCGTCCGCACCTGGACCCACCTGGAACGCCAGCGCGGCGGCACTGGCGCCACCGGCGGCCCCGGCGAAACCCAGATCGAACTCGACCGGCGCCTGATCGCCGGCACGATCGGCAAGCTCAAGCGCGAGCTGGAAGAGGTGCGGCGCACCCGCACCCTGCACCGCAGCGCCCGCAAGAAGGTCCCGTACCCGACCGTGGCGCTGGTCGGCTACACCAACGCCGGCAAGTCGACCCTGTTCAACCGCCTGACCAACGCCGAGGTCGTGGCCCAGGACATGCTGTTCGCCACGCTCGACCCGACCCTGCGGACGGTCAAGCTGCCCGACGGCCGTCCGGCCATCCTGTCGGACACGGTGGGTTTCATCTCCGACCTGCCGCACGAACTGGTCGAGGCCTTCCGCGCCACCCTCGAGGAGGTGCAGGAGGCCGACGTCGTCCTGCACGTCCGCGACGTCGCCAATCCCGACACCGACTCGCAGGCCCGCGACGTCCAGGCGGTCCTGACGGAGCTGAAGGTCACGGCCGACGAGGGCAAGACCGTCGTCGAGGTCTGGAACAAGATCGATCTGGTCGACGGCGAGGAGCGCGAGATCCTCGAAGGCCGCGCCAAGCGCTCAGACGCCTCGGCGGTCTCTGCCGTCACTGGCGAGGGCTGCGCCGAGTTGCTCAAGCGCGTCGGCGGTCTGATCGACGACACCCCGCCCATCGCCCTGCGCCTGTCGCCGGCCGACGGCGAGGCCCTGGCCTGGATCTACCGCAACGGCCGCGTGGTCGAGCGCGACGATCGCGAGGACGGCGAAGTGCACTTGGTGGCCCGCATGGACCCCCAAGCGCAGGGCCGCTTCGAGCGGCAGTTTCCGACCGTCTGGGTGATGCCGATCGGGGAGTGAGACCTGGCCTTCTCCCTATGGGAGAAGGTCACTTCTTCTCCGCCGCCTTCGCCGCGTCCCACAGCGCGTCCATCTCCGCCAGGTCCGACTGGTCCGGCGTCCGCCCGTCCTTGGCCAGTTCCGCCTCGATGAACGCGAAGCGGCGGGCGAACTTGGCGTTGGTGGCGCGCAAGGCGTCCTCGGGCTCGACGTCGAGCTTGCGGGCCAGGTTGGCGCAGACGAACAGGATGTCGCCCAGTTCCTCGCGGGCCTTGGCCTGATCGCCGGCGTCGATCTCGACCTGCAGTTCGGCCACTTCCTCGGTCAGCTTGGCCAGCACCTCGTCGGTGGAGGGCCAGTCGAAGCCGACGCGGGCGGCGCGCTTGGTCAGCTTCACCGCGCGGGTCAGGGCGGGCAGGCCGGCCGGGACGTCGTCGAGCACGCCGCCCTTCTTCTTGGCCTTGCGCTCCTGCGCCTTGAGCTCTTCCCAACCGGCCTTCTGGTCGGCCAGATCGTCATAGGCGTGGTCGCCGAACACGTGCGGGTGCCGGCGGATCATCTTGTCGGAGATCGACTGGGCCACGCCGGCCAGGTCGAACGCGCCCTGTTCCTGCGCCATCCGCGAGTGGAACACCACCTGCAGCAGCAGGTCGCCCAGCTCTTCCTTCAAATCCGACAGGTCGTTCCGCTCGATGGCGTCGGCGACCTCGTAGGCCTCCTCGACCGTGTAGGGCGCGATGGTCGCGAAGGTCTGCTCCACGTCCCACGGGCAGCCGTGGTCGGGGTCGCGCAGGCGAGCCATGATCTCCACCAGGGTGAAGAGCGGATGCTCCTCACTCGGCTGCAGAGGACGCGGGGCTGGGGTCGGGGCGGCGGTCATGCGGGCTCGTGTCTGCGGCGGTGGCGGCGTCGGCCGCGTCCCGCGCGTCCAGTTGGGCGCGGATCTCGGCGTGGCGTCTGGCGTCCAGCGGATAGCGCACGATGATCAGGCAGACCAGCACCCCGAGCGCCGCCGGTACGACGGTGTAGAGCGCCACCAGCGCCGCGTCGCCTTGGGCGCTGGGCACCTTGGGATCGAAGCCGAGCTTCTCCAGCACCAGGAAGACGCCGATGGCCAGGGCGAAGCCCAGCTTCACCGTGCCGTTGACGACGGCGTAGAGCAGGCCGGTGCGGTCGACGCCGGTGTTGAGCCGCTCCTCGTCGCCGATGTCGGCCATCATCGAGCGCACCAGCAGCGGCGCGGCCGAATAGGGCAGGCCGGCCAGCACCAGCACCGCCACGCCGAACAGGTTCATGCCCGGGGGCGTCAGGATCGCGGCCATCTGGAAGACGGCGTACATGATCCCGGCGATGGCCAGGGCGGTGTGCTTGCCCAGGGTCTTGGCCAGCCAGGGCCACAGCGGCGCGCCGGCCAGGGCGGCGACGAAATAGATCAGCAGCAGGATCCCCGCCTGGTCCTTGGGGATGCCCTTGATCCGTTCGAAGAAGAAGAAGAACAGCGCCCCGCCGATGCCGGGCGCCAGGCCCATCAGCAGGTCGGCCGCCAAGAGCTTCTGCACGCTGGGGCGTGTCAGCAGGCCCAGATACTGCTTGAGACCCGCCTCGTGGCGCTGGGGCGGCGCGGCCGGTTCGCCGACGACCACGCTGGCCAGCAGCGCCGTCAGCGGCGTCAGCACGATGATGAACCAGCCCATTGCCGCGATCCCCGAGGCGTGGTTCCCCTTGAAGGCGAAGGCCATCAGCGGCGGCAGCAGCAGCACCAGGATCATGCCGATCACGTTGCCCGCGCCCCAGAACCCATAGATCCGTGAGCGTTGCTGGTAGTCAGGCGACAGCACCGCCCCCCAGGCCGTCTGCGCCAGCACCGCCATCGAGAAGCCGACATAGGCGATGATCAGCCAGGCCCAGAGGAAGACCGGTCCGATCCCGGGCTTGGCCATGAACAGGGCGTAGGACGCCGCCATCAGCAACGGTGCGCTGGCGATCAGCCAGGGCCGGAAGCGGCCCCAGCGGGTCCGCGTGCGGTCCATCAGGCCGCCCAGGATCGGATCCAGGATGATGTCGGCCAATCGCACCAGCAGGAAGGCTGTCCCGACGACCGACAGCGAAAGGCCAAGCTCGCTGACGTAATACTCAGGCAGGTAGACCACCAGCGGCAGGCCCAGGCCCGCAAGCGGCAGGGTGGGCGAGGCATAGGCCGCCAGGACGGCGTTCGATCGTCGTGGCGCGGCGCTCATGCTTCCTCCCCGGCGCATTACGCAGCGCCTCACTGAACGGCGATCAGACGCTGCGTCGAGGCGTCTGGCAAGCGAGGGGACCGGATCCGCGCCTTCTTCACCTCACCCCTGCTTTCGCGGGGGTTTTACGGAGACCTGTGCGAATCCTAGTCCTGCGCCAGTTTTCCCTCGCCCAGCCGACGGGCCAGGCGTTCGAAGGCGGTTTCGGCGTCGCTCCAGGTGAGGTTGAAGGCCGCTTGGCGGATGTCGTTCTCGTACCAGCTGTAGCGGATCGGCGAGCGAACGCCGTCGGCGGCCACGTACTCGCCCGATATCTTCGCGCCGCCCAGACTGAAGCTTTCCAGCGACAGGCCGGGCTTGTCGCCCAATTGCTTGGGCGTCGGGCGGTTGGGCTGGGCGTCGTCGATGATCAGCTTCAGCTGGCCGCCGGCGGGCGACAGAGCCCCCCGGGCGCTGAGCCGACGCTCGACTGTCCTTTTAAGGTCCGCCGTCAGGTAATCGAACTCACGCGCGCCCAGCTTGTCCGCCTTGGCGGCGAGGTCCGGGCCGATCGTCACCTCGACGGCGGCGACGATCGGCGCCTGGGCCCACGCGGTCGCGGGCAGGACGGCGGTCGGCGCGGCCAGCAGGGCGGCGGCGAGGAAGGCGCGCAGCATGGCGATGCTCCCGGCGGGACGTCGGCTCATTGTGGACCCGCCGGCGCCCCCGCGCCAGCCTTGCGGGCGTATAGAGCGAAGATCAGCCAGGCCAGCAGAGCCGACGCCAGCGAGCCGGCCAGCACGCCGATCTTGGTCTCCTCGCGCAGCAGCTCGGCGTCGAAGGCCAGGTTGTTGATGAACAGGCTCATGGTGAAGCCCACCCCGCATAGCGCCGCGACGCCGTAGAGCTGGCCCCAGTTCACCCCCGACGGCTTGCGCGCCAGCCCCAGTCCGATGGCGGCGGCGCTGAAGGCGAAGACGCCGACCTGCTTGCCCAGAAAGAGGCCCAGCGCCGCGCCCAGCGTCGGCGGCGCGGCCAGGGCCGAGGCGGAAAGGCCGCCCAGGGCGACGCCCGCATTGGCGAAGCCGAAGACCGGCACGATCAGATAGGCCACCCACGGATTGAGCCCGTGCTCCAGCTTGTGCAGCGGCGAGCGGCCGTGGTCGGGCGACAGCGGAATGGTCATGGCCAGCAGCACGCCGGCCAACGTCGCGTGGATCCCCGACTTGAGGAACAGCACCCACAGCACCGCGCCCAGCAGCAGATAGACCCACAGCGCCGTCACCTTCAGCCGGTTCAGCGCGACGAGCGCGGCCAGCACGACGGCCGCCCCGCCTAGCGCCCACAGGGTCAGGTGGTCGGTGTAGAAGATCGCGATGATCAGGATCGCGCCCAGGTCGTCGATGATCGCCAGCGCCGCCAGGAAGATCTTCAGCGCGCCCGGCACGCGCGGCCCCAGCAGCGACAGGACCCCTAGCGCGAAGGCGATGTCGGTCGCCGCCGGGATCGCCCAGCCGGCCCGCACGTCCGGCGCGTCGCGGGCGATCAGCAGGTAGATCAGGGCCGGAACGACCATCCCGCCCAGGGCCGCGAAGCCGGGCAGGGCGCGGCGGGGCCAGGTCGAGAGCTCGCCGTCGACGACCTCACGCTTGATCTCCAGGCCCACCAGCAGGAAGAACACCGCCATCAGCCCGTCATTGATCCAGTGCTCGACCGACAGCGGGCCGAGATAGGCGTGCAGGGCGTGGAAATAGCCGTCCGCCAGCGGCGAGTTGGCCACGACCAGCGCCGCCGCCGCCGCGATCATCAGCAGCACCCCGCCGGCGGCTTCGCTGCGCAGGAAGGCGCGCAGGGCGGATACAGCGCGTCGCGGCATGTCGGCTCCTGATCGGGATTCGTCAGCGTAGTCTGGCCGCCGGTGACGGCCGGGGCCAGGAAAACCGGCTAGGGCAGCCCGGCGATGCGGGCGATGGCGGCGATGTCCAGCGACCGCTCCAGTATCTCGGCGATTTCGTCGAGCGCCGCATCGACCCGCGCCGACTGGTCCAGGCCGTCGGCCGTCACGCCGAGCGGGGCGAGCAGGGCGGCTCGCGCCGAGGCCTTGTCGAACAGGCCATGCACGTAGCCGCCGGCGATCCTGCCGTCGGCCGAGACGGCGCCGTCCGAGCCGTGGCCATCGATGGTCAGCAGCGGCCGCGCGGTCCCGGGGCCGGTCGTGCGGCCGACATGGATCTCGTAGCCCTCGAAGGCCCCGCCGTCGGCCAGCCTGCCGGTGACCGGCCGCACCGTCTTGTCGCCGGCCAGCACGGTCTCGACGTCCAGCAGGCCAAGCCCCGCCGCGGACCCCGGCGCGCCCTCGACGCCGTCCGGATCGCTCACCGTCCGGCCCAGCATCTGGTAGCCGCCGCAGACGCCCAGCACCCGGCCGCCGCGCCGGGCATGGGCCAGAATGTCGACGTCCCAGCCGTTGGCGCGCAGGAAGGCCAGATCCGCCAGCGTCGCCTTGGTCCCCGGCAGGATCACCAGATCGGCGTCGGCCGGCAGCACGCCGCCTGGCGGCAGGAACTCGAGATCGATCGCCGGATCGTTCCGCAGCGGGTCGAAGTCGTCGAAATTGGCGATCCTCGACAGCATCGGCACAACCACCTTGGCCCTGCGGCCCTCGACAGGAGCGGCGGCGCGTTCCAGCACCACGGCGTCCTCGGCCGGCAGGAACCGCACCGGCGGCAGCCAGGGGACCATGCCCAGGTCCGGCCAGCCCGTCCGCTTCACGACCTCGGTCCGCCCGTCATCGAACAAGGCCGGATCGCCCCGGAACTTGTTGATGATGAAGCCCTTGATCCGCGCCCGGTCGGCCTCGTCGAGCACCAGGTGCGCCCCGGCCAGGGCGGCGATCACGTGCCCCCGGTCGATGTCGCCGACCAGAGCCACCGGCACGTCGGCGGCGTGGGCGAAGCCCATATTGGCGATGTCGCCGGCCCGCAGGTTGGTCTCGGCCGGACTGCCCGCGCCCTCGACCAGCACGAGATCGGCCTCGGCCGCCAGCCTTCGGTAGCTGTCCAGCGTCGTGGCCAGCAGGCCCGGCTTCAGTCCCTGGAAGGCCCGGGCCTTGTAGTTTCCGACCACACGGCCCTGCACCACCACCTGGGCGCCCACATCGCTCTGGGGTTTGAGCAGCACCGGGTTCATGTGCACGCTGGCCGGCGTACGGCAGGCCACGGCCTGCAACGCCTGGGCCCGCCCGATCTCGCCGCCGTCGGCGGTGACGGCCGCGTTGTTGGACATGTTCTGCGGCTTGAACGGCCGAACCACGAGCCCGCGATTGGCGAAAAGTCGGCACAGCCCCGCCACCAGGGTCGATTTGCCGACGTCGGAGCCACAGCCCTGGATCATCAAGGAAGCCATGCCCTCGCGCCTAAAGCCGTCAGCAGGCGCGGTCAATCGACGCCGCAAAGCTGGCGCCCGGCGGCGGCGCGCTCTATATCGGCGGCCGCATGACCATCGATCACGACGCCCGCCTTCGGCGGCTGAAGTTCCGGGCCTGGCATCGCGGCTTCCGTGAAGCGGACCTCATTCTGGGGCCGTTCGCGGATACGCTTGGCCCGACCCTGACCCCCGACCAGCTCGACGTGCTGGAAACCCTGCTCGAACAGTCCGATCGCGAGATCTACGCCTGGATCGTCGGCCAGGAGGCCACGCCCGAGGCCTTTGAGACCGAGATCATGGCCATGATCCGCAAGTTCCGCTTCGAGGCCCACACCTCGCGGCCTGTCGGCGACGGCGCCTGAACCCTTTGCATCTCGGCGGGTTGTTCCTCGCCCATACTTGAAGAGCAGCATGGCCTACGACGCCAAACAGATCGCCAAGGCCGCCGGCGGCCTGACCCTGGCCGGCGCGCCCGAGGGCTTCGACGCCCTGGCTATGGCCGACATCGCCCGCGCCCGCGGCGGCCTGACCGTGTTCGTGGCCCGTGACACGGCCCGGGCCAGCGCCTTCATCGACGCGCTGAAGTTCTTCGCCCCCGAGATCGAGGCGGTGCTGCTGCCCTCGTGGGACTGCCTGCCCTATGACCGCATCGGCCCCTCGGCCGGGGTGGCGGCCACCCGCATGTGCACCCTGCACCGCCTGGCCAACGGCCTGGGCGAGGGCAAGGCGGCCATGCTGGTCGTCGCCGCGCCCGCGCTCCTGCAGCGCGTGCCGACCAAGGAAGTGCTGCTGCGCGCCAGCTACGGCGCCAAGGTCGGCCAGTCGGTCGATATCAAGGACCTGGAGCGCTACTTCGCCGTCAACGGCTATGTCCGCGCCTCCACCGTCTCCGAGCGCGGCGAGTTCGCCATCCGTGGCGGCGTCATCGACGTCTATCCGCCGGCCGCCGAAGAGCCCGTGCGCCTCGACCTGTTCGGCGACACCCTGGAGAGCATCCGCGCCTTCGATCCGGAAACCCAGCGCTCGACCAAGCAGCTGAAGTCGATCGAACTGCTGCCAGTCAGCGAGGCCCTGCTCGACGCCGACGCCATCTCGCGCTTCCGCGGCTCCTATGTGCGCCTGTTCGGCGCGCCGGGCGACGATGCGCTCTACGCCGCGGTCAGCGACGGCGGCCGCCGCGCCGGCATGGAGCACTGGCTGCCGTTGTTCTACGAGCGGATGGCGACCATCTTCGACTACCTGCCGGCCGGGACCCTGGTCGGCGTCGACCATCAGGTCAGCGAGGCCCGCGACGAGCGCCTGGCGATGATCGCCGACGCCTACGACGCCCGCGCCGCCGCCGACCGCAAGTCGGCCTACCGCCCGCTGGAGCCGCACGCCCTCTACCTGACCGCCAAGGAGTGGGACGAGGCGATCTCCGACCGCCCGCACCGCCAGTTCACGCCGTTCCAGCCCCAGGGGCTCGACGTCGTCGACATGGGCGCCAAGCATGGCCGGACCTTCGCCGCCGAGCGCGCCCAGGACAGCGTCAACCTGTTCGAGGCCACCGCCGACCACGCCAAAAAGCTGGCCGGGGAGGGGAAACGCGTCCTCTTCGCCTCGTGGTCGGAAGGCTCGTCCGAGCGTCTGGGCACGATGCTGGCCGACCACGGCCTCAAGAAGATCCCCTATGCCGGCTACTGGCAGGCGGCAAAGGCCAACGATCCGAAGGTCCCCCAGCGCGTCGTCCTGCCGCTCGACGCCGGCTTCGAGACCGACAGCCTGGCCGTCATCTCCGAGACCGACATCCTCGGCGACCGCCTGGCCCGCCCGCGCAAGAAGCGCCGCGCCGCCAACTTCCTCGCTGAAGCCAGCGCCCTGACGCCCGGCGACCTCGTCGTCCACATCGACCACGGCATCGGCCGCTACGAGGGCCTCAAAACCCTCGACGTTCAGGGCGCGCCGCACGACTGCCTCGACCTGATGTACGGCGGCGAGGCCAAGCTCTACCTGCCGGTCGAGAACATCGACCTTTTGACCCGCTACGGCGCCGACGGCGAGAACGTACAGCTCGACAAGCTGGGCGGCGCGGCCTGGCAGGGCCGCAAGGCCAAGGCCAAGGAACGCCTGCGGATCATGGCCGAGGGCCTGATCCAGATCGCCGCCGCCCGCTCGCTGAAGTCGGTGGAAGAGACCGATCCGCCGTCGGGCGTGTTCGACGAGTTCTGCGCCCGCTTCCCCTACGAGGAGACGGACGACCAGCTCAACGCCATCCACGACGTGCTGGAAGACCTGGCCTCGGGCAAGCCGATGGACCGCCTGATCTGCGGCGACGTCGGCTTCGGCAAGACGGAAGTCGCCCTGCGCGCCGCCTTCGTGGTGGCCATGAGCGGCAAGCAGGTGGCCATCGTCTGCCCGACGACGCTGCTGGCCCGCCAGCACTACAAGACGTTCAAGGAGCGCTTCCAGGGCTGGCCGATCAAGGTCACCCGCCTGTCGCGCCTGGTCACCGGCAAGGAAGCCGCCGACACCCGCGAGGGCCTGGCCAACGGTCAGCTGGAGATCGTGGTCGGCACCCACGCCGTGCTCAGCAAGCAGGTCGCCTTCAAGGACCTGGGCCTCGTCATCGTCGACGAGGAGCAGCACTTCGGGGTCAAGCACAAGGAGAAGCTCAAGGAGCTTCGCGCCGACGTGCACATGCTGACCCTGACCGCCACGCCGATCCCCCGGACGCTGCAGATGGCGCTGTCGGGCATTCGGGAAATGTCGATCATCGCCACCCCGCCGGTCGATCGCCTGGCGGTGCGCACCTACATCACGCCGTTCGACGCCGTCACCGTGCGCGAGGCCCTGCTGCGCGAGAAGTATCGCGGCGGTCAGGCCTATTACGTCGTGCCGCGCCTGAAGGACCTGGAGGACATCGAGAAGTTCCTCCGCACCCAGGTGCCGGAGATCAAGTACGTCGTCGGCCACGGCCAGATGAGCGCCACCCAACTCGAGGAGGTGATGACCGCCTTCTACGAGGGCCAGTACGACGTGCTGCTCGCCACGACGATCGTCGAGAGCGGGCTCGACATCCCGTCGGCCAACACCCTGGTCGTGCACCGCGCCGACATGTTCGGCCTGGCCCAGCTCTACCAGATCCGCGGCCGCGTCGGCCGCTCCAAGGCCCGCGCCTACGCCTACCTGACCACGCCCGCCGAAAAGCAGATCACCCTGTCGGCCGAGAAGCGCCTGAAGGTGCTGCAATCGCTCGACAGCCTGGGCGCCGGCTTCCAGCTGGCCAGCCACGACCTGGACATCCGCGGCGGCGGCAACCTGCTCGGCGACGAGCAGAGCGGCCACATCAAGGAGATCGGCGTCGAGCTCTACCAGCAGATGCTGGAGGACGCGGTGGCGGCCTTGCGCGAGCGCCAGGGCGCCGAGGCCCTGCTGGAAGACCGCGCCTGGTCGCCGCAGATCAACACCGGCGCGGCCGTGATGATCCCCGACGACTACGTGCCTGACCTCAACGTGCGCCTGTCGCTCTACCGCCGCCTGTCGGAAGCCGAAAAGGCCGCCGACCGCGAGGCCCTGGCCGCCGAGATGATCGACCGCTTCGGCCCGCTGCCGCCCGAGACCGACTCCCTGCTCAAGGTCGTCGGCATCAAGGGCATGTGCCGCGAGGCCAATGTCGCCAAGATCGACGTCGGCCCCAAGGGCGCGGTGCTCAGCTTCCGCAACGACGAGTTCGCCAACCCGCTGCCGCTGATGCAGTTCATCGGCAAGAACAACCTGATCTGGAAGGCTCGTCCCGACCAGAAGGTCGTGGTCAAGGGCGAATGGGATACGCCGGCTCAGCGCCTGGACGCGGCCGAGAAGATCCTGGTCCAGCTGGTCAAGCTGGCGAAGGGGTAGGTCCCCCTCAGCCGGCTTCGCCGACAGCTCCCCCAGAGGGGAGCATCTTGGCGCTCAAATCCTCCCCCTCTGGGGGAGGTGGCCCAGAGGGCCGGAGGGGGTCGCGCGCAAGCGCGGCGAGGCGCCAGATTGTCGCAGGTTAATCTCGGTTAAAGCGCCGTTAGGAATCGAGCGCCACAACCAAGCTTAAGGCTCGGGCTGTGGAGATTCTTTTATGAAGGCGTTCGGTCGGCTGACCATCGCGTGGAAGCTGGTGACGGTGGCGGGTCTGGCCATCGGGCTTCTGCTGATCGCGGCCGCCGTGGCGGTGTCGATGCACACCTCCGGCATCGTGGCGGGGCTGACGCATCGCTACGCCGACGCCGTGGCCGACGACGCCATCGAGCAGATCCGCACCGAGATCGGCCGGGTCGAGGCCACCTCGCGCTCGACCGCCGGCGCGATCGCCGCCGCCCATTCGGCCGGCCTGCGCGACCGCAAGACCTATATCGAGATGCTGCGGCCCCAGGCCGACGCCACGCCCATCGTCATGGGCAGTTGGTTCATGGCCGCCCCCAACGCCCTCGACGGCCGCGACGCCGAGTTCGCCGGCCAGACCGAGATGGGCGCCAATCCCGACGGCAGCTTCACCCCGTACTGGGTGCACGCCGACGGCAAGGTGGTGTTCCAGCCCCTCAACGAGGGCAACGAGTACAGCCAGCCCTACTACACGATCCCGCGCGACACCCATAAGGCCGCGCTGCTGGAGCCCTATCCCTACACCGTCGCCGGCAAGACCGAGCTGATGACCTCGGTGGTCTATCCGGCGATGATCGGCGGCCAGTTCCTCGGCGCCACCGGCGTCGACCTGTCGCTGGACGGCGTCTCCAAGCGCCTGGAGCAACTGAAGCCCCTGGGCGGCGGCCGCGTCATGCTGCTGTCGGCGGCTGGCAAGTGGGTGGCCCACCCCGACGCCGACAAGCGCACCACGGCCTATGCCGACGAAGGCGCCGACAAGGTCAAGGCGGCCCTGAGCGGCGGCCAGGCGGCGCTGTTCAGCGGCGTCAAGGTCGGCGACGAGGAGATGGAGCGGATGGTCCGCCCCATCGCCATTCCTGAACTGAACACCACCTGGGTGTTGGTCATGGACGTGCCGCGCTCGGCCATCACCGGTCCGGCCGACCGCCTGGCCATGATCCTGCTGGTCGGCGGCGTGGTGATCACCGGCGCCGTGCTGCTGGCCCTGTTCCTGGCCAGCGCCAGCCTGGTGCGCAAGCCGCTGTCGGGCCTGACCCAGTCGGTCGACGCCCTGAGCGCCGGTCGCTACGACCAGCCGGTGCCTGGCGTGACCGGCGGCGACGAGATCGGCGCCATCGCCCGCGCCCTCGACGGCTTCCGCCACGATCTGGCCGACGGCCAGCGCCGCCGCGCCGAGCAGGAGGCCGAACGCGCCGCCGCCGAGATCGAGCGCCAACGCCACGCCGAAGAAGCCGAGGCCTTCGCCAAGGCCCAGGCCGCCGCCGTCGCCACCCTGGGCGAAGGCATGGAGAAGCTGGCCGACGGCGACCTGATCTGGCGCATGCGCGAGGACGGCTTCGCCGGCGACGCCCGCAAGATGCCGCGCGACTTCAACGCCGCCGTCGAGAGCCTGCAGCAGACCATGGCCGGCATCCTCTCGGCCGCCCAGAGCATCCGCACCGGCTGCGCCGAGATCAGCCACGCCTCCGACGACCTGGCCCAGCGCACCGAGCGCCAGGCCGCCGGCCTGGAGCAGACCGCCGCCGCCCTCGACCAGATCACCGCCACGGTGAAGAAGAGCTCTGACGGCGCCGAGCGCGCCCGCCAGCTGACCGAGAGCGCCAAGGCCAACGCCGAGAAGAGCGGCAAGGTCGTCACCGAGGCCGTCCAGGCCATGGGCGGCATCGAGAAGTCGTCGCAGTCGATCACCCAGATCATCGGCGTCATCGACGAGATCGCCTTCCAGACCAACCTTTTGGCGCTGAACGCCGGCGTCGAAGCCGCGCGGGCCGGCGAGGCGGGACGTGGTTTCGCGGTCGTCGCCCAGGAAGTGCGGGCCCTGGCCCAGCGCTCGGCCGACGCCGCCAAGGAGATCAAGGGCCTGATCCGCGCCTCCACCGACGAGGTCGGCAAGGGCGTGCGCCTGGTCGGCGAGACCGGCGAGACCCTGCAGCAGATCATGGAGCAGGTCTCGGAGATCAACGCCCTGGTCGGCGAGATCGCTTCGTCGGCCAAGGAGCAGGCCATCGGCCTGGCCGAGGTCAACACCGCCGTCAACCAGATGGACCAGGTCACCCAGCAGAACGCGGCCATGGTCGAGCAGTCGACCGCCGCCAGCCACGCCCTGTCCAGCGAGGCCGCCGAACTCGAACGCCTGATCGGCCGCTTCCAGGTCGGCGCCGAGGTCCGCGAACTGCGCGCGCCGCCGCGCCAGCCGGCCGCCCCGCGCCGCGAGGCCTTCCGCGAACGCTACGTCCAGGGCGCCAACGCCCTGAAGGTGGCCCCGCAATCGCGCCCCGGCGACTGGGAGGAATTCTAGGAGCTGTGCCATTCCGGGCCTTGCCCGGATCGGGACGGTGAAGCTTGGGGAAACGCCGTCCGCGGGGGCTCGCTTCCGCGCACGATCACGCTATATCCGGACCATGGCTGAAGCTTTCAACGACAAGACCCTCTCCGCCGACAAGGCCGCCCGCTACGCCGAGGTGGCCGACGAGATCGCCTCGGTGCTCGACGGCGAAGGCAACGTGACGGCCCGCATGGCCACGGTGGCCTCGATGCTGGCCAACAGCTTCGACCACTATTTCTGGACCGGCTTCTACGTCGTCGATCCGGCCAAGGAGCGCGAACTGGTCGTCGGCCCCTACCAGGGCACGCTGGGCTGCCTGCGCATCGCCTTCGGCCGCGGCGTCTGCGGCGCGGCCGCCGAGACCGGCCAGACCCAGCTGGTCGCCGACGTCCACGCCTTCCCGGGCCACATCGCCTGCGACGCCCGCTCGGCCAGCGAGATCGTCGTGCCGGTGTTCGACGGGCAAGGCCGGCTCCTGGCCGTGTTCGACGTGGATTCCGACCGCCCCGCCGCCTTCGACGAGACCGATAAGGTCTGGCTCGAGCGCATCCTGGGCGCGACCTTCGTATCCTGAGGTTGGCCCCGAGGTTGCAGAATTGTTTCCATCATTCCTTAGCCGAGCCGGATTAGGACAGGTGGACATGCTGCAAGTCGAGACCCTGCACCCCGCCGACATGGCCCAGGCGGACGTGGCCCTGTGGCGAGCCTTCGCCGCGGCCGATCCGGCCCTGGCCAGCCCGCTGTTGGGTCCTGACTTCACCCAGGCCGTCGGCCGGGTGCGCGAGGACGCGCGGGTGGCGGTGATCCGTCGCGAGGGCGAGACCATCGGCTTCCTGCCGCACCATCGCCGCCCTGGCGGCATGGCCCGCCCGATCGGCGCGCCGCTGTCCGACTATCACGGCCTGATCGCCAAGCCCGGCGTCGAGATCGACGCGGCCCAGGTGCTGCGCGCCGCCGACCTGGCCGTATTTCGCTACACCGGCCTGGTCGATCCGGCCCACGCCTTCGCCGCCGAGCCGACGACCGCCGCCTACGTCATCGACATCGGCGAGGACGTCGAGGCCTATCTGGAGGCCGTCCGCTCGGGCAGCCCCAAGAAGATCAAGAACTACCGCCGCCTCGACAACAAGCTCGAGCGCGAGATGGGGCAGGTAGCGCTGAAGGCCGCCGACGACTCCCAGGAGTCGTTCGACCAGCTGATCGCCTGGAAGCGCGAGCAGATCGAGCGCACCGGCGTGCACGACTTCCTGCGCCCGCAATGGACGCGCGACCTGTTCCAGACCCTTTTCGAGACCCGCGAGGGCGACTTCCGGGGGCTGATGATCAACCTCTACGCCGGCGGCCAGCTGGTGGCCGGCCACTTCGGGGTGCGCCAGGGCGCGACCTACCATCCGTGGATCGCCTCGACCAATCCGGCCTTCGCCGCTTGGTCGCCGGGCCAGATCTTCTTTCCCCGGGCCATCGCGGCCATGCCGGAGCAGGGCCTGTCGCGCTACGACCTTGGTCCCGGCTCCGACCATTACAAGCACTCCTACGGCCTGACCCAGACCCTGATCGCCGACGGCGCGATCACCTCGGCCAGCATGGCCGGCCGCGTCGCACACTCTGTCGAAGGCGTCTGGGCTCTGGCCGGCGCCAACGGCCAGGGACCGGTTGCGCGCCTGCGCCGGCGCATGGACATCATCGCCAGCACCGAGCTTACGATGGGCGGGCGCGTGAAGGGGCTGGTCGACGCCGTCGCCTCCCAGGGCCGCCGCCGCAACGCGACGATGGAGATCTGATGGCGCGCGTGACGATCATGATCCCGACCCAGCGTCGGCCCGGCGGGCTCACCGTCGCGGCCCGCTCGGTCCTGGCCCAGGCCGGGGTGGATCACTCGGAACTCGAGCTCGTGATCGTCGATAACGACCAGACGCCCTCGGCCCAACCGGTCGCCGAGGCCCTGGCCGCGCAAGCGCCGTTCCCCGTCCACTACGTGCACGAGCCCCGCGCCGGCGTCGCCAACGCCCGCAACGCCGGCATGGCCAAGGCGTCAGGCGAGTTCATCGCCTTCCTCGACGACGACGAGGAGGCCCCGGCCGGCTGGCTGGCCGCGCTTCTGGCGGCTCAGGACCGCTATGCCGCCGATGTCGTCTTCGGACCCGTCCGCGGCCGCGCGCCGGAAGGCGCCGCCCATCGCGACTATCTGGAGCGGTTCTTCTCGCGCCTGGGCCCTGACCAGGCCGGGGTCATCGACCACTATTACGGCTGCGGCGACAGCCTGCTGAAGCGCTCCAGCCTGCCCGATCCGCTCGCGCCCTTTGCCGTCGAGCGCAACCATATCGGCGGCGAGGACGACATGCTGTTTGGCCACATGCAGGCGGCCGGCGCGGTCTTCGCCTGGGAGCCGGTGGCCTGGGTCTGGGAAGACCCGCTGCCCGAGCGCCTGACCCTCGACTACACGATCCGCCGCGCCTTCGCCTACGGCCAGGGCCCCTCGGCCCACTGCGCTGCCGCCGTGCCGCCGGATCGGGCGGGCGTCGCCCGCTGGATGGTCGTCGGTGTCGTCCAGGCCGCCCTGTTCGGCGCCGTGGCAGGCTTCAAGTGGCTGACCCGCGCCGGCGACCGGGCCGAATGGCTCGACCGCGCCGCCCGCGGCCTCGGCAAGACCCTGTGGTGGGGCCCCTTCAAGATCCACTTCTACGGACACTCGGCGTGAGGCTGGCGTCATGACCATCATCCACGACTGGACCCCGGAAAAGGCCAAGGCCTTCGGCCGCGAGAACCTGGTCTTCAAGCACGGCCTGCACGAGCGGCCGATGTTCGACGACGAAGGCCTGGCGCGCCTGCTCGACCGCTATCCGCGCGAGCTGCTGGGCGTCTTCACCATGGGCGAGGATCCCAAGGCCTGGACCACCTGGCGCAAGGGCTCGGCGGGCAACCTCTCGGGCGACCAGCTGCTGGAGGCCGCCAAGGCCGGCCGCATCTGGCTGAACCTGCGCCACACCAACGACCACGTCCCCGAATACGCCACCCTCTGCGACGAGATCTTCGCCGAGAAGGAGAGGGAGGTCCCGGGCCTCAAGACCTTCAAGCGCGATCTCGGCATGCTGATCAGCAGCGCCAACGCCCAGGTCTTCTACCATCTCGACGTGCCGCTGGTGTCGCTGTGGCAGATCCGGGGCGTCAAGAAGGTCTGGGTCTATCCGGTCGCCGACCCTTACGTCGGCGAACTGGCCCTGGAGAAGATCGTGCTGCGCGAGACCGCCGAGCAGTTCGCCTTCGAGCCCGCGTGGGACGCCGGCGCCCAGGCCGTCGAACTGACGCCTGGCTCCATGGTCACCTGGAAGCAGAACGCCCCGCACCGGATCGAGAACGGCCCGATGCTGAACGTCTCGATCTCGATCGAATTCATGACCCCGCCGGCCCTGATGCGCGCCAACGTCATCTACGCCAACGGCGTGCTGCGCCGCCGGCTGGGCGCCAATCCCAAGGTCCAGGCGGGCTTTGGCCCCACCGCGCTTGGCAAGCTGGCCATCGCCCGCGGCGCCAAGGCCCTGAACCTGCAGACCCCGCACGTGCGCCACCTGCCGGTGACCTTCGGCCTCGACGCCGCCCGGCCCGGCGTGCTGGTCGAGCACGCCTAGGCGCGGCCCCGAGCCCGACGCACCGACAGACCCCCCGGCGCGCGCTCCGCTCGCGCTTCCGTTCGACTGACCGTCATGTGACGCGCCCGACCGACTCCTCCTGGGGTTGAAGCTGGCGTCGGCTGCTCGTTGGCGCCGCAATCATGATCATCGCGCTGCAAAAAATCATGGCGGGCGCCGTGCAAAGGGGCGCCGACGCGCCTGAAGGCCCCGTTACGCCCCGAGGACGGCGGGAGCTATTGCGCAAGTTGCAAGCCTGACGAACTGTTTCAGTTGCGACATTCTTCGAATGTATCGCCCGACTTTTATTATCAAATAAGAACACTCGAACCGGGAAGCACCACGGAGAAAGCAAACGCGCGCGCATAGCGCCACGAGGGGGTATGCATGACTAAGTGCTCACGGACTATTTTGCTTTCGGGTATTTCAGCGTTTTCTCTGACCTTGGCGTACGCCAGCCTGGCCAATGCGGCCGATCTACCGGCCGAACCGGCTGAGCCAGCCGTGACCGAGGTCGACACCGTCATCGTTCTCGGCACGCGCAGAACCGACCGGTCGGTGGTGGACTCGCCGTCTCCGATCGACGTCTTCGGCGGCGAGGAACTCGCCCGCCAGCCCGCCGCCGACATGCTGGACGTCGTCAAGAACCTCGTCCCGTCGTTCTACGTCCCGCAGAACACCATCTCCGACGCCTCGACCTTCGTGCGCGCACCGTCGCTGCGCGGCCTCGGCGCCGACCAGGTGCTCGTGATGATCAACGGCAAGCGCTACAACCGCTCCGCCCTTGTCCAGGTCGTCACGGGCGGCGACACCGCCCTGTCGCTGGGCGCCCAGGCCGTCGACCTGTCGATGATCCCGTCGATCGCCGTCAAGAGCCTGCAGATCCTGCGCGACGGCGCGACCGCTCAATACGGTTCCGACGCCATCGGCGGCGTCATCAACTACGGCCTGCGCGACGCCGACAGCGGCTTCGAAGCCCAGGCGCGCTATGGACAGACCTATGCCGGCGACGGCGAGAGCTATCAGTTCGCGGTCAACGGCGGCTTCAAGCTGTTCGACGCCGGTTTCGTCAACGTGTCGGCCGAGTATTTCGACGACGGCGAGACCAGCCGCGGCGCTACCCGTCCCATCGCGGCCGTCTTCGCGGCCAACAATCCCACCCTGGCCAACCAGCTGCCCAACTATCCCGGCCCGGCGCAGATCTGGGGCTCGTCGCCGACCAACGGCTACAAGCTGTTCGTCAACTCCGCCTACGACGTCAACGACAACACCAGCATCTACCTGACGGCCAATGTCGGACATCGCGAGGCCGATCAGAGCTTCAACTATCGCTCGCCGATCTCGGCCCCGACGCCGCTGGCGGTCAATAACGGCACCGGCACGCCGGCCACCGGCTCGCCTGGGCGCAATGGTTCCTTCGCCCCGATCTATCTGACGCCTTGCCCGACCGGCAACGCCACCTGTCCCACGGGCGGCTTCGTCAAGGACGGCAACACCTTCAGCTTCACGTCCATCTATCCGGCCGGCTTCACCCCGCGCTTCCAGGGCGAAGTCGAGCAGTTCTACGGCACGATGGGCGTCAAGGGTAAGGCCGACAGCGGCCTGACCTACGACCTGTCGGCGACCGTGGCGAAGAACTCGCTCGACCTGGCGATGACCAAGTCGCTCAACGCCTCCTTCGGTCCGGCCAGTCAGACCTCGTTCAAGTTCGGCAAGCTGATCCAGCGCGAAACCAACCTGAACCTCGACCTGACCTATCCGCTGGAAGTCGGGTTCGCGAGCCCTGTCACCCTGTCGGGCGGCGCCGAGTTCCGGCACGAGGAGTATGAAGCCACCGCCGGCGACCTGCAGTCCTACGCCGCGGGCCCCTACGCCGTGCAGCCGCTGTACGTGCAAGTCTCGCCCGGCGTTTACACGCGCTCGATCGTGGGCGGCAATCCCGAGACGGCCTCGCAGTCGCCCGGCGCCAGCGGCTATGGCGGCACCAGCCCGGCCTCGGCCAAGACCTCGACCCAGAGCAACTACGGCGTCTATCTGGGCGCCGAGACCGACGTCACCGAGGCCTTCACGGTCGGCGTCGCCGGTCGCTACGAGGACTACGACACCTTCGGCGACACCGTGGTGGGCAAGGTCAACGCCCTCTATCGGTTCTCCGGGATGTTCTCGGTGCGCGGCACCGTCGGCACCGGCTTCCACGCCCCGTCTCCCGGGCAGAGCAACACCGAGATCCTGACGACGGCTTTCGCTCCTGGCGGCGAACAGGTCCAGACCGGCACCTATCCGGTGACCAGCGCCATCGCCCAGTATTTCGGCGCCAAGACCCTGACGCCCGAGGAGTCCACCAACTACGGCGTCGGGTTCATCTTCAACCCGATGAGCAACTTCACCCTCACGGTCGACGGCTACTTCATCAAGGTGAAGGACCGCATCAGCATCACCAGCACCTTCGATGTCACCGCGGCCGACATCGTCGCCCAGCCCGCGCTCGCCGCGGTCGGCGTCGGCGGCGCCGTGGCCTATTTCACCAACGGCTTCGACACCGAGACCAAGGGGATCGACGCCGTCGCCAGCTATCGCACCGAGCTGCTGGACAACCCGCTGAGCCTTACCCTGGCCTACAGCTACAACAAGAGCGAGGTCACCAAGTCCGACCCCGTAGCCATCGGCGCCGACCGGATCTACGACATCGAGAACATCACGCCCAAGCACCGCGCCAATGTCTCGGCCAGCTACGAGATCGCCGGCTTCCTGATCAACGCCCGCGGCAACTACTACAGCAAGTGGAGCACCAACCAGGACTATCCGGGCCAGACGTTCGGCGCGAAGGTCACCGCCGACCTCGACATCAGCTATACGGTCGCGGAGAAGTACACGCTCACCGTCGGGGCCAATAACCTGTTCGACGAATATCCGGACAAGCTGGCCCCGACCACGGCCAACCCGATCTACGCCATCACCGGCAGCACGGCCGACGGTCAGATCTACCCGCGCTCGGGCGGCCCGTTCGGCATGAACGGCGGCTTCTGGTACGCGCGCCTGAAAGTGAAATACTAGGCGCTTCGAGCTTGCCGTCTCCACGGGGGCGGCGAGACGGGGGGGCGGCCAGGGCGTTCCTGGCCGCCTTCTCGCGTCCTCCAAGGTCGCCAACGTGCGAACGCGGGTGATCAGCAAGTAAGCAAAAACTTCATTAGAACGCCGTGACGTCTTCGGGGCGGGATCGCGCCCTT
Organism: Caulobacter sp. GW821-FHT10C03; assembly: GCF_059415485.1. NCBI lineage: Bacteria > Pseudomonadati > Pseudomonadota > Alphaproteobacteria > Caulobacterales > Caulobacteraceae > Caulobacter > Caulobacter sp. GW821-FHT10C03. Next base: position 78,134 of record NZ_JBWKNI010000017.1, on the reverse strand, counting down.
GCCCGTGGCTCGCCTTTGCCTCACAGCTTGGTCACGATGAGTCAGGCAGTCACGATTGAACTTGGGGAAGGCGGCGAACACGACGCCCGCGCCCTGCGCAACGCTTTCGGGTGTTTCACCACCGGCGTCACGGTCATCACGACCTTGGCCGAGGATGGCCGCCGCGTCGGCCTGACCGCCAATTCCTTCACGTCGGTTTCGCTGGATCCGCCGCTGGCCCTGGTCTGCGTCGACCTGAAGTCGTCCAGCCTGCCGGCGCTGGACGCGGCCGGACGCTTCGCCGTCAACGTGCTGCACGCCGACCACCAGGCCCTGGCCCGCCAGTTCGTCCAGAAGGGCGTCGATCGCTTCGCCGGCATCGACACCGAGACCTGGCGCACCGGCGTGCCGATCCTGCCGGGCTGCATGGCCAATTTCGAGTGCGAGACCCACCACGTCTTCGACGCCGGCGACCACCGGGTCTATGTCGGCCGCGTGGTCAAGCTGCGCTACGACCCCGACCATGAGCCGCTGGTCTATCTCCAGGGCCGGTTCCGCCGGGTCCACGTAGACGCCGAATAGGCAAAGCGCGCCAGGGTTAGGTGTAGGCGGCTAACCCGCCCGGGCGCGCGCTAAATGTCTGCCCCTGGAGCCCGATGGGATCTAGGGTCAGATTTTCCAGGATACGCGCCGTTTCTCGGATGCTATTGACGCCGAAAAACAGCGTTAGGGAGCGCATCATGCGAGACATCGCCCATTTCGTGAACGGCCAAACCCTCATCGGCGCCTCGGGGCGCTACGGCGACGTCTTCAATCCCAACACCGGCGAGGTCCAGGCCCGCGTCCAGTTCGCCAGCGACGCCGAGATCGACGCCGCCGTCCAGGCCGCTGCGAAAGCCCAGATCGGCTGGGCCGCGACCAACCCGCAGCGCCGCGCCCGGGTGATGTTCGAGTTCAAGCGCCTGATCGAGCGCGACATGAATTCGCTGGCCGAGATCCTGTCGTCCGAGCACGGCAAGGTCATCGCCGACAGCAAGGGCGACATTCAGCGCGGCCTCGAGGTCATCGAGTTCGCCTGCGGCATTCCCCACATCCTCAAGGGCGAATACACCGAAGGCGCGGGTCCCGGCATCGACGTCTATTCGATGCGCCAGCCGCTGGGCGTGGTCGCGGGCATCACCCCGTTCAACTTCCCGGCCATGATCCCGATGTGGATGTTCGGCGTCGCCATCGCCGTCGGCAACACCTTCATCCTCAAGCCGTCGGAGAAGGATCCCACGGTTCCGGTGAAGCTCGCCGAGCTGATGATGGAGGCCGGCGCGCCCGAGGGCGTGCTGAATGTGATCCACGGCGACAAGAGCGCCGTCGACGCCATCCTGACCCATCCGGAGATCAAGGCCGTCAGCTTCGTCGGCAGCTCCGACATCGCCCACTACGTCTACCAGACCGGCACAGCGCACGGAAAACGCGTCCAGGCCATGGGCGGCGCCAAGAACCACGGCATCGTCCTGCCCGACGCCGACCTCGACCAGGTCGTGAAAGACCTCTCCGGCGCGGCCTTCGGTTCCGCTGGCGAGCGCTGCATGGCCCTGCCGGTCGTTGTCCCGGTCGGCCAGAAGACCGCCGACGAGCTGCGCGAGCGCCTGGTCGCCGAGATCGAGACCCTGCAGGTCGGGATCTCCACCGACCTGGCCGCCCACTACGGCCCCGTGGTCAGCGCCCAGCACCGCGCCAAGATCGCCGACTACATCCAGATCGGCGTCGACGAGGGCGCGGAACTGGTCGTCGACGGCCGCGACTTCTCGCTTCAGGGCTTCGAGAAGGGCTTCTTCATCGGCCCGTCGCTGTTCGACGGCGTCAAGAAGGGCATGAAGACCTACCAGGAAGAGATCTTCGGCCCCGTCCTCCAGATGGTCCGCGCCGAAAGCTTCGAGGAGGCGATCGCCCTGCCGTCCGAGCACCAGTACGGCAACGGCGTCGCCATCTTCACCCGCAACGGCCGCGCCGCCCGCGAGTTCGCCAGCCGCGTCAATGTCGGCATGGTCGGCATCAACGTGCCAATCCCGGTGCCGGTGGCCTATCACACCTTCGGCGGCTGGAAGCGCAGCGCGTTTGGCGACACCAACCAGCACGGCGTCGAGGGCGTGAAGTTCTATACCAAGGTCAAGACGGTCACGGCGCGCTGGCCGGAAGGCGACGTCGAGGACAGCGCCTTCGTCATCCCGACCATGAAGTAGCGGGCAGGGGGCGGCGATGGGCCAGACGCGCAGGACCGTGGCGGCCGGGATGCTGGCTTCCAGCCTCGCGCCCGGCGTCGCCCTGGCCGCCGCCGATCTCGCCCTGATCGGCCAGTACGGCGTTCCCGAGGCGCCGGTGACGGTCTTCGAGGCCGACGACGGCGGCCTCGGTCTCTTCGACCATGGCCAGCCGGCCCGGCGGCTGTCGCCGCTGGGGGCGGGCCGCTACGCCGTCGAAGGCGGCGGCGAACTGCTAGTCACGGCCCGAGGGATCCGCAGGGACGGCGCCGTCCTGCCGCGCCGCGACTTCGGGGCCGAGGTCCAGGCCGGCATCCGCCGCGCCGTCCGCGCCGATCCCAAGGCCCTTCGCGCTCGGGCGCTCGCCGCGACGCCGCCGAAGGAGAGCGGCCAGTTCCTGCAGGCCGATCTCGTCGATCTGGCCACGATCGACCCGACGATCGCCTTCGACATCCGCTACGCCAGCCGCGACAACTTCATGGGGCTGAAGCTCTACGAACGCCCGGCGGCCTGGCTCCAGCGTCCAGCCGCCCAGGCGTTGGGTCGCGCCGCCAAGGCGCTCGCGGCGCAAGGCTACGGCCTGACGATCCACGACGCCTATCGCCCCTGGTTCGTGACCTGGATGTTCTGGGAAGCCACACCACCGGCCAGCCGCGTCTTCGTCGCCGATCCGGCCAAAGGCTCGCGCCACAACCGCGGCTGCGCCGTCGATCTGACGCTCCACGACCTTGCGACCGGCGCCGTCGTCCAGATGCCCAGCCGCTACGACGAGATGTCGACCCGCTCCTACGCCGACTTCGCCGGCGGAACGGCCCGGCAGCGGGCGCTGCGCCAGATCCTGCGCGACGCCATGGTCGCCCAGGGCTTCGAGATCTATCCGGAAGAGTGGTGGCACTTCGACTACGGCGACTGGCGCCGCTATCGCATCGGCGTGAAAACCTTCACCGAACTGGCAAGCCCCGCAGGATGATCCTCAACATCATAGACAGCCGTAAGCGCCCGTACCGCTGGAAGAAGGTGCACGCCATCATCGAGGCGACCTGGCACGACAACAGCTGCGCTGATTCCGACCAGGCCGACCGGCCCGACGATGATCACTATGTGATGTTCGACGAAAGGTGCGGCCTGTCGGTCAGCGAGGCCATCGCCTGGGCCAGCGCCATGCCCGACCCCGTTACCCTGTTCTTGCGCGACGATTGAGGCCGCGGGCTTTCAGTCCAGCCACTCGAAGCTCGTCACCGCCCAACCGTAAGACCGGATCCGCCAGCCGTCGGCCTCGCGGACCTGCACGAACGTCCAGCCGCCATGCTCGACGAACCGCCGCCCGTCGCGCACGCCGGTCCACTGCGTCGGCAGGGTGAAGTGAACCGTCTCGTCGGTCAGCACGAAGTCCTGGGCCGGCCCGAACCCGTGTTTCAGGTCGCCGATGCCGCCCGCATGCCCGGTCATGATGCCTCGCCATTGCGCCAGGCCGGCCTGACCTTGGAACACATGCGGCGGAAAATTCTCCAGGATCGTCACCTCGCCGGTCGAGAACACGCCGTCGAGCAGGGGCTCGTCCACCGTCTCGAGGAACCGCGCCAACGCTTGCGGAGCGGCCATCATGGCGGCGTCCGGCCCTTCGGCCTTGGGATGCTCGCTCATCGACGTCGTCTCCTCGTCCGCCCAGCCGTGATTCCGCGCCAGCCTAGCGCGCCGCCTACAGCGAGGCTTGCGCCGCTCGCGGATTTATCACATCAATCAATGTAAAGTTGTGAGCGTTTAGGGGGCGTGAGTGCGTATCGACAGGCGGGCCGTGATCACGGCCGGGACGGCGTCGGCCTGGCTGTTGGCCGCCGGAGCCCAGGCCCAGGAACCCACCGGCCGCTGGGTGCGCGCCGAAAGTCCCCACTTCGTCGTCTATTCCGCCGACGGCGAGCGCGAGGCGCGCGAATACGCCCTGATGCTGGAAGACTTCGACGGCGTCCTGCGCCGCTTCCACGGCAAGCAGGACGCGCCGGCCGGGCGCAAGCTGCCGGTCTATCTGGTTCGCGACAACGAGCAGCTGCAGAGGGTGTTTCCCGGCTCCGACCGCGCCGCCGGCATCTACACCCCGTCGCTGCAGGAGATCTTTATCGTCGCCGTCAAGGGCGTCGGCGACTACAGCACCCTCGACCTGACCGTCGGCGACAACATCGTGCTGCACGAATATGTGCACCACTTCATCATGCAGTACTTCCCCGACGGCTATCCCGCCTGGCTCTCGGAAGGCCTGCCCGAGTACTATTCGACCATCGACCTCAAGCCCAAGCGGGTGTTCGTCGGCGGCCCCAACAACCTGCGGGCCTTCTCGCTGCGCCAGCGCTCCTGGCTGTCGGCGGACAAGCTGCTGAGCAGCAATCGCCGCCAGATCGACGAGCAGAGCGTCGGCGTGTTCTACGGCCAGGCCTGGCTGCTGACCCATTACGTCTGGAGCAACGCCGAGCGGCGTCAGAAGCTGGGCGCCTATCTCGACCGCTACCGCGACGGTCAGGATCCGATGAAGGCCTGGACCGAGGTCTATGGCGACGACGCCAGGGGCCTGGAGAGCAAGCTCAAGAGCTACATGAACACCCGCCTGATGGGCGTGGAGATGACCCGCGACGGCCCGCCGACGCCGCCGATCACGGTGACGGCCATGCCGGCCGGGGCCGACGACCTGCTGCTCGACGTCCAGCTGCTCAAACGCTTCGTTCCCACGGACAAGGACAAGGTGCTGGCCAGGGTGCGCACCCAGGCCGCCAAGCGCCCCACCGAACGTTTCAGCCGCACGGCGCTGGCGCGGGCCGAGGTGCATCTGGGCGATCGCGACGCTGGCGAGGCGATCCTGGAACGGCTGCTGGCCGAGAAGCCCGACGACCTGGAAGCCCTGCAACTGGCCGCCTTCAGCCGCATCTATCGCTCCGAGAAGGCCCCGGCCCAGGCGCGCGCCCTTTTGAACGAGGCGGCGGTCTATCTTGGCCGGGCCAACAAGCTCGACCCTGACAACTACCTGACGCTCTATGGCTATGGCCGCACCCAGCGCGGCGTCGGCAAACCGACCGAGAACACGCTGAACGTCGTAGCCCGCGCCGTCGAACTGGCGCCCCAGCAGCCGACCCTGCGCATGACCGCTGGCCAGACCTTCATGGAGGCCGGCGCCTACGACGAAGCCCGCTATTTTCTCGAACCGGCGGCCAACAACCCGCACGGCGGCGGTTTCGCCACGGCCGCCCAGAAGCTGCTCGACCAGATCAACGCCAAGGAAGCCGCCGCCGGAGCCAAGCCGGCCGCCAAGACGAGCTGAAGGCCCGGCCCGTCGGTTTCAGCCCCGCGGCCGCCAGGCCAGCACCTGCGCGCCCTCGACGCCGACGCGCCGGCACTGCGCCTTCAGCGGACAGGCCCCGCACCGGGGCGCGTCGTGCGGACACAGCATCTGGCCCAGGCCATGCTTCATCAGGCAGTGCAGTTCGAAGAGATCATCGGCCGTCCAGCTGTCGGGAACCAGCGCCATCAGGCCATGGTAGCTGTGCGTCGGGTCGCCGGGACCGACCAGTCCCAGGCGCTGGGCGGTGCGGTGCACGTGGCTGTCGACCACCAGGTCGCGCATGGCCAGGGTGCTGAAGTTGAGCACGCTGGCGGCGACCTTTTGGCCGACGCCGGGCAGGGCGCGTAGCTCGTGCCTCGCCTGCTCGACGGTCTGGTTGCGCAGTTGGCTGAGCGACAGCCAGCCGACCCGCGCCTCGATCATCCGCAGCGCCAGCGGCAGCCGCCGGGCCTTGTCCTGCGCGAACTGCACGTCCGCGATCAGGTCGAGCACCGCATCGGGCTCGGCTCGCGCCAGATCCTCCCAGTTCCGGAACGCGCCCTGCAGCCGCAGGAACGCCGCCCACGACACCGCATCCAGCGTGCGATGGCTGATCGACGACTTCACCAGCTGCGAGACCGGATCCATCCGCGCCTTGGGGCGCTGCGGACCGAACGCCTCGAGCAGGCCGTCGCGCACGCCTTCGAGCGGCGAGCGGGCGAGGTTCAGGGATAGCTGCATGGCGGGACCGGTCGGAACATAATGGGAACATTATGCACCAATCACCAGATTGTCCACAGCCCAGAGCGCGGTTGCGCGCGCTCAGTGTTTGAACCTGGAGCCTGCCGATCGGCGGGCTCTAGCGCTGTCGGCGCGCGCGTCCCCAAAGGGCGGTGACCCGCCGGCGCAGACGGCCGAACGCCACCTGTACGGGCGTCGGGGCCTGGTCGGGCTCGGGGCGCTCCTCGGCCGGGAGTTCGACGCCAGCGAAGCGGGCGATCAGGTCGCGCAGCTCCGGCTCCTGCACGGCCAGGGCGGCCTCGACCGGGCTCATCCACTTGAGGGTCCGCTGGCCCTTTTCCGGCCAGGTCGCGTGCTCGCCGGTGACCTGCATCGGATAGACGTCGACCTTGACCAGCCGGGCCGCGCCGCTCTTCAGCCGCTTGAGATATTCGTATTCGCCGAAGGCCGCCGGCGCGATCCGGCCGTCCAGCCCGGCTTCCTCGTAGGCTTCCTGGGCCGCGGCCTGGGGATCGGCCTTGTCCTTCATCGGCCAGCCCTTGGGGATCACCCAGCGGCGGGTCTCGCGCGACGAGACGAGCAGAATCTCCAGCCCGGCGCCGTCGCCGCGCCAGGGCAGGGCGGCGACCTGGCGACGCTTGCCGCCGCCCTTGCCGCTCCCTTGGCTTCCGCCGGTCTGCTTGACCGTCCCGTCCGTCACTTCATCCAGAACCCGAGATAATAGAACAGCGCCGCCGTCAGGGCCGCCGCCGGAAGCGTGATGACCCAGGCCACGACGATGTTCTTAGCCACACCCCAGCGCACCGCCGAGACCCGGCGCGAAGCGCCGACGCCCACAATAGCGCCCGTGATGGTGTGAGTCGTCGATACAGGAACGCCGATGTGCGTGGCGAGGAACAAAGTGATCGCGCCGCCGGTCTCCGCGCAGAAACCCTGCATCGGCGTCAGGCGGGTGATCTTGCTGCCCATGGTGTGCACGATCCGCCAGCCGCCGAACAGCGTGCCCAGCCCCATCGCCGTCTGGCAGGCCAGCACCACCCAGAACGGGATGTGCCCCGGCTGGTGCGTGGCGCCGTGGGCGAACAGCAGGGCGGCGATGATGCCCATGGTCTTCTGCGCGTCGTTGCCGCCGTGGCCCAGGCTGTAGAGCGCGGCCGAAACGAACTGCAGCTTGCGGAACACCCGGTCGGCGAAGAACGGCGAGGTCTTCACGAAGGTCCAGGAGACGATCAGCACCAGGATAAGCGCCAGCACGAAGCCAAAGGTCGGCGACACCACGATGCCGGCCGCGGTCTTGCCCAGGCCCGCCCATTGGATGGCGCCCAGGCCTCCGACCTTGGCGACCGACGCGCCGACCAGCCCGCCGATCAGGGCGTGCGAGCTGGAGGAGGGGATGCCCGCCCACCAGGTCAGCAGGTTCCAGCTGATCGCGCCGCCCAGGGCGCCGAAGATCAGGCGGTCGCTGATGATGTGCGGATCGACGATGCCCGAGCCGACCATCTTGGCCACGCTGGTGCCGAAGAACATGAAGGCGATGAAGTTGAAGAACGCCGCCCAGATCACCGCCCACTTGGCCGACAGCACGCGGGTGGAGACGATGGTGGCGATCGAGTTGGCCGCGTCGTGCAGGCCGTTCAGGAAGTCGAACGCCAGGGCGACGACGACCAGGAACACCAGGATGAGAAGGGTCGGGTCCACGGGGCGGGCCTCTTAGACCTGCTCGACCACGATGCCGCTGATGCGGTTGGCCACGTCCTCGAAGCGGTCGACCACCTTTTCCAGGTGGCTGTAGATGTCGATGCCGACGATGAAGGCCATCGGGTCCGCGTCGCGATGCGCCAGGAACAGCTCCTTGCGGCCCAGGTCGTACATCTGGTCGGCCTGTTCCTCGATCTGGGTGATCTTCACGGCCAGGTCGCTCAGGCGCTGGGCGTTGTTGCGCATCTTGGGCAGCAGCGACACGGCCTCGGCCGTCAGGTCGGCGGCCTGGACGATGATCTGCGCCATCGCCTTCATCTGCGGCTCGAAGGTCTTGACCTCGAACAGGCTGACCACCTTGGCGGTCTTGCGCATCTGGTCGATGGCGTCGTCCAGCGACGTCGTCAGGTCCTGGATGTCACTACGATCGAAGGGGGTGATGAAGCTGCGGCGGACGGCCTGCATCACCTGGCGGGTGATCTCGTCGGCCTCTTCCTCGTGCAGGTTCACCCGCTGGGTGGCCGCCTCGATGCTGTCGGCGCCGCTCATCAGGTCGCTCAGCGCCTTTGAGCCCGCCACCAGCGTCTGGGCGTGTTGCGAGAAAAGGTCGAAGAACCGGTCTTCCTTCGGCATGATCGCCCGGAACAAACCCAGCATGGTCGCTTCATCCTCTTGTTCGAAGCGCGGCAACGAAAAACGCGGACGTCCGTATCGGGAGCATCCGCGTCATTGGCCGGAGCGGAACCACGGAAGAGCCGGCCGTTCAAGCCCCTCTGTGAAACTTTTGTGACAGATCGGGCGGCGCGGCCGATGGCGTAAGGCGGGAAGTCGGCGCCGCGACATAGCGTCCCAAGCAGCCGCAAAACCCTTCGCCGGCCCAAATCTAAACAACGTTCTTAACCTTGCCGTCCGATCCTCGAAGCCTGAATTCGGGGAGGCCAAGATGGGCGAACACGTCGAGACGCTGGTGATCGGGGCCGGGCCCGCCGGGCTTTCGGCCGCTCACGCCCTGGCCTGCGCCGGCCGCACGGTGACCGTGATCGAGGCCGACGCGATCGGCGGCGCCGCCCGCACCCTTTCCTTCGACGGTTTCTCCCTCGACGTCTCCGGCCGCCGGCTGAGCTCGGCCGATCCGGCCATCCGCGCCTTCTGGACCGCGCTGCTGCCGAACGACTTGGTCGAGGCCCCCAGCGCCATGCGCCTCGAAGGCGAGCGGGCGGCCCGCGGCCGTCCCGGCGCCGCCATCGGCGCGCTGCTGACCGCCAGGCTGCGCCCGATCGCCAATTCCAAGACGCTGAGCGAGTGGCTGACCCGCCGTTTCGGCCGTCGCGTCGCCCGCCGCCTGGGCGACTACGCCCACAAGCTCTGGGCGCTGCGTCCGGAAGAGACCCCGGCCCAGCCGGCCTGTCCCAGCTTCCAGTCCGAAACCGGCTCGCTTCCGCGCCTGGGTACGGGCCAGCTGTGGGACGCCTGCGCCCAGGTCATCCGCGCCGCCGGCGGCGAGATTCAGCTGGGCCTCAAGGCCACCGGCCTGCGCCGCGACCGCGCCACCGGCGCCTGGACCGTCACGGCTGAAACCGGGGAGGGGGCGACCGAGACCTTCACCGCCGATCAGGTGATCTCGACCATGCCGCTGCGCGAACTGATGAGCGCGCTGTCGCCCACGCCGATCAGCCTCTTCCATGCCTGCGAGCTGATGTATCGCGACCAGGTCACCGTCGCCTTCGCCGCCAAGCCTGGCCGTCGCCGCGCCCCGGCGCTGGCCGAGATCCACGATCCGCAGATCAAGGCGGCCCGCGCCCGCGCCCTAGACGGGCAGGCTCTGGCGCTCGACTACTACTGCTTCGAAGGCGACGCCACCTGGGTCTCCGACGACGGCGCCCTGATCGTCCAGGCCGTGGCCGAGGCGGGCCGCCTTGGCCTGATCGCGCCGGGCTCGGCCCGCGACGCCCAGGTCGTGCGCCAGCGCAAGGTGCACCCGATCCACGACGAGTGCTGCGACGAGCATCTGAAGATGATCGGCCTGGACCTGCGCCTGCACTTCGCCGGCCTGCACCTGGCCGGCCGCGCCGGAACCCATGGCGACAGCGCCGACGACCAGTCCATCCGCACCGGCCTCTCCGCCGCCGCCAACGTCCTGGCCCGCGTCCTGACCCCGGTGAGGGTGGCGGCGTAGCCCCAAGGTTTCTTCTGCCTGGGGTGGGGCTGAGCTCGCCCTATTCCCCCTCCCGTAAAATCCCCGCGTAAGCAGAGCCGCCTGATCCCTCTCCCCTTGCGGGAGAGGGTGGCCTGCGAAGCAGGTCGGGTGAGGGGTCTCTCAAAAATCAAAGCCGCGTACAGCGGTCAGGCCGGGCGGAGCGTCTCAAGTCTGAGAGACCCCTCATCCGTCGGCCTTCGGCCGCCACCTTCTCCCGCAAGGGGAGAAGGATCACCGATGGGGACAGAGCGCCGTCTATCCCCGGCGATCTCGCCAAAGACCCCAACCAATCCAGTCCCTTACAACTTTCTCAGCGCTCTGGATCAGACGCGCTGAAACCCGCTGCATAATCAGAGCTGTCCCGTCGCAGGGAGAGGGCGCAAGGATCCGGCCCGAAGCGTGCGACGGTGATGCGATCGAGCGGGGCTGAAGGAGCGGCGAGAGCCGGGCCTGAAGGCTTAAATGAGGGTGGGGGACGTAAACCCATCCATCGGGGGTCTGCCCAATAGGCTCCCGCCCGTCCAAGGGTTCGCGCCCTGACGCACTTCTGGCCGCATGAACGGGGGAGCCTTGCGTGGGGAAGGGGTGAAGGGCGGAAGAGGCCCGCGCGCCCCGGCCTGAGGGATAACGATCGCGCGGGGCGTCCAGCTTCGTCGAAACGGTATTCAAACACACAACTCCGGGCGAGGCCCGGACGCCCCGCGCCCTCTCCACACCCTCAGCGGTTCACCGCGTGAGCGTAAAGCCGCGCGTCCAGGAACCTCCCCCTCTGGGGGAGGCGGCCGAAGGCCGGTGGGGGGCCGTTTTCAGCTTTCGAGGCCGTGGTCGATATCCCACCAACACCCCCCCTCCGATCGCTGCGCGATCGCCTCCCCCACAGGGGGAGGTTCCTCGCAAAACGGCCGCCACCTTCTCCCGCAAGGGAAGAAGGACCCTCTACTCCGGCCGCTTCAGGTTCCGCGCGCCCCAGCAGGCCAGATGCACGAAGGCGTCGGCCAGGCCGATCGCGGCGACCATCGCCACGATCCCGCACGACACCACGACGACGATCGAAGACATGCCCGTTCTCCCAGCTTTCGGCTGAACGGCGAAGCTGGCCCTCCGGTTCCGCCTGATACCGGTCCCAACGGGGAGGAAATGGGCTTAGAGGTTGACAACGTTGTCACGTTCGGGGCGACTACGGCGTCCCGCGAAGACGGACATGGGGAGTGAAAACAGATGGCAGGCATGGGCGGCGCGGCCCCGGTGAACGGCGGCGCGGACGGAAAAGGGGCGGCTCTGTTGCCCTTCGTGATTCTTCTCTTCTTCGCCTGGGGCTTCTCGACCTGCCTGGTCGACCTCGTGGCCCCGGCGCTGAAGTCGCTGTTCTCGCTGACCAACTTCGAAGCGGGCCTGACCCAGTTCGCCTTCTTCATCGGCTACGCCGTGGTCTCGCTGCCGGCGAGCTTCCTGCTGGCCAAGGTCGGCTATCTGCGCACTGTCGTCGTCGGCCTGCTGGTCATGATGGTCGGCTGCCTGATGTTCGCCCCCGCCGCCAACGCCGGCGTCTATGAAGGCTTCCTGGCCGCCCTGTTCGTGCTGGCCTCGGGCATCACCATCCTGCAGGTCGCCGCCAACCCGCTGGTCGCCATCCTCGGCAAGAGCGAGACCGCCTCGGCCCGCCTGACCTTCGCCCAGTTCCTGAACTCGTTCGGCACCTTCCTGGCGCCCTTCGTCGGCTCGGCCCTGATCCTCAGCCACATCGAGAAGGCCCCGGACCCGGCCACCCTGACCGCCGTCCAGCTGGCGGCCGTGCGCCATTCCCAGGCCCAGGCCGTGCAGACGCCCTACCTGATCATCGCCGGCGTGCTGCTGGCCCTGGCCGTGCTGTTCTGGCTGCTGCGCAAGAACACCTCCGCCCCGCAGGCCGAGAAGGCCGTCGGCGTCGGCGAGATGCTGGGCATGCTGAAGTACAAGCGCCTGGCCTTCGCCGTGCTTTGCATCTTCGTCTATGTCGGCGCCGAGGTGTCGATCGGCACCTACATGACCAGCTACCTGACCCAGTCCAACACCCTGGGCCTGACGCTGGCCAAGGCCGGAAGCATGGTCGCCTTCTACTGGGGCGGCGCCATGGTCGGCCGCCTGGTCGGCTCGTTCGTCCTGGCCAAGGTGTCGCCGGGCAAGGTGCTGGCGATCGCCTCGCTGGCCGCCATCGTGCTGATCCTGGTCTCGGCCTTCAGCGTCGGCCCGCAGGCCGGCTACGCCCTGATCGCCATCGGCTTCTTCAACTCGATCATGTTCCCGACCATCTTCACCCTCGGCATCGAGGGGATGGGCCACCGCACGCCGCAGGCCTCGGGCCTGCTGTGCATGGCCATCGTCGGCGGCGCCCTGGTTCCGCCGGCCACCGGCTGGCTTGGCGACCATTACGGCCTGGGCCTGGCCTTCCTGCTGCCGGCCGTCTGCTACCTGGTCATCGCCGCCTTCGGCTGGTCGGCCCGCAAGCCGGCGCCGGCGCTGTTCGTCCAGGACGAGCTGGCTTCGGCCGCGGCCGAGTAGGGCGCTCTATCAGAACCGGCCGGGCTTCCACCCGTCCGGACCCGACAGAAAGCGGCGGGGCGCCCAGCGCTCCGCCGTCTTCGCGTCCAGGGCGTGGGCGGTCGGCTCGCGCGCTGCGGGATTGGCCCCGCGCCCGGTCGAGGCGTATTCGGCGTAGTAGGCCGTCTTGAAGGTCTCGGTCTTGCCCGGCGTCCACTCCCGCCAGCCCCTGGGCTGCAAATCAGCGTCGATCTTCGTGCGCAGGAACACGACGGTCGCGTAGGGCCGCCAGGCCCGGCCCAGCCACAGCTCGCCCACCTTCGGGTCGGCGGTGATCGTGCAACGGTCGAAGACGTAGCCGCTGTCCTGCTCTGGCGCGTTCTTGCTCTGGGCGGTGATCATCACCGTGGCGTTGGCGATGCCATGGATGACGCAGCGATCGAATACCGCCTTGCTGTCGCCGAAGATGAAGTCGACGTGGCCCTCGATGTAGCAGTCGCGGAAGTACTGCCGGCTCGGCGATTTGCCCTTGCGGCTGGCGGCGTAGAGCGTGTCCTGCGCGCCCAAGAGGCGCACCTTGTAGAGCTGGGCCCGGTCGCCCATCAGCGCCAGGGCCACGGCCTGCGAGGGCTGACTGTTTGTGAGATGATAGTCGTTCTGGATGGTCAGGTTGCGGGCCAGGAAATCGTCGCCCGACACCGTCACCGAGGAGGATTTCAGCGTCCCGCCGACCGTCGCCGAGGCGTCGCCGTACACAAGCACCACGTCCTGCGGCCGCTTGCCCTTGCCGACCAGCCGCACGCCGTTTCGCGGGATCGACAGCTTCTCGCGATAGGTTCCCGGCGCGATGTCGATCTCGCCGCCGCCGTCGGGCAGGGCGTCGATCGCGGCCTGCAGCGTCCGGTGATCGGCCTTGCCGTCGACGGCCACGGTCAGACGCAGCGGCGCGGCGCCGACCAGGGCGGTCAGGGCCGTGGCCGCCAGGGCGAGCCGCCTGGCGAAACTGGAAATGGTCATGGCCCGCGTCCTCCCCGGATCGTTTCGCCAAGGAATATGACACCGGTAGACATCTGGCCAGTAGGATCAATCAGCGTCGGCTATCCGACGGAAGATATTGAGAAATGTTCGCACGGAACGTCCGTGTCGGCGCGAGGGTTTGAATGACCAGTCGGGGAAGCTGAACACTCAGGGAGACGCCACATGGCCGCAGCCGCCAAGTCCACCTCGAAAGCCAAGTCCAAGTCCGCCTCGGCCCGCCGCACGCGCCGCACCGGCCGCCGCGATCCTCTGGCGATCCGCCTGCTGAAGGCCGATCATCGCGAGGTCGAGGCGATGTTCGACGAGTACGAGCAGCTCGAAAGCGACGCCGAGAAGCTGGCGCTGTTCAACAAGATCGCCCTGGCGCTCAAGGTCCACACCCAGATCGAGGAGGAGATCCTCTATCCGGAAAGCCGCGGCGAGGTGGAGGACGACCTGCTGGACGAAGCCTATGTCGAGCACGACGGGGCCAAGAAGCTGATCGCCGAGATCGAGGCGATGCAGCCGTCCGAGGAGTTCTACGACGCCAAGGTCAAGGTGCTGGGCGAGTACATCAAGCACCACGTCAAGGAAGAGGAGCAGCCCGGCGGCGTGTTCGCTCAAGCCAAGCAGGGCGACGAGGATCTCGAGGCCATGGGCGAGCGGCTCGAGGCCCGCAAGGCCGAGTTGATGGAGGAGCTCGGCGGCGAGAAGACCCACTGACGACGCTCCGCCGGCACGCAAAGAAAACGCCCCCGGCCGGATGGCCGAGGGCGTCTTTCGTTCGACTGGGTGGTCGCGACTAGAGTGCGCGGCGTCCGGCCAGCAGGTGGTAGATGGCCAGCACGATCACCGCGCCGACGGTCGCCACCAGCAGGCTGTAGAGATTGAAGCCCGAGACGCCCGAAGCGCCGAACTGGTTGAACACGAAGCCGCCGACCAGAGCGCCGACGATGCCGAGCACCAGGTCGACAAGCAGACTACCGCCGGTGCGGCTTACGAGTTTGCTGGCGATGAAGCCGGCCACGAGACCCAGAACGATCCAGGCGAGAATGGACATGAGCGCCTCCTGAACATTTCCTGGCGCGCCTTGGCGCGTCCGATGCAGAAGAAAGGCGCTGATCAAGACTTCGTTCCGACACGATCGCGTGTGTGGCCCCGCGAAAACATGGGGCGAGGAACGGAACTTCTTGGCGTGGCGCTCAGCGCTTGCCGATGCGGGCCTGGATCACCGCCAGCAGCTTCTCGGCGGGCGCGCGGCCCAGGACGATGAACAAGGCGGAGCCGATGATCGCGCCGATCAGGAAGGAGGTGCTCATGGCGGCTCCGAGGGTAAGCGGACGGGAGGAGGAGGCGCTTCCAGCCTAGGGGGCGCGGTCGGGGTTTACCATGCGACATGCCGCCGCCGCGCCCTCTTGCAGCTTGGCTGGCGCCCGATCGCACAAAAACTGGTTCGACCGCGCGCTTCATATGCGCGAGCAGGAAAATTCCAGATTTCCGGCGTGTCTGCATGCGCAGCGACCCGGCATCCGATGTTTTATGAGTTTTGGGGCGGTGTGAGCCGTCTCTTATGAGCAGGAAACAACCCATGGCGCAGGCGACCGCCCCCTCCAGCCGCTTCATCAGCGGCTTCGGCGTCCAGGTGCTGGTCGGCATGCTCGCCGGACTGGGCCTTGGCCTGCTCGCGCGCCGGCTGGGCGTCGAGGAAGGGCAGGCGGGTCACGCCCTGGCCGAGGTCCTGCATCAGGTCGGTTCGATCTTCATCCAGCTGCTGCGCGTGCTGGTGCCGCCGCTGGTGTTCACGGCCATCGTCGCCAGCATCGCCAACCTGCGCGAACTGCAGAACGCCGCCCGCCTGGTCTGGAAGACCCTTCTGTGGTTCGCGATCACCGCCCTGATCGCGGTGGCCATCGGCATCACCCTCGGCGTCGTGCTGAAGCCGGGCGCGCACGCCGTGCTCGACGCCGCGACCGCCGCCGCGCCGCGCACCAACGGCTCGTGGCTCGACTTCCTGACCGGGCTCATCCCGTCCAACATCCTGGGCCTGAACGCCTCGACCAAGGTCGGCGATAGCGGCGCCAGCACCTCGCTGTCGTTCAACGTGCTGCAGATCCTGGTGATCTCGCTGGCCGCCGGCATCGCCGCCCTGCGCGTGGGTCCGGCCGGCGAAGGCTTCCTGGCCTTCAACGCCTCGGCCCTGGCGGTCGTGCGCAAGGTGCTGGGCTGGGTGATCCGCCTGACGCCAATCGGCACCGTGGGCCTGCTCGGCAACGCCGTCGCCCAGTACGGCTGGACGACGCTTGGCCAACTCGGCGCCTTCACCGGCGCGATCTATATCGGCCTCGGTCTGGTGCTGTTCGTCGTCTATCCGATCCTGCTGACCGCGCATGGCCTCAACCCGCTGAAGTTCTTCGCCAGCGCCTGGCCGGCGATCCAGCTAGCGTTCGTCTCGCGCTCGTCGATCGGCACCCTGCCGGTGACCGAGACGGTGACCGAGGCCGGCCTGGGCGTGCCGCGGGCCTACGCCGCCTTCGCCGTGCCCCTGGGCGCGACCACCAAGATGGACGGCTGCGCGGCCATCTATCCGGCCCTGTCGGCGATCTTCATCGCCCAGTTCTACCACCTGCCGCTGGGCGTGGCCGACTACGCCCTGATCGTCGCCGTCTCGGTGCTGGGCTCGGCCGCCACGGCCGGCCTGACGGGCGCGACGGTCATGCTGACCCTGACGCTGTCGACCCTGGGCCTGCCGCTGGAAGGCGCGGGCCTGCTGCTGGCCATCGACCCGATCCTCGACATGGGCCGCACGGCCGTGAACGTCGCCGGCCAGGCCCTGGTGCCGACCCTGGTGGCCAAGCAGGAAGGCATTCTCGACCAGGCCGTCTATGACGCGGCCGCCGGCGTTGCTCCCGAGGGCGCGGTCACGCAGTCCTGACCAACTCCGGGCGAGCCCGCAGCCGGGTGGCGTCGCGCAGCGGCGGGGCGCCAAACAGCCGGGCGTATTCGCGGCTGAACTGCGAGGGGCTGTCGTAGCCGACGTTGTGCCCGGCGGTGGCCGCGTCCAGGCCCTGGGCCAGGATCAACCGGCGGGCCTCCTGCAGGCGCAGCTGCTTCTGATACTGCAGCGGGCTCATCGCCGTGACGGCCTTGAAGTGCTGGTGCAGGGCCGAGGGGCTCATCCGCGCCTCGGAGGCCAGCGTCTCCATCCGGAACGGCAGGTGATAGTTGGTCCTCAGCCAGTGGATCGCCCGCGAGACCTGGCCCAGACGGCTTTCGCAGGCGGCGATCTCGCGTAGGCGCGGGCCCTGGTCGGTGCGCAGCAGCCGGTAGAGGATCTCGCGCTGGATCAGCGGCGCGAGGACAGGGATATCGCCCGGCGTCTCCAGCAGGCGGACCAGCCGCACCGTCGCGTCGAGCAGCTCCGGCGTCGTCTCGCTCAGCGCCATGCCGGGAGCCGGGGCGTTGCGGACCGGGCCAGGGTCGATCTCCAGGATCAGTTCATTCAGCCGGCGCGGGTCGATGTCGAGCCGCACGCAGAGATAGGGCGCGTCTTCGCTGGCCTCGATCACCTGGCCGACCACGGGCACATCGACCGAAACCACCAGGAATCGGGCGTGGTCGTAGACATAGACCTCTTCGCCCAGCATCACCTGCTTGCGGCCTTGGGCGATGATGCAGACGGCCGCCTCGTGCACACCGTGCACCGGCGGGCTGGGCTGCGACATGCGGGCCAGCCACATGCCCGGGATGGCGGTGGGATGCACGCCGTCCGCCGGCATGGATCGTTCAATCGCCTCGGCTAGGGCCGGATGGCGAGGGCAGCCGACAGGCGTCGACGCTGGGGAGGTTTGCATGACGACAGGTTAGCGCCGGTGGGCGTGAAGGCCAATGGCGGCGAGCACGGTTCTGCGGGATCGTGCAAGAATTCCGGGCGATCATGCGCCCGGCCTAGAAACAGGGGTGTGGGCTCAGGGGTGCAGGATCAGCGATCGCGGGGTCGCCTCGAAGCGCGACAGCCGGCCCAGATAGCTCATGCCCAGCAGCGAGGTCTCCAGGCCGCTCTCGATCACCAGGGCGTCGACATTGGCCACCTTGGCGCCGGCGATGGCGACGCTGCCCAGCTTGACCGAGGCGGCGCGGGTGCGGCCGTCGGCGGTGACCACGTCGTACTCGTAGTTCAGCTTGGCGACGTCGATGCCCAGGCGCTGGGCGTCGGCCTTGCTCAGCGAGACGGCGGTGGCGCCGGTGTCGACCAGGAAACGTACGGCGCGGCCGTCGACCTTGGCCTCGGCCCAGAAGTGGCCGTCGGGGCCCTTGGTCAGCTGCGCGGCGCCGGCGTCGCCCAGGGTGGCGGCGGCCGCGGCGGCAGGACCCGGTGACGATTGACGCAGCGAGCTGTCGAGCGAGGTCACGGCCTTGGCCGCACCTACCGCCGACAACGCACCGACAATCGCGATCGCCGTGAACTTGAGCATCGAAAGCACCCCGCCTTGCAGGCTTTTCGGCCGTTTCTACGACCATTGACTGCACAGTAGGGCGAAAGGCGTTTTCAACCCGTGAATCGGAATGCGGATTTACTTGGTTAACAAAGTGTCTTCAGGACTCCCAGTTAACTCGTCGTAACATTCCATCCGCAACATGTAATAAAGTTCATTGACTGGATTTAACTTCAAAGCTCAGGCCCAAGGTCGCATGTTCACCAGCGTTGAAAAGACGCCTCGGGAACAACCTTGATGCAGAGCCTGAAGATACTTTCGAGAACCTGAGGATGCTTCAACCGCGCGAAGCCGACTGGGCGGCCATCAGGCTCTCCATCGGATCGGGGCGAAGGGGCAGGGCGGTCATGATCGCCGCGCGCTCCTCGTCGCTGTAGCGCGACCAGCCGGCGATCTCCTGCAGGGTCCGTCGGCAACCGAGACAGAAGCCGCTCGCGCCATCGACCGCGCACACCTTCACGCAAGGGGTGACGATCGGACGGGGAGGGCGGTTCTCGGAAATCATGACCGAATGTCGCCGTCCGCGGCGTCGCGCGCAAGCCGCTCGACGTCCAGCGATCGCGCGGCCCGATTTCAACCACTGGGGACAATGCCATGCGCACCACCGTCATCCTGCTCGCCGCCGCCTCGCTCGCCGCCGTCGCCGCGCCGGCCCTGGCCGCCGAACGCCTGAACGACGCTCAATTCGTCCGCGCCAACCGCTGCCTGGGTCTGACCGAAACCAAGGCCTTGGGCGAAGCCGATCCGACCGCCCTGAAATCGCTGATCAAGACTCAGCGTCAGGGTCGCCACAGCTCGACCGAAGACCGCGCGGACAGCGCCCGCCTGGACGCCAAGCGCGAAGCCGCCAACGCCGAGGGCGCCGCCAAGTCGGCCCTGGTCGAGGAGCGCGACGGCGCCTGCAAGTCGCTGGGCCAAAGCTGATTTCGCGGGCCTGATTTCTTCGCATCGCGCCAACAATCTGGCGCGATGCGCTTGCATCGGGCGCGGACGGGTTTAAGTCCGCGCCCATGACCGCTTCCGCCGCCGCTTCGCCCTTCGCCGACATCCGCCGCCTGGCCGCCGACCTTCCCGCGCCAGGCGTCTTCGTTCCTCCGGCCGACGGCGGCCGTCTGGCCGAGATTTCGGCCTGGCTGACGGCCTGGACCGGCCGCAATCCCCCTTCGGTCAACCGGCCGGTTATCGCCCTCTATGCCGGCGCTCGGCAGGGTGTCGGTCCGCGCGGTTACGCTCGCGATCGCCTTGAAGCCGTCGCCTCGGGCGGCGCGACCGTCTGCCGCCTGGCCGGCGCCCAGGGCGCGGGCCTGGAGGCCTTCGACCTCGCCATCGACCGCCCGACGCCCGACGCGCGCCAGAAGGCCTCGATGAGCGAGAAGGAATGCGCCGCGACCATGGCCTTCGGCATGGAAGCCCTGGCCAAGCAGCCCGACCTGCTGATCCCCGGCGTGATCGCCGCCGAAGCCCATCGTGACGCCGCCGCCATCGCCCTGGCCCTGTTCGGCGGCGAAGCCGGCGACTGGACCGAGGCGACCGCCGACGTTTCCGCCGCCGTCGAGCGCGCGCGTGGCGAGGGCGATCTCTCCGATCCGCTGGAGGTCCTGCGCCAGCTGGGCGGCCGCGAGACCGCCGCCGTCGCCGGGGCCATCCTGGCCGCCCGCGTCCAGAAGATCCCGGTTCTGCTCGACGGCTACGCCGCCGCGGCGGCCGCCGCCGTGCTGCACGTCATCGATCCCGACCTGATCGCCCACGCCGTCGCCGCGCATGTCGCTGGTCCCGGCCACGCCCGCTTGCTGGAGAAGCTGGGCAAATCGCCGCTGCTGTCGCTGGAGATCGAGGGCGAGGAAGGCGTCGGCGGCGCATCTGCCGTGGCGCTCGTACGCCTGGCCTGCGAGGTTCGCTGACGTACTTCCCGAAGCTTGGGTGAACGCCGTTTACGTTGACCCAAGCGTCATCTTTCCAAACGCTCGTTTGGCTCCTATCATCGCCCCGAAACAACAGAGAAGGCCGCCCCAGTCGGCCATGTTCGGGAGCCTGCCATGAACCTCGACTTTTCGCCTGAAGACCTGGCCTTCCGCGACGAGGTTCGCGCCTTCATCGCCCAGAACTACCCCGAGGGCCTGCGCGAGCGGCAGGAGGAGGGCGAGGAGATGTCCAAGGAGGACTTCCTCTCCTGGCACCGCACGCTCGCCAAGAAGGGCTGGGTCGCCCCGGCTTGGCCGCAGAAGTACGGCGGCCCGGGCTGGACCTCGGTTCAGCGCTACATCTGGTCGGAAGAGACCGCCCGCGCCGACTGCGTGCCGATCCTGCCGTTCGGCATCAACATGGTCGGGCCGGTGATCTACACCTTCGCCACGCCGGAGCAGAAGGAACGCTTCCTGCCGCCGACCCTGTCGGGCGAGATCTGGTGGGCCCAGGGCTACAGCGAGCCGGGCGCCGGCTCAGACCTGGCCAGCCTCAAGACCAAGGCCGAGCGCTTCACCGGCGACGACGGCAAGGAATACTATCTGGTCAACGGCCAGAAGACCTGGACCACCCTGGCCCAGCACGGCGACTGGATCTTCTGCCTGGTCCGCACCGACCCGAACGCCAAGATCCAGGAAGGCATCTCGTTCCTGCTGATCGACATGAAGTCGCCGGGCGTCACCGTGCGCCCGATCATCACCCTGGGCGGCGAGCACGAGGTCAACGAAGTCTGGCTCGAGAACGTCAAGGTGCCGGTCGAGAACCGCATCTTCGACGAGAACAAGGGCTGGACCTGCGCCAAGTTCCTGCTGGCCCACGAGCGCTCCGGCATCGCCGGTGTCGCCCGCTCCAAGCGCGGCATCGAACGCATCCGCGCCATCGCCTCGACCGAGCTTTCGGACGACGGCGACGTGCTGATCAAGGACCCGATGTTCAAGCGCAAGATCGCCGAACTGGAGATCGACCTGACGGCGCTGGAATACACCGAACTGCGCACCCTGGCGGGCGAAGCCGCCGGCAAGGGCCCCGGTCCCGAATCCAGCGTGCTGAAGATCAAGGGCACCGAGATCCAGCAGCGGATCACCGAACTGGCCCTGGAGGCGGCGGGTCACTACGGCGCGCCCTATTTCCGCGGCTTCCCGAAGGACGGCGACAACGCCCATCCGATCGGTCCCGACTTCGCCCACCGCGCCGCGCCGACCTATTTCAACGTCCGCAAGACCTCGATCTACGGCGGCTCCAACGAGATCCAGCGCAACATCATCGCCAAGATGGTGCTCGGGCTCTGACGTCTTCTCCCTCCCCGGAAACGGGGAGGGCTTCACAATCCAATCAACGACGCTCCTGGCAGGCCCGGCGGAACGCGGCCTCGGAGCTTTGAGAACAAGGGATTTCAGGGATGGATTTCAACTTCACCGAAGAGCAGTCGATGGTCCGCGACACGGTCGCGAGCTTCCTGCAGGACAAGTACGACTTCGAGACCCGCCGTAAGATCGTGGCCTCGGAAAGCGGCTGGCGCGCCGACTACTGGCAGGCCTTCGCCGAAGAGCTGGGCATCCTGGGGGCCTCGTTCAGCGAGGAGCTGGGCGGCCTGGGCGGCGGCGCGATCGACAACATGATCATCATGGAGGAGTTCGGCAAAGCGCTGGTCATCGAGCCCTATCTCGGCACCGTCGTCATCGGCGGCGGCTTCATGAAGCATTCGGGCTACGCCGGCGCTGCTTCGGTCATTGAGGGCATCGTCGCCGGAACCACGACCATCGCCTTCGCCTATGCCGAACCCCAGGGCCGCTACACCTGGAGCGACCTGAAGACGACCGCCAAGAAGGACGGTTCGGGCTGGATCCTGAACGGCCACAAGGCCGTGGTGGTCGGCGCGCTGTTCGCTTCGCATCTCGTCGTCACCGCCCGCACCGGCGGAGGCCAGCGCGAGGCCTCGGGGGTGTCGGTGTTCCTGATCGACAAGAGCCTGCCGGGCGTCGTCACCCGCGACTATCCCACCGTCGACGGCGGCCGCGCCTCGGAGGTCTATTTCGAGAACGTCTCGATCCCGGCCGACGCCCTGATCGGCGAAGAAGGCGCGGGCCTGCCGCTGGTCGAGAAGGTCATCGACGAGGCCACCGCCGCCAGCCTGGCCGAAGGCGTGGGCGTGCTGCGCAAGCTGCACGAGGGCACGCTAGACTACGCCAAGCAACGCAAGCAGTTCGGCCGCGCCATCGCCGACTTCCAGGTGCTGCAGCACCGCATGGTCGACATGTTCATCGAGCTCGAGCAGTCGGTGTCGATGACCTACATGTCCACCATCAAGCTCGACGACAGCGACGCCGAGCGCGCCAAGGCCGTGTCGGCCGCCAAGGTGCGCATCGGTCGGGCCCTCAAGTTCGTCGGCCAGAACGCCATCCAGATCCACGGCGGCATGGGCATGACCGACGAGTTGGCCATCGGCCACTACTTCAAGCGAGGCACGATCATCGAGGGCCTGTTCGGCTCGGTCGATCACCACCTGCGCCGCTATGAAGGGCTGTCGTTCGGCGCCGCGGCCTAACACCACCTAAGAAACGGCGCCGCCCACGGAACGACGCTGTTTTTCGAAAGAGGCCGCCTGCGTCACGCCGACGCGGGCGGCCTTTTTTCTGAAAGCGCGATTTTCACCGCCCCGTCGGCCAGGGTGCGACCGTTCAACGCAGCAGAACACCCGATCGACTGCACGGTGAATGTGATGCTCCGCCCCGAAGCCCTCCAAGGTCTCTCCCCGGAAAAACTGGCCGACACTCTGGAGGCCATGGACTCCAGCGCCCGCCTTCTGCTCGACCAGGCCCGCGAGGCCAAGGCGCGCGCCGACAAGCTGGAAACCGCCCTGTCGCTGCTGGTCGGCGTGGTCGCCAACGACCCCGGCCTCGAGGAAAACTACGCCCTGCAACGGATCGCGGGCCAGCTGCGCCTGTGCGCCGACCTGCCGGAACTGGCCGCAGAACTGGTCGGCTGCGAGGCCGACCGTATCGAACCCGTCATGCTGCGGGCCGCGGCTAACATCATCGCCGCCGCCGGCAAGCCCGACGCCGTGAGCGAAGCCGTCACCCATGAGCTGATGGACCGGGATGGCGCCACGCTTCACTAATTCATTCGTTGACTGACAATATTCGCGGCGACTGACCTGTCCCGCCGGCGATCATTTTCAGCATGCGGACATCGTCCGAACCCGGAATATTTTGCTTGTCATGAGCGAGCTTGAGCGCATCTTCGCCCATGACGCGCTGACGACTAGGAGGGTGCGAGTCCCTGTAAGCCGCGCGCGTCTCTTTCTGGCTGGGCCGGTCTGCCGACCGGTCCCGTAACAAGTGGAGCGTTTTCAGGAAGCCCTCCTGAACCGCTCCGGGCTGGTCAAGGAGACGCCGCCATGAACGTGACGAAGATGAACCACGCCATGCTGTCCTTCGCCCTGATGGGCGGACTGCTGGTCGGGCCTCGCCCCGGAAGCTCCAAGCCGCCGCAGCGGCCGTCCAAGACTTCGGACAGGAAGTAGCGCCTCAGCGCCTCTCACCAAAGAAAAACGCCATCCCGGTCGGCCCGGGATGGCGTGAAATCCGACGCTTTAGGCGGGGAGGGCTTACGGCTTGGCGGCCGCGTTGCATTCCTCGATACCGGCGGCGTCGAGCGCATCGCCGCGCCACGTGAAGGCCGACACGGCCCCGAGCTCGGCCACGATCTTGCGGCAGCTGCGGCCGGCCGGAAGAGCCTTGACCGTCGGCGCCTTGCAGACGGTGCCGGTGCAGCGCCAGATCGCACCGTCATGAATGAGTTCGGCCTTGGCCGGCGGCGCCTTGAGCACGAGCATGGCGCCTTCGGAAGTCGCGGCCTGGGCCGCGCCGACGAGCGAAATCGCGGCGAAACCGCCGAGCAGAAGCATACGCATGGACATCTCCTATCCCCGCGTCCTATTTCTAGGTGGACGCTGATCACATTGTTCGTTGTGATTGAAAACTAAGTCAATCGGCGAACGTCGATCTCGTGGTCGCGATCGACGTCCAGACCCCAGGCCAGCACGGCCCGCGTCACTTCCGAAGCCTCCGTGACCGAGACCCAGGCGTTGGCCAGCGCCGGCGGCGTCAGTCCACGCTCGATCGTGTGGTGGAGCAGGGCGAACAGCGGATCCCAGAAGCCGTCGGGATTGTGGAAGACGATCGGCTTGCGATGCAGGTCGAGGCGCCGCCAGGACAGCAGCTCGATGATCTCCTCAAGCGTGCCGATGCCGCCGGGCAACACGACGAAGGCGTCCGAACGCTCGAACATCAGCATCTTGCGCTCGTGCATCGAGGTGACGATCACCGTCTCGACGTCGTCGAAAGGCTGTTCGCGGCCGCGCAGGAACTCGGGGATGATGCCCAGCACCTTGCCGCCGGCGTCGTGCGCGCCGCGCGCGGCCGCGCCCATCAGGCCGACGCCGCCGCCGCCGTACACGAGCTTGATCCCCGACCGGGCGAAGTCGCCGCCGATGTCGTAGGCCGCCTGCAGATAGGCCGGATCGGCCGTGTTCGATGAGCCGCAGTAGACGCAGACCGATCCCAGGGCGCTAGACAGGTCGGGCATCGTCGTCCACTCCAACAAAAGAAAAGGCGCGGCTCCCAGCGGGAAGGGCGCGCCATCGGTGTTTCAGGCTCGGCCGCAGGCCGACGCCAGACTTGGAAGGCGCATGATCGGGATTCGCAAGGCCGCTTTCAAGCCGTGGCCCCTGGCGTTCGCAGCGTCCATGGCGCTCGTCGCGACCCTGGCGGGCTGCGACGACGCGGGGCGGCGCAACTGGGGCCGGGAAACGCCGGCCGCCCAGCCGGCCCGCGACCCGGAAGCGGCCTATCTCGCGCCGCCCAAGGTGGTGACCGCCGCGGTCGAGGCCGGCGGCGTGGCCGTGTCTGGATCCGCGGCTCCCGGGGCCTCCGTGCGCCTGGGCTCGCCCACCGGCCAGGCCGTCAGCACCGAGGCGGACGCGGGCGGTCTCTGGCGCGCGATCCTGCCCGGCGCGGCCGAACCCCGTCTCTTTGGCCTGTCGATGACCCGCGAGGGTCGCACCGTCCAGGCCGAAGGCTACCTCTTCGTCGCCCCGGAAGGCGCGGTCGCCCTGTTGCGGGCCGGCGGCGGCACCGAGCCGCTGTCGGGACCGTCCGATTCGCCGCGCATCCTGGCCATCGACTTCGACCGCGAGGGCGGGGCGGTGATTTCCGGCGTCGGCCGGCCCGGCGCCGGCTTCGGCGTCCGCGTCGACCGCGCCACCCAGGCGGAAGGCAAGGTCGACGCCCAGGGACGCTTCAGCCTGTCCCTCACCCAGCCGCTGGGCCCCGGTTCGCACACCGTGCAGGTGGCCGGCGAGGGCGGCGAGAACCTCGTCCGCCTGGACGTGTCGCCGCCCGGACGGCTGACCGGCGGCCCCCTGCATGCGGAGCGCTTCGAAAGCGGCTGGCGCGCCGACTGGATGACCCCCGGCGGCGGGATCCAGACCACCATGCTGTTCACGCCGGGAACCGGCTCGTGAGGGGCTTTTCTTCGGCCGGTCGTGATCAGGCCCGCACGACGCCGGAAGCCTCACGCCCGGTCTCCGGCTGGGAGGCGCTGGCGGAGCTGCTGCGCCTCGTCCTGCGCTCGAAGGCGCCGGGCCTGAGCTGGCGACTGACGGCGGCCCTGGTCCTGACCTTCGCCGGCAAGGCGCTGGGCGTGGCCGCACCGCTGCTGCTGGGCGCGGCGGTCAACCGGCTGACGGCCGGGCAGGGCGCGGCCACCCAGGTGACCTTGTCGTTCGGCGCCCTGGCGCTGGGCTGGGCCGGCGTGCGCTTCATCGCCGCCGCCGCGCCCCAGGCCCGCGACGCGGTGTTCACGCCCGTCGCCCAGGCGGCCCAGAACCGCGCGGCGACCGAGACCTTCGCCCACGCCCTGTCGCTGTCGATCGACTTCCACCAGACCAAGCGGACCGGCGCCCTGTCGCGGACCATCGACCGCGGCGCGCGGGCCATGGATTTCCTGATCCGGGGCCTCGTGTTCAACATCGCCCCGACCCTGGTCGAACTGGTGCTGGCCGCGGCCGTGCTGGCGCGGGCCTACGACTGGCGGTTCGCGGCGACGGCCATCGTCACCGTCGTGATCTACGGCGTCCTGACCTTCTCGATCTCCAACTGGCGGATCGGCCATCGCCGCGTGCTCAACGAAGCCGACGCAGAGGCGGCCAGCCGGGCCGTCGACGCCTTGCTGAACTACGAGACGGTCAAGACCTTCGGGGCCGAGGACCGGGCGGTCGCCGCCTATGAGCAGGCCTTGAAGACCTACGGCGCGGCTCAGATCAAGGCGACCAACTCGCTGTCGCTGCTGAACGTGGTCCAGTCGCTGGTCATGAGCCTGGGCCTGGCGGTCATGGCCGTGCTGGCCGGCTCGGAAGCCGCCGCCGGCCGCATCGGTCCGGGCGACATCACCGCCGTCGTGCTGATCCTCGTGAACCTGTATCAGCCGCTGAACTTCCTCGGCTTCGCCTATCGCGAGATCCGCCAGTCGTTCATCGACATGGAGTCGATGATGGACCTGCGCCGCCAGGGCGCCGACGTCGCCGACGCGCCGGACGCCATCGACCTGCCGCCGACCGGCGATCGTCGTGGCGGGGCGGTGGCCTTCGAGGGCGTCTCGTTCCGCCACGGCGCGCGATCGGACGGCCTCACCGACGTCGGCTTCGTCGCCAAGCCCGGCCAGACCGTCGCGATCGTCGGCCCGTCAGGCGCCGGCAAGACGACGCTGGTGCGCCTGGCCCTGCGGATGATCGATCCGCAGGCCGGCCGGGTGACGCTGGACGGCCATGACCTGAAGGCCCTGACCCAGGTCTCGCTGCGGCGGGCCGTGGCGCTGGTGCCGCAGGACGTCGCTCTGTTCAACGACACCATCGCCGCCAACATCGCCTTCGGGCGGCCTGAGGCGACCGAGGAAGAGGTCTGGGGCGCCGCACGGTCGGCGGAGCTGGGCGACTTCATCGGCAATCTGCCGGAAGGCATGGACACGAAGGTCGGCGAGCGGGGCCTGAAGCTGTCGGGCGGCGAGCGCCAGCGGGTGGGCATCGCCCGGGCGCTGCTGGCCGATCCGCGGGTGCTGATCCTCGACGAGGCCACCAGCGCGCTGGACAGCCGCACCGAGGCGGCGATCCAGGCGACGCTGCGCAAGGCCCGGGAAGGCCGCACGACCCTGGTCGTCGCCCACCGGCTGTCGACCATCGCCGACGCCGACGAGATCATCGTCCTGCGCCGGGGCAAGGTGGTCGAGCGCGGTCCGCACGCCGACCTGCTGGCGGCCGACGGCGAATACGCGGCCCTGTGGCGTCGCCAGACGCGCGGCAAGGTCGCGACGGCTTGATCGATCGGCTATATCGGCGCTTCGCAACACTTGGGAGGCTCCCTTGCGCTATCTGCACACCATGGTCCGCGTGAAGGATCTCGACGCCTCGCTGCGGTTCTACTGCGAGGGCCTGGGCCTCCAGGAGATGTACCGGATGGAGAACGAGAAGGGCCGGTTCACCCTGGTGTTTCTCGCCGCGCCCGAGGACATCGAGCTGGCTAAGGAGCGCAAGGCGCCGCTGGTCGAGCTGACCTTCAATTGGGACCCCGAAGACTATCAGGGCGGCCGCAACTTCGGTCACCTGGCCTACCGGGTCGACGACATCTACGAGACCTGCCAGCGCCTGGCCGACCTGGGCGTGGTCATCAACCGGCCGCCGCGCGACGGCCACATGGCCTTCGTCCGCTCGCCCGACGGCATCTCGGTGGAGCTGCTGCAGGACGGCAGCCTGCCGCCCGCCGAGCCCTGGGCGTCGATGCCTAACACCGGCGCCTGGTAGGCGCACAAAAGGCCCGCCGAACTCCGGCGGGCCTTATAATTTCAGCCCCGCGTGCCGAACCGCGCGGCGCGGGCGGCGGTGGAGCGCAGGTCCGAGAAGCTGGCGGCGACCAGCGGGTAGTCGTCGGGCAGTCCCCACTTGGCGCGGTATTCCTGCTCGGTCAGGCCCAGGCTGTTGAGGTGGCGCTTGAGCGAGCGGTAGCGGCGGCCGTTCTCGAAGCTGATGATCGCGTCGTCGCTGACGCTGGCGGCGATCTCGTCGGGACTGGGCCGTTCGACCGGCGCGGCCGGCGTCGAGAACACCGCCTCCAGCGCCGCATAGGTGCGGGCGGCGAGGTCGGGCAGGTCGTCGGTCGAGACGACGTTGTTGTTCAGATAGGCGCAAAGCACCTGGGCCGTCACGTCGGCGGCGCGTTCCTGGGCCTTGTTCATCGGTGGATCTCTAGGGTCTCGCATCGAAAAGAACCCCGGGGACGGCGGGCGGCCGTCCCCGGGGGCGGAGCAGGGTCAGTGGGCGCCGGCGGGACGCAGGCGGGCGCCGAACACGCAGGCGGGCGGCAGTTCGACCTTCGATCCCGTGCGCTCCTTGCTCTTGACCCACTCGCTGAGCACCTCGGTGGCGGTGTGGTCGAGCACGGTCAGGGCGCTGGTGTCGAGGCGGACGACGCCGCCGTCCGGCGCCGCGTCCAGGGCCTTGGTGATCTTCGGCAGCTGCACGAAGGTCGCCGCGCCCTCGAGGCGGATTTCCTGCTCCTGTTCGCCGACGTCGCGCTGGTCGATGCGCAGGCGCATCTTCTTCAGGTTCGGCAGCAGCTCGACGATGGTCAGGGCCAGGCCGACCAGAACGCCGGTGAGCAGGTCGGTGGCGACGACCATGATGAAGGTCGCGGCCCAGATCAGCGCCGGCAGCAGGCCGTAGCGGGCGAACAGGTGACGCACGTGGTCGAGGCTGACCAGCTTCCAGCCGGTGACCACCAGCACGCCGGCGAGGGCGGCGCTGGGCACCTGGCGCAGGACGAAAGGCAGCAGGGCCACGAAGGCCAGGATCCAGACGCCGTGCATGATCGCCGACAGGCGGGTGACCGCGCCGGCCTGGACGTTGGCCGAGCTGCGCACGATCACGCCGGTCATCGGCAGGGCGCCGACCGCGCCGCACATCATGTTGCCGACGCCCTGGGCGAACAGCTCCTTGTTGTACTTGGTGCGGGGACCATCGTGCATGCGGTCGACGGCGGCCGCCGACAGCAGGGTCTCGGCCGAGGCGATGAAGGCCACCGCCACGGCGGTCAGCACGATCATCGGATCCATCAGCTTGGCGAAGTCGCCAAGGCCGGGGATCGCGATGGCGGCCCCGATCGATTCCGGCACGGCGATCTTCTGAACGTCGAGGCCAAAACCCATGGCCACGAAGGTGCCGGCCAGCACGCCGAGCAGGGCGCCGGGGACGAGCTTCAGCTTGGCGGGACGGATCTTTTCCCACAGCAGGATCGAGCCGATGGTGACGACGCCGACCAGCAAAGCCGCTTCCGCGCCGCCGAAGGTCGAGGCCGACAGGCCGCCGAGGGCCGCCGGGATGGCCATCAGGTTGTCGAGCCCGTTGGCTTTCGGCTTGTCGCCGAACAGCACGTGCAGCTGGCCCGCGACGATCAGCACGCCGATGCCGGCCAGCATGCCGTGGACGACGGCCGGCGAGATGGCGCGGAACCATTGGCCAAGGCGCAGGGCGCCGGCGATCAGCTGGACGAGGCCGGCCAGCACGAGGATCGGCCCGAGGGTCGACAGGCCGTGCTTGGCGACGATCTCGAAGACGATGACGGCGAGGCCCGCGGCCGGGCCGCTGACCTGCAGGGGCGAGCCGGCCAGGGCGCCGACGATGATGCCGCCGATGATGCCGGTGATCAGGCCGCGCTCGGCCGGAACGCCGGAGGCGACGGCGATGCCCATGCAGAGGGGCATCGCCACCAGGAAGACGACGATCGAGGCGGTCAGGTCACGCGACAGGAACGCCGTCAGACCGGGCTTGCCACCGTTGGGGGAGGAAACGGCGGGGCGGGTCATTCGGCGGCGATGCCCAGGTGGTCGGCGGCGACCATGCGACGGCTCGGGCGCTGGGCGACGGGGAGGGGCGCGCCTTCGTAGACCTGTTCGAACTGGCCGGTGTCGCCGTTGTAGGCCTGGATCTGGCCGGTCTCGATCTCGAAGAACCAGCCGTGCAGGGTCAGCTCGCCCTTGGCCAGGCCCGAGGCGACCGAGGGGTGGGTGCGCAGGTGGTTGATCTGGACGACGACGTTCTCGAGCGACAGGGCGCGGGTGCGCTCATGGTCGCCCAGGCCGTGATAGGCGTTGCAGACCACGCTGTGGGCGGCGTGGGCGTGGCGCAGCCAGGCGGCGACGTTGGGCATCTTCTCCAGGGCTTCCGGATGCGAGAAGGCCTTCATGGCCCCGCAGTCGGAGTGGCCGCAGACGACGATGTCGCGCACGCCCAGCGCCACGACGGCGTATTCTACGGCCGAGGAGACCCCGCCGTTGGCCTGGGAGAACGGTGGCACGATGTTGCCGGCGTTGCGGCAGACGAAGAGATCGCCGGGCGCGGCCTGGGTGATCAGCTCGGGCACGACGCGGCTGTCGGCGCAGGAGATCATCAGGGCCTTGGGGCTCTGGCCGTGGCTGGCCAGGCGCTCGTAGAGGGCGCTCTGGGCGGGAAAGACCTGGCCGCGGAAGAGGGCGGCGCGTTCGAGAAACTGTTCCAAGGGAACCTCCGTGCGATGGCCGCGACGTCCGGGGAAAGGGGGAAACGGACGTCGCGGCGCGGCGCGGCTGGACCGCCACGCTAGGGAGGAAGTTGGGGGGCGGCCTTTGCTGCGATGCAGCGGGTTTGTGTCAAAGGGTGTCTGACCGCCTGCGAAGACCCCCTCCGGCCCTCCGGGCCACCTCCCCCAGAGGGGGAGGATCTACGCCGCAGATGCTCCCCCTCTGGGGGAGCTGTCGCGGAGCGACTGAGGGGGTTTTGAGCACGGCTTTTCGGCCTCCCGTGGCGATCCACGAAAGTTGGCGGGGAGGCGCGGAGCGGCCGGGCGGAGCCCGGAGACCGTGATGTGTTTTAGCGTTTCGGCTTCGTCTGACCGCTCCGCCGCATCGTAGGCTCGAAGGACCGGGGGCGCGGGTGCTTTTTCAACCCTGGACCCGGTTGTCCCTCGGACGGGCAGGATCAATAGCTCCGCGGTGATCCGGCGGCGCCTCGGCTGATCCTGTTAGGTCGGTTTGAAACGATCCCGACCCTGTCGACCCGCTTGTCTCGTCACGGAACGGCTGGCGGCCCAATCACGCCTTCTGAGCGATCCTGCAAACCCGCCCTTCCCATGACGCAACAAGCGGCCCCGCTCGATGCGATCCACAGCCGCTAACTCGGGCCGGTACCAAGAGCCCTCCCCATGGCTGGGATGGCTTTGAGTATGGGGCGGGTTGAGCAGGTGAGGATAAGTCGGGGTGATAAAGTTGCAGGACGTTGAGTTGGTTGGACTCTTTTCCGAATACGCCGTGTGAGCAGTGTGCGTAGAGCCCAATCCTTCTCCCCTTGCGGGAGAAGGTGGCGGCCGAAGGCCGTCGGATGAGGGGTCTCTCAGACATCCGACATCGCGCCCGGCCTGGCCGCTGCACGCGGCGTTGAGATCTGAGAGACCCCTCACCCGACCTCGCTCCGCGAGGCCACCCTCTCCCGCAAGGGGAGAGGGATCAGAGGGCCGGCAGCCGCACCTCGGCCCGCAACCCGCCCTCGGGGCGGTTCTTCAGCACCAGTTCGCCGCCTTCGCGCTTGAGGATCTGCTGGACGATGGTCAGGCCAAGGCCCAGGCCCGCCGTGTTGCGGGCGCGGGCGCTGTCGAGGCGGTGGAAGGGCTCCAGGACGTGGGCCAGTTCTTCCTCGGGGATGCCGGGGCCGCTGTCCTCGACCGCCAGGATCACCAGCCGGCCGTCGCGGACCAGGCTCAGGCGGGCCTCGCCGCCGTAGTGCAGGGCGTTCTCGACCAGGTTGCTGATCGCCCGCTTCAAGGACAGCGGTCGGGCGTGGACCGGCAGGTGTTCGGGACCGTCATAGCTGGCCTCGCGCTCGGAGTCGGTGGCGTCGTCGACCAGGGTCATGGCGATGGCGGCGATGTCGGTGCGGCGCGGCGGCTCGGGATCCTCCTGGCCGCCGAGATAGGCCAGCAGCGAGTCGAGCATGGCCGTCATCTCGGCGACGTCGGCTTCCAGGGCCTCGCGGGCGGCGGCGTCCTGGACGAAGCCGGCGCGCAGGCTGAGGCGGGCCAGGGGCGTGCGCAGATCGTGGCCGACGGCGGCCAGGGCCTCGGTGCGGGTCTGCAGCAGGCCGGCGATGCGGTCCTGCATGGCGTTGAAGGCCTTGGCGACGAGCTTCAGGTCGCCGGCCCCGGTCTCGGCGACGCGCATGCGCTCGCCCTGGCCGACCTTGTCGGCGGCCTCGGCCAGCGCTCGAAGCGGCCGGCTGAGGTTGCGCAGGACCAGGGCGGCGGCGGCGATGACGCCGAGACCCAGGATGAAGGCCGAGCCGAAGCTGCTGAGCACCACGGCCCAGGGGGCGGCGCGGATCTTGGTCTTCATCCACACCCACGAGCCGTCGCGCATCTTCAGCGCCACCTTCAGGTGGGTGTCGCGGGGCAGGGCGTGGTCGGTTTCGGTGTTCATCCGCAGCTCGCGCCGAACGAGGCTGGGCTCGGCGTCGCGGAACTGGTCCTTCAGCTTGCGTTCGGCGGCGCGCTCGCGATCGACCAGGCTCGGCAGGGCGGTCCAGCCGATCTCGTTGGGGCGGGCCGACAGGCCGGCGGCGCGAGCGGCGCGCTCGTGCTCGGGACGGGTCTCGAGGATGGCCTCGGCGGTGACCAGCTGCTCGGCGGCGCGCCGGACCTGGTTGTCGCGATTGGGATAGAGGCGGCTGTTCTCGAACAGGATCGAGCTGCCGACGAATTCCAGGGCCACGGCCAGCATCAGGACCAGGGTGACCTGGCCGACCAGACGCTGCGGCCACAGCCGCAAGGGCTTCATCGACGCTCCACCGCCGCGGTGAAGATATAGCCGACGCCGCGCACGGTGCGCAGCAGGGCCTCGGCCTGGCCGCTGACCGCCAGCTTGCGGCGCAGCCGGCTGACCAGCACGTCGATGCTGCGGTCCGAGGCGTCGGAGATACGGGCGCGCGACATCTCCAGGAGGCGTTCGCGGCCGATCACCCGCTGGGGCGACGACAGGAAGGCCAGCAGCAGGTCGAACTCGGCCCCCGACAGGTCGACGAAGGCGCCGTCGGGCGACAGCAGCTCGCGGCGGCCCGGATCGAGCTGCCAGCCGGCGAACACCATCTGCTGGTGGCCGCGCGGCTGGCTGGACTGGGTGTTGCCCTGGGCGCGGCGCAGGATGGCCCGGATGCGGGCGATCAGCTCCTTCTGGCTGAAGGGCTTGCCGATATAGTCGTCGGCGCCGAGCTCCAGGCCGATCAGGCGGTCGGTCTCGTCGTCGCGGGCGCTGAGCATGACGATCGGCACGTCGCTTTCGCGGCGCACGCTGCGGCACAGGTCAAAGCCGTTGCTGCCGGGCAGCATGACGTCGAGCAGGATGATGTCGACGCTGTTGGTCTCCAGCACCCGGGCCATCTCGGCCCCGTGGGCGGCGCTGAGCGGCTGGAAGCCCTCCTCGCGCAGCAGGCGCATCAGGAGGGTGCGCAGGGCCGGATCGTCCTCGACGATCAGGACGACCGGCGCGACGGGGGCGGCAGCGATCTCGCGCTGCAGGGCGATCATTCCGTGGCCTGAGGATTCCATGCGTCCGGGCTATCTAGGAACGACGGCGCCGTGAACAAGGCCGAAAGGGGCGTTTCTTCGCCGGTTTCCACCAGGGGTCGGTCGACCTTCGTCGCTCGCTGAAAAGTAAGGCGCCCTCGCGCGCACTTCGGGGGAAGAGGAACTCGCGCGAGGGCAGGCCGCCGGGGCGGCCGTCTTTTGCGCTCGGCTTTAAGCCGCGCGGCAGGCTTCGGAAACGGCGGCCCGCACCGCGCCTTCGTGGGCGGCGGCGTCGGCGGCGCTGTTGAACACCACATGGACCAGGCCCTCTTGCGGCTTGGCCTTGGACACACCCTGGCGGCTGGCGACAGCGGTGGCGGCCGACTGGGCGCAGGGGGTCTGGATCTTCACCGTGCGCTTGGCGAGGTTCTGCTTGGCGACGGCTTCGGTGTGGGTGAGGCCGTGGCCGGCGGGACCGGCGACGGCGGGCGAGGCGGCCAGGCACGCGGCCAGGCCGAGGAACGCAACGACTTTCATGGACTTAAGAAGCTCCGGATACTGAACTCAGCCGCCAGCGGCGGTGTCGGCTTTCGCCTGAAGGGCGGGCAGGGTGGCGCGGTAGCCGTCGACGGCCTTCAGCAGGCCGGCGATCTCGGCCGGGGTGATGGCCGTGCGGTGCTCGTAGCCCTTGTCGGACTTGAACTTGAAACCCCAGGCCGACGGCGCGGCGGCCAGCTTGCGCAGCTCGGTCTCGCTGACGGTGAAGGCCAGTTCCTCGCGGCAGAGCTCGGGCGCCTCGAACAGGAAGCACTGGCCGGCGTTGTCGCGGATCTTGGTCACCGGAGCCTGCACCGGGAAGGCGCTGGTCTGGTAGGCCACGGCCCCTTCGCCGTAGCCGCGCATCGAGCCCTGGTAGGTCAGGGTCTGGCGCACCTCGAAGCGGGTCGAGCCCGTGCGCTTGTCGACGACGGCGCGCAGGTGGTTGTCGTTGGCGGGCGAGCGGAACACGCCCTTGCCGGTCTGGAAGCCGCGCTCGGTGCTGACGACGGTCTCGATGTCGAGCGGATCATCCAGCACCTGGGCCTTGGCGTGGAAGTGCTCGACGCCGAGCGCCGTCTGCTTGGCGGGCAGTTTCACCGTTTCCGCGGCTGCGGCGCCGGCGATCGCGAAGCCGCTGATCACGGTCAGGGCCAGCAGGCGATGACGGGTCTTGTTCATGGTCTTCTCCCGAACGGCGCCGACCGATCCCTCGTTCGACAGGCGCCTCTGAACGTGTGTCAGAGTGGAGAGAGCGCCTTGCGGCTTTGCATCGCGTTCGTGACAAAACGTGTCGGAGCAGGCGTTTCCGCGCGACGGCGTTATGCGGCCGAGCCCAGGTAGCCCAGGCCCGTGGCGCGGTGGATGGCCTGGGCGCGGCCGGCGACGCGCAGCTTCAGGGCCGCGTTCTGGACATGGAAGCGGACGGTGGGTCCGGAGATGCCGATGATCTGGCCGATGTCGGCGTCGGTCTTGCCGGCCGCGGCCCACTTCAGGCACTGGATCTCGCGCTTGGTCAGCCGGGCCAGGGGCGCGTCGTCGCCGACGCCGTCGCGATAGGCCGACACCAGGCGCAGGGCCGCGCCGTGCAACTGGTCGGCGCGGGCCTCGTAGAGCGCCGGCAGGTCGGGAACGGGCTTGGCCGAGGCCCAGACCACGGCCCCGATCACCCCGCCGGTCAGGTAGGCGGGCGCGATGATGGCGGCGGCGACGCCGAAGTCCTCGGCCGCCTCGCGCACGGCGATGGCTTCGAGCCGGGGCAGGGGCCGCCAGCTGGAAAAGCGGCCCTCGTGGTAGAAGAACGGGTCGGCGGCGTAGCGGGCGGCCAGGATGAACGGGGCCCGCAGGGCGAACGAGCGGTCGCGCCAGTAGCGCAGGCCCGCGTCCAGCCACTCGAAGGTGGTCTCGGCCAGGGGCAGGCCGTCCGGGCCGAGCATCGGCTCGGGGCTCGAGATGTCGGCGCTGGCGGCGATGTAGGGCAGGCCGATCTCGGCCCCGAGGTCGCGGACGCGCACCGCCAGGTCCAGGACCCGCGCC
Organism: Caulobacter sp. GW821-FHT10C03; assembly: GCF_059415485.1. Lineage (NCBI taxonomy): Bacteria > Pseudomonadati > Pseudomonadota > Alphaproteobacteria > Caulobacterales > Caulobacteraceae > Caulobacter > Caulobacter sp. GW821-FHT10C03. Next base: position 42,264 of record NZ_JBWKNI010000017.1, on the reverse strand, counting down.
AGGCGTTCGTCGCTTCCCCCCAAGGACTGGGCCGTGGTCGCCGTCATGCGGGCGCTCTTTCCCTATCGGTTCCGATAGCTTGCGCACCCGGGCCAGGCTTTCGCAAGTTTCCCCGAGGGCGTGATAGCGGAGCGTGGGCGTGGATCTGGAACTGTCGGCCGAGGACCTGGCCTTCCGCGACGCGGTGCGCGCCTTCATCGACGCCAACTTGACGCCGCAGCTGCGCGAGGCCGGACGGCGGATGACAAGCGTGTTCTGCGACAAGGCCCACAGCCTGGCCTGGCAACGGATCCTGGCCGCCCAGGGCTGGGCCGCGCCGACCTGGCCGGTCGAGTACGGCGGGCCGGGCTGGAGCGAGATCCAGCGCCACGTGTTCTTCGCCGAATGCGCCCGGGCCGGGGCGCCGGGGCTGGCGCCGATGGGCCTGAGGATGGTGGCGCCGGCGATCATGCGGTTCGGCGGCCCCGAGCAGAAGGCCCGCTACCTGCCGCGGATCCTGTCGGGCGAGGACTACTGGTGCCAGGGCTATTCGGAGCCGGGGGCGGGGTCGGACCTGGCCTCGCTGCAGATGAAGGCGGTCGCCGACGGCGACGACTACGTGCTGAACGGTTCGAAGATCTGGACCACCCACGCCCACTGGGCCACGCACATGTTCTGCCTGGTGCGCACCTCGACGGAGGGCAAGCCGCAGGCGGGCATCACCTTCCTGCTGGTCGAGATGGACCGGCCGGGGATCCGCGTCGATCCGATCATCACCATGGCCGGCGAGCACGAGGTCAACCAGGTGTTCTTCGACGACGTCCGCACGCCCAGGGCCGACCGGCTGGGCGAGGAGAACCAGGGCTGGACGGTGGCCAAGCATCTGCTGGAGTTCGAGCGGGGCGGTGGCTATGCGGCCGGGCTGGAGGCGGGGCTGGAGCGCCTGCGGGGGCAGGTCGAGCCCGAGGATCCCGATCATCGGCGACGGCTGGCGGAAGCAGAGATCGCGGCGCTGGCGATCGACGTCACCGAGCGGCGGGTGCTGAGCGCCTTCGCCAGCGGGGCCAATCCCGGGCCGGCTTCGTCGATCCTCAAGGCGCAGGGGTCAGAGGCCTTGCAGCGGCAGGACGAACTGGCGCTGGACGCCCTGGGCGGCTACGCGGCCGTGCATCAGCCGAAGGCGCGCGAGGCGGGCTCGAACGAGGTCTTCGTCGGCCCCGAGAGCGGCCTGACGACCACGGCCCGCTATCTCAACAACCGCGCCGCCTCGATCTATGGCGGCTCCAACGAGATCCAGCGCGACATCATCGCCCGGCTGGTGCTGGGCCTCTGACCCTATCAGTTCCGATAGCTTGTTAGAGTCCCCCGGCCACCGCACGCTCCGATAGAGCCAGCGTCCAATGAAGGCGCGGCCGGAGGGAGGTTTCGCATGCGAGGACTTCGTGTCGCGCTGACGCTAGGGGTGTCCGCGGTGGCTCTGACGATGGCGGCGCCGGTCTGGGCGCAAGGGGCCAAGCCCGCCCAGGACGATAAGGACAGTTTCGCCATCGAGACCGTCGTGGTCACGGCCCAGCGCCGCGAGGAGGCGGCCAACGACATCGGCATGCCGATCCAGGCCTTCAGCGGCGACGCCCTGAAGCAGCTGCGGGTGACCGACCCCAAGGACCTGTCGACCGTCGCGCCCAGCTTCACGGTCAGCCAGAGCTACCAGGGCGTGCCGACCTATACGCTGCGCGGCATCGGCTTCAACACCATCAACCTGTCGGCCACCTCGACCGTCGGCACGTATGTCGACGAGGTCGCCTACGCCTATCCGTTCATGAACACCGGGCCAATGTTCGACCTGGAGCGGGTCGAGGTGCTGAAGGGCCCGCAGGGAACGCTCTACGGCCGCAACACCACGGCGGGCCTGGTCGACTTCGTGACCAACAAGCCGACCGACCAGTTCGAGGCTGGGCTGACGGCCGAGGCCGGCAACTACGAGACCCGCAATCTCGAGGGCTATTTCAGCGGCCCCTTAAGCGACAAGGTGCAGGCGCGTGTCGCCTTCCGCGCCGAGCACAGCGGTGAGGGCTGGCAGAAGAGCAATTCGCGCGACGAGCGGCTGGGCGAGGTGCATCGCCAGGGCTGGCGGCTGTCGCTGGCGGCCCAGCCCAGCGAGAAGGTGGATCTCGATTTCTCCTACGCCGGCTGGCGCAACCGCTCCGACACCGTGGCCGCCCAGGCGGTCGGCTTCACCCCGGCCACGGCCGCCAGCCCGTTCAACGCGGCGGGCCTGGCAGCCTACGTCGCCAACAACAAGCCGACCAAGTCGACGCAGGCCGACTGGGCGCCGCTGTCGGTGCGTGGAACCGACGTGGGCACGGGCCTGGGCATCAGCGATCCGGCCGAAGAGGACGACCGCTTCGACGCCGCCAAGCTGCGCTTTTCCTGGCACATCTCCGACGACGTCAGCCTGATCTCACTGACCAGCTACAACAAGCTCAAGCGCGACGCGGTGTTCGACTGGAGCGGCGCGCCCTACGAGATCCTGGTCCAGAAGGCGCACGGCGACATCGAGTCCACGGCCGAGGAGCTGCGGCTGGAAGGCCGCACGGAGAAGGGCTCGTGGCTGGTCGGCGTCTATGTGGCGCATGACAAGATCCTCGACATGAACCGCACGATCCTGGGCCAGAACGCCAATGTCGGCCTGATCCGCTTCTATGGCGCGACCCTGCTGGCGACGCCGTTCAACAGCGGCGCGTACACGGCGCTGCAGATGAGCCAGGCGTTCCGCACCTACGAGGACGTCGGCAATATCGAGACCGACACGGCCAGCCTCTTCGCCAATGCCGACCGGCAGCTGACCGACAAGCTGAAGCTGACCGTCGGCCTGCGCTACAGCCAGGACAAGCAGGACTATGTGGGCTGTTCGCGCGACTTCAACGGCAACATGCTGCCCAACGTCAATGTCGTGAACCGGGCGCTGTTCTTCGGGGTCTACGGCCTGGTGGCGCCGATCACGCAAGGCTCGTGCAACACCTTCGATCCGGCGACGGCCAGCTTCGGCTTCGTGAAATCGACGCTGGACGAGGACAACTTCGCCTGGCGCGTGGCGCTGGACTGGCAGGCCTCGGACGACGTGCTGGTGTTCGGCTCGATCTCGCGCGGGGCCAAGGCCGGGGCGACGCCCATCAACGCCGCCAACATCTCGACCCAGAACGCCCCGGCGCGGCAGGAACTGCTGACCGCCTACGAGCTGGGCGTGAAGGCCGCGCTGTTCGACCGCCGGGTGCAGGCCAATCTGGGCGTCTTCTACTACGACTACACCGACAAGCAGCTCAGCGTGTATTTCGCCGACCCGATCTATACGGCCCTGTCGCGCCTGGCCAACGTGCCGGAAGGCGAGGCCAGGGGCCTGGACGGCGACATCACCTGGCGCGCCACGCGGTCTTTGACTTTCCTCGCCTCGGCGACCTGGCTGCACACCGAAGTGAAGGGCTACACCGGCATCAACGCCGCCGGTCAGGCCCAGACCTTCGATGGGCGGCCCTTTCTATACAGCCCGAAGCTCCAGGGCGGCCTGACGGCCCTGTTCGACCACGACCTCAGCAATGGCCTGAAGCTGCAGGCGGCGCTGAACGGCCGCTGGCAGGACAAGTCGAGCGCCGACCTGGAGGGCAATCCGCTGTTCGCCATCGACAGCTATGGCCTGTTGAACGCGAGCCTGGGCCTCTCCTCGCCGGAAGCCGGCTGGGAGGTCTCGCTATGGGGCCGCAACCTGACCGACGAGTACTACTGGACCGCCGTCAGCAGCAACGCCAACACCGTGGTCCGCTTCCCCGGCAAGGCCCGGACCTGGGGCGCGGCGCTGAGCTGGAAGTTCTAGAAGGGTCAGGGGCGGCGCGGAGCCGATCCGCGTCGCCGCCTCGCCGTCGCCCAGCGGCCAGCGGCCAGCGGCCGATCATCGCGCCTGGAATTGATATGGCTCTGGGGCTGGCGTTCTCGCCCGACCCAAGCTAGCAGACCGCCCCATGATCCGCCTCGACAACATATCCAAGCAGAACGGCCACCAGATCCTGTTCATCGAAGCCTCGATGGGCATCCAGAAGGGTGAAAAGGCCGGCCTCGTCGGCCCCAACGGCGCCGGCAAGACGACGCTGTTCCGCATGATCACCGGTCAGGAGCAGCCCGACGATGGGCTGGTCGCGATCGATCCCGGCATGCGGATCGGCTATTTCAGCCAGGATGTCGGCGAGATGTCGGGCCAGAGCGCGGTCGCCGCGGTGATGGACGGCGTCGGTCCCGTCAGCGCGCTGGCCGCCGAAATGGCCGCGCTCGAGGCGTCCATGGTCGATCCGGACCAGGCCGACCAGCTGGACGCCGTCATGGAGCGCTATGGCGAGGTGCTGGAGCGCTTCCAGGAGCTCGACGGCTATGCGCTGGAGGCGCGGGCGCGCGAGGTGCTGGCCGGCCTGAGCTTCAGCCAGGAACGCATGGACGGCGACGTCGGCATGCTGTCCGGCGGCTGGAAGATGCGCGTGGCGCTGGCCCGCATCCTGCTGATGCGGCCCGACGGCATGCTGCTGGACGAACCCTCCAACCACCTGGACCTGGAAAGCCTGATCTGGCTCGAAGCGTTCCTCAAGAACTACGACGGCGCGCTGCTGATGACTTCGCACGACCGCGCCTTCATGAACCGCATCATCGGCAAGGTGGTCGAGATCGACGGCGGCCAACTGATCACCTATTCGGGCGATCTGGACTTCTACGACCAGCAGCGCGCGCTGGGCGAGGCGCAGCGCCAGGCGCAGTACGAGCGCCAGCAGGCCATGCTGGCCAAGGAAATCAAGTTCATCGAGAAGTTCAAGGCGCGCGCCTCGCACGCCGCCCAGGTGCAGAGCCGGGTCAAGAAGCTCGACAAGATCGAACGCGTCGAGGCCCCGCGCCGTCGCCAGGCGGTGCAGTTCGAGTTCCAGAGCCCGCCGCGCTCGGGCGAGGACGTGATCAGCCTGCGCAACGTCCACAAGGGCTATGGCGACAAGCCGATCTACGAGTCCCTGGATTTCCTGGTGCGCCGCAAGGAGCGCTGGTGCGTGCTGGGCGCCAACGGGACCGGCAAGTCGACGCTGCTGAAGCTGGTGGCCGGCGACGCCAAGCCCGACCAGGGCGCGGTCAACATCGGCGCCAGCGTCAAGATGGGCTATTTCGCCCAGCACTCGATGGACCTGCTGGACGGCGAAGAGACGATCTTCGAGTCCCTGGAACGCTCGTTCCCGCAGGCCGGGCAGGGCGCCTTGCGCACCCTGGCGGGGTGCTTCGGCTTCTCGGGCGACGACGTCGAAAAGCCCTGCCGCGTGTTGTCGGGCGGCGAGAAGGCGCGTCTGGTCATGGCCAAGATGCTGTTCGATCCGCCGAACCTGCTGGTGCTCGACGAGCCGACCAACCACTTGGACATGGCGACCAAGGAAATGCTGGTCGCAGCCCTCGCCGACTTCGAGGGCACCATGCTGTTCGTCTCGCACGACCGCCACTTCCTGGCGGCCCTGAGCAACCGCGTGCTGGAACTGACGCCCGAGGGCGTTCACCAGTACGGCGGCGGCTATACGGAATATGTCACCCGCACGGGCCAGGAAGCGCCGGGCCTGCACCCGGGCGGGTAAGAACCGCCTGACCGTTTAGCGCGTGGCGAGGGCGCGACGGGACCCTCGCCGAACCGGCGTCAGTTTCCCGTCGTCAGCTTCCCGTCGGGGGCTTGGTGATCAGGAAGCGCGGCAGCAGGCTGGCCACGACGCGGCGGGCCGCGTCGTCGGGCTGGTCGAGCATGTCGCGCAGGGGCGGGCCGATCAGGGCCTCGCCGAAGGCGCTGAGCGCGATGAACAGCACCGCCGCCCCCATGCCCTGACGGGCCTGGGCGTCCTGAACGCCCATCTTGTCGCTGATCGCATCGACCAGGTTCTGCACGGCGGCCCGCACGGGCTCCAGGTGCGAGAGGTCGCCGGACAGCGCTATCCAGGCGGCCAGACGGCCGGCGCCGCCGGTCGAAAAGGCGTCGAACACTGCATTGACCAGCTCCAGCGGCGCGCCCTCGTCGGTGCGCAGGCGGGCGACCGCCTCGTCGAGGGCCTGGGTCAGGTCGGCGACCATCGAGGCCATCAGCGCCGACTGCAATCCGGCCGCCGATCCGAAGTGATGGATCAGGTTGGCGTGGGTCACGCCGATCTCGCCGGCGACCGCCGACAGCGTCACCGCGTCGGGCCCGCCCGACAGCAGCAGGGCGCGCGCCGAGGTCAGCGCTTCGCGGCGCGCCTCCTCGGGCAGGCGTCGACGACGACGCGTGGCGGTCTTTTCAATTGACATCGATGTAAATGACATTCATGTAGATAAGACGAAATTCTTAAGCCCGGACAAGGGGAACCGCAAGTGCAAGCTTCGCCGTCATCACCCGTGTTGCAGCCCGTTGCCGGGCATGAGCGGCTGCCATCCCTGACCGCGCCGCGTCGCGTGCAGCCCGTGCGAGCGGCCCGCGCCTTCGGCCGGTTGGTGGCCGACAAGGAAGACACCCGGCAGGTGTTCGAGATCATGAACGCGCTGGCGGGCCGTTCGATCGACTGGGGCTATCAACGTCTGCTGGAGACGCCGGAGGGCGGCCAGCAGGCCTACGCCCAGGTCGAGCTGTCGGACCGGCTGCAGGACCGCGACTGGCTGGCGGGCTTCGCGCCCGGGAGCGTCGGCGCGGCCTATCTGGCCTTCATCGACGTGCGCAACCTCTCGGCCTACGGCCTGGCCGACGAGAGCCGCAAGGTGGCCGACAGCGAGATCGAGGCGGCCCATCCCCGCGCCTGGTACGCCCGCCGCATCCGCGACGTGCACGACATCTGGCACGTGCTGACCGGCTACCAGACCGATGCTCTGGGCGAGGCCTGCGTGGTGGCCTTCTCGCTGCCGCAGACCAAGAGCGCGGGCTTTGGCCTGATCGCCGCCGGCGGGGCGGTGCAGTTCATGCGGGCGCGCACCGGCTATCCCTGCGGGCGGGCCGTGCTGCAGGCCTGGCGCAACGGCCGCCGGGCCGCCTGGCTGCCGGGGCAGGACTACGAGGCCCTGATGGCCGAGCCGCTGGAGGCGGCGCGCCGGCGGCTGAAGATCCCGCGCCCGAGCGTCTACGAGCAGGTGCCGCCGACCGTGCGCAACGCCTATCTGGGAGGCGCCGGATGAGGCGCGCGGCGACGGGGCTTCTGGTCGGGCTGGCCGTCCTGGCGGCCGGCGCAGCGCCGGCCCTGGCGCAGGACGACGCCTTGGTCGGTCGCTGGCGCACCTCGGCCCGCGACGGGGTGGTCGGCATCGAGCGCTGTGGCGGGGCCCTATGCGGGCGGGTGCTGGACGCAGCCCCCCTGCGGACCAATCCCGACCAGCGCGACATCCACAACAAGAAGCCGGCGCTGCGAACGCGGCGGGTGATGAACCTGCTGGTGCTGGAGAACTTCACGGGCGGCCCCAAGGCCTGGAAGGGCGGCCCGCTCTACGACCCCGACAGCGGGGACCGGGCCGGAACCGGAACCCTGACCCTGATCGACGACGACACCCTGGCGGTGAAGGGCTGCATCGCGCCGCTGCTTTGCCGGACCCAGACCTGGAAACGCGCGCGCTGAGTATCGGGCGCGCGGGCCCAATGAGTGCCCAGTAACGGGCGGCCCAGGCCGCCGCTTTTCATCCGATGGCTTCGAGGAAGCCGGCGTCGAAAGGGACGCCGGACGGGGGATTGCGACCATGCTGATCTGGATCGGCGCGCTTGCGCCTGTGGTGTTCCTGCTGGCCTTCGTGCAGGGCAGAGCCCTGGCCTGGGGCGCGGCCCTGGCGGCCTGGATCGCGGCGGGATGGGCCCTGGGCCTGGTGGGCGCGACGCCGGCCCTGGCGGCGGCGGCCGTTGTCGCGGTCTTCACCGCATTGTTCGCCCTGAGGCCGCTGCGCGCCGCCGTGCTGTCGGCGCCGGCCATGAAGGCCTTCGGCGCGATCATGCCGAAGATGAGCCCCACAGAGCAGGCCGCCGTCGAGGCCGGCAACGTCTGGTGGGACGCCGAACTGTTCGCCGGGCGCCCCGACTGGAAGAAGCTGCTGGCCACCCCGGCGCCGAAGCTGAGCCCCGAGGAGCAGCGCTTCGTCGACGTCGAGACCGAGCACCTGTGCGACCTGTCCAACGACTGGGAAAGCACCGCCGTCTGGCAGGACCTGCCGCCGGCCGCCTGGGCCTACGCTCGCGACAAGGGCTTCCTCGGGATGATCATCCCCAAGCGCTACGGGGGCCTGGGCTTTTCGGCCTACGCCCACAGCCAGGTGGTGCAGAAACTGTCGACCCGCTGCTCGGCGGCGGCCGTGTCGGTGATGGTGCCCAACTCGCTGGGTCCGGCCGAACTGCTGCTGCACTACGGCACGGAGGCTCAGAAGGACCACTACCTGCCCAGGCTGGCGAGCGGCGACGAGATCCCGTGCTTCGCCCTGACCAACCCCTATGCCGGCTCGGACGCCGCCTCGATCACCGACACCGGCGTGGTTTGCCGGGGGACCTGGCAGGGCCGCGAGACCCTGGGTTTCCGCATCAGCTGGCGCAAGCGCTACATCACCCTGGCCCCCATCGCGACGGTGATCGGTCTGGCCTTCCGCGCCGTCGATCCGGACGGCCTGCTGGGCCTGGGCGCCGAGCCCGGCATCACCTGCGTGCTGATCCCGCGCGAGCATCCGGGCGTCAATATCGGCCGCCGCCACTGGCCGCTGAACGCGGTGTTCCAGAACGGCCCGATCACCGGCGACGACGTGTTCGTGCCGATGGAGATGGTGATCGGCGGCCAGATCCAGGTCGGCCACGGCTGGCGGATGCTGATGGAGTGCCTGGCGGCCGGGCGGGCGATCTCGCTGCCGTCGTCCAATGTCGGCATGTCCAAGCTCGCGGTCGGCATGGTCGGGGCCTATGTGGCGATCCGCCGGCAGTTCAACATGCCGATCGGCGCGTTCGAGGGCGTGCAGGAGCCGCTGGCCCGCATGGCCGGCCACCTCTACGCCGCCGACAGCGTGCGACAACTGGCGGCCGCGGCCCTGGACCAGGGCGAGAAGCCGTCGGTGGTTTCGGCCATCGCCAAGTACCACGTCACCGAGCGCGCCCGCATCGTCGTCAACGAGGCGATGGACGTGGTCGGCGGCAAGGGCGTGTGCATGGGTCCCGGCAACTTCCTGGCCCGCGCCTACCAGCAGATCCCCATCGCCATCACGGTCGAGGGGGCCAACATCATGACCCGCACCCTGATCATCTACGGCCAGGGCGCGATCCGCTGCCATCCCTACGTCTTGACGCTGATGCGGACGACGCAAGCCGCAGACCTCAAGGCCTTCGACGCGGCGCTGTTCGGCTATGCCGGCTTCCTGTTCCGGAACCTCGCCCGCTCGGCCGCCTTCGCCCTGACCGGCGGCGCGCTGATCGCGGCCCCGGCCGGCGCTGCGCCGCAGTTGGCCCGCTACTACCGCGCCGCGACCCGGTTCTCGACCCTGCTGGCCCTGGCTTCGGACCTGTCGATGGCCACGGTGGGCGGCGCGCTGAAGCGCAAGGGCGCGCTGACCGGGCGGCTGGGGGACCTGCTGTCGCAGCTGTTCATCCTGTCGAGCGTGCTCAAGCGCTTCGAGGACGAGGGGCGGCCGGCCGAGGACCTGCCGTTCGTCCACTGGGCGGCGCAGGACGCCCTGGCGCGGGCGGCGATCGCCTGGACGGCGCTGCTGGCCAACCATCCCAGTCGCGTCGTCGCCGGGCTGCTGGGCCTGGTTGGGGCTGGCCTGTCGGGCCTGACGCGCGGACCCAATGACGATGTCGCCTCCGCCGTCGCGGGCCTGATACAGCGCCATGGTCCGGCGCGCGATCGCCTGCTGGCCGGATCGTGGACGCCGCGCATCGAGGTCGATCCGATCGCCGCCACGGCGGTGGCCTTCGATCTCCATCCGCAGGTGGAAGCCATCGAGCGTCGCCTCAAGCCCGCCATCACGGCCGGGACGATCGCCCGCGCGCCGCAGAACCTGACCCTGATGGACGCCTGGGCGGCGGACGCCGAGGCCAAGGGCCTGATCGACGCCGCCGAGCGCGACCTGATCGGCCGCTTCGCCCACCTCGCCGACCAGGCCATCCAGGTCGACGACTTCCCGCAGGACTTCGGCCTGGGCGAGGGCCTGGCCCGCCGCAACGGGATCAAGGGCGCGGCGCGCGCCAAGAAGGAAGGGGTGGCCTGATGCCCGACCGCTATCTGGAATTCGCCAGCAGCGGCCTAGGCGGCTGGGTGGTCGAGGCCCTGGGCCTGCCCAAGCCCGCGCCGCTGCTGCGACGAGGCGAAGGGGAGGCGCCGCCGACTCTGCCGTTGCTGCTGGGCCCGCCGACGGCGGACGGACGCATGGGGCCGGTGCTGGAGCGGTTGTCGGCGGCCTCGGGCGTCGAGATCCATCAGGCCTGGACGCCGGACGTGCGCTATGGCGGCCTGGTGTTCGACGCCTCGGCCTGCCTGGATGTCGCCGCGACGCAGGGGCTGTACCGGTTCTTCCACCAGGCGATCCGCTCGGTGGCCGAGCATGGCCGCATCGTCGTGGTCGGCGTTCCGCCCGAGACGGCCAAGACCGCCGAGGGCGAGGCGATCCAGCGCGGGCTGGAGGGCTTCGTGCGGTCGCTGGCCAAGGAGGCGCGGCGCAGCATCGCCGTGCAGCTGCTCTACGTGACGCCGGGCCGCGAGGATCAGGCGCAGAGCACCCTGGCGTTCCTGCTGTCGCCGCGCTCGGCCTATGTGTCGGGCCAGGTGATCCGGGTGGGCGCCGCCGCCGTGGCGGCGGATCCCGCCGTCGGCCACGCCGGCCGCCAGGTGCTGGTCACGGGGGCCGCCCGAGGGATAGGCGAGGCGATCGTCCGACTGTTCGTCGCCGAGGGCGCCAAGGTCACGGCCCTGGACGTGCCCAGCGCCCAGGACGACCTGCGCGGCCTGGCTACCGAGCTGGGCGTCGATCCGCTGGCGCTGGACATCACCGCGCCGGAGGCGGCCGGCGTGCTGCTGAAGACGGCGCGGGCGAGGGGAGGGTTCGACGTGGTGGTGCACAACGCCGGCATCACCCGCGACCGCACCCTGGGCCGCATGGACGAGCGCGAGTGGAACAGCGTCATGGCCGTCAATCTCGGCGCGCCCCTGGCCCTGACCCGCGTGCTGCTGGAGGCCGGCGCGGTGCGCCGCAACGGCCGGATCGTGGCGGTCTCGTCGCTGAGCGGCGTGGCCGGCAACATGGGCCAGACCAACTATGCCCTGTCGAAGGCCGGCTGGATCGGCGCGGTCGGCCGCATGGCGCGCGACGGGCTGGACCACGGCATCACCGTCAACGCGGTGGCGCCGGGCTTCATCGAGACCCGCATGACCGCCGCCATCCCGTTCGCGATCAGAGAGGCCGGGCGGCGGATGAACAGCATGGGGCAGGGCGGCAGTCCGGTCGACGTGGCCGAGACCATCGCCTGGCTGGCCCACCCGGCCAGCGGCGGCGTCAACGGCCAGGTGGTTCGCGTCTGCGGCCAGAGCCTGCTGGGGGCCTAGACCATGTCCAACGCCGAGCCGGTGTCGCCCCTGGGCCTGGCCTGGGGCGCGGCGCGAGGGCTGCTGCGCGCCGGAACGGTCAGCGACCTGCCGTCCGTCAGCCTGCACGCCGATCAGGTCTGGGTGCGCGCCGAGGCGGTAAGAGCCTATGCCGAGGTCTGTGGCTTCGCGCCCGAAGCGGGTGTGCCACCGACCTTCGCCCACATCCTGGCCTTCCCGTTGCAGATGCGGATCATGTTGGCGGCGGGATTTCCGTTCCCGGTGATGGGCCTGGTGCACATCCACAACCGCATCCGCCAGCGCGCGCCTCTGCGCATCGGCGAGAGCCTGACGATCGGCGCGCGAACCGGCCGCCTGCTGGCCCACGACAAGGGCCAGGCCTTCTCGCTGGAGACCTGGGTCCTGCGCGACGGCGCGACGGTGTGGGAAGGAACGAGCGTCTATCTGCGCCTGGGCAAGCCCGGTCGCGGCGAGCCGGCTCCGACGCTCGATGCGGGCGAGGCGAGGGCGCCGGTCGAGACCTGGCAGGTCCCCGCCGACATCGGCCGGCGCTACGCCGGGGTGTCGGGCGACGCCAACCCGATCCACACCTCGCCGCTGGGCGCGCGGCTGTTCGGCTTTCCGCGTCCGATCGCCCACGGCATGTGGGCCAAGGCCCGGGCCGTTGCGGCCCTGACCCGAGGCCGGGCGGTCGAGGCGATCGAGGTCGAGACGGCCTTCCGCGCGCCCCTGCTGCTGCCCGGCGAGACCCGGCTGTCGAGCGGGTCCGCCGGCGCCTTCGAACTCACGGACGCCTCGGGCGGCCGCACCCATCTGCGCGGGCACCTGAGAAGCGCGCCCCAACCACAGGATCCTTCCCCATGCTGACCTTGCCCGCGCCCCGGCGCGTCGCCGTGATCGGCGGCCGCCGCATTCCCTTCGCGCGCTCCAACACCGCCTATGCCGAGGCCTCCAACCAGGACATGCTGACCGCCGCCCTCCAGGGCCTGGCCGACCGCTTCGACCTGCACGGCCTGCGCCTGGGCGAGGTTGCGGCCGGCGCGGTGCTCAAGCACTCGCGCGACATCGCCCTTACCCGCGAGAGCTTGCTCTCGACCACCATCGGTCACGACACCCCCGCCTACGACGTGCAGCAGGCCTGCGGCACCGGGCTGGAAGCGGCGATCCTGGTGGCCAATAAGATCGCGCTCGGCCAGATCGACGTCGGCATCGCCGGCGGGGTCGATACGACCTCGGACGCGCCGATCGCCCTCAACGAGGACTTCCGCAAGGCGCTGCTGTCGGCCAATCGCCAGAAGACGACGGGGGCCAAGGTCAAGGCGCTGGCGGGAGCGGGCCTGACCGCGCCGTTCCGCCCCGAGCCGCCACGCAACGCCGAGCCGCGCACCGGCCTCTCCATGGGCGAGAGCTGCGAGCTGATGGCCAAGCGGTGGGGCGTCGCCCGCGAGGAGCAGGACGCCCTTGCGATCCGCAGCCATCGCCGGATGGCCAAGGCCTATGACGACGGCCTGTTCGACGACCTCGTCACCCCGTTCCGGGGCCTGAAGCGCGATAACAACCTGCGGCCCGACATCGACCCGGCCAAGCTGGCGACGATGAAGCCGGTGTTCGACCGCGAGCACGGCACGCTGACGGCGGCCAATTCCACGCCCCTGACCGACGGCGCCTCGGTGGTGCTACTGGCCAGCGAGGACTGGGCCAGGGCGCGGGGCCTGCCGGTGCTGGCCTACCTGCGGGCCGGCGAAACGGCGGCGGTGGACTTCGTGGGCGGCGACGAGGGCCTGCTGATGGCCCCGGCCTACGCCGTGCCGCGCATGCTGGAGAAGCTGGGCCTCTCCTTGCAGGACTTCGACTACTACGAGATCCACGAGGCCTTCGCCGCCCAGGTGCTGTGCACCCTTAAGGCCTGGGAGGACGACGACTACGCACGCATGCGGCTGGGGCTGGAGCGCGCACCGGGCGCCATCGACCGCGAGAAGCTGAACGTGCACGGCAGTTCGCTGGCCGCCGGCCACCCGTTCGCCGCCACCGGCGGCCGGATCCTGGCGCATCTGGCGACCATGCTGGACCGCAAGGGAAGCGGCCGGGGTCTGATCTCGATATGCGCCGCCGGCGGCCAGGGCGTCGTGGCGGTGCTGGAGAAATGACCGGCGCGCCGATGATCGAGGGCGTCGACGGGGCCGACGCCGAGCAGCTGTGGGCCGAGCGCTTCTGGACCCGCGCCTATCGCCCCGACGTGCCGGCGACGATCGACGACGAACTGGCCCTGTGGCGGTCGGTCGGCCAGCTGTTCGAGCACGACGCGGCGCGTTTCGCGCAACGCACCGGCTTCGTCAGCATGGGTTCGGGCGTGGACTATGGTCGCGCCCTGAAGGACGCGCGGGCCTTCGCCGCCTGGCTGCAATCGGCGGGCGTGCGCCAGGGCGAGCGGGTGGCGCTGATGATGCCCAACTGCCTGCAATATCCGATCGCCCTGTTCGGCACGCTGATCGCCGGCGCCGTGGTGGTGAACGTCAACCCGCTCTACACGCCGCGCGAGCTGCGCCACCAGCTGGAGGACAGCGGCGCGGTCGCCATCGTGGTCATGGACATGTTCGCCCACACGCTGGAGCAGGCGATCGAGGGCACGGCGCTGCGCCATGTCGTGGTGACCTCGATGGGCGACATGATGGGGCTCGCCAAGGGGGCGGCGATCAACGTCCTGATGGGCCATGTGGAGAAGCTGGTCCCGAAGTGGCGACTGCCCGGCGCCCTGCGCTGGCCGGCGATGATGCGGCGGGCGCGGCGGCGGACATTCACGCCAGTAGACGTGCGGCCCGAGGACCTGGCCTTCCTGCAATATACCGGCGGCACCACGGGGGTGGCCAAGGGGGCCATGCTGACCCACCGCAACATCCTGGCCAACGTGTTGCAAGGCCGCGCCTGGATCATGACCCAGATCCCGCCCGACCAGGCGGTGGGCAACGTGACCATGCTGCCGCTCTACCATGTGTTCTCGCTGACCGCGAACCTGCTGATGTTCGTCGGGGTGGGCGGGCGCAACATCCTGATCGCCAATCCGCGCGACGCCAAACGGGTGGAGTGGGTGCTGCGCAAGGAGCGGTTCGCGGGGCTGGCGGGGCTGAACACCCTGTTCGCCAGCCTGCTGAAGAACGACGCCTTCCGTGGGCGTGACTTCTCGGAACTCAGCCTGACCATCGCTGGCGGCATGGCCACCCAGCGGGCCGTGGCCGAGGAGTGGGAGCTGGTCACCGGCTGCCCGGTGATCGAGGGCTACGGCCTGACCGAGTGCTCGCCGATCGTCTGCGTCGGCTATGTCGATCTGGAGCGGCCGCAGACCATGGCCTTCGACGGTACGGTGGGTCTGCCGGTGCCCTCGACCGAGGTGCGCATGCGGCGCGAGGACGGCACCTGGTGCGGCGTCGATGAGCCGGGCGAGCTGTGCGTGCGCGGACCGCAGGTGATGAAGGGCTACTGGAACCATCCAGGCGAGACGGCGCGGGTGCTGTCGGCCGACGGCTGGCTCTCGACGGGCGACGTCGCCGTGATGCAGGCCGACGGCCGCGTGCGGCTGCTGGACCGGCTGAAGGAGATGATCCTGGTCTCGGGCTTCAACGTCTATCCCAGCGAGATCGAGGACGTGGTCGCCGCCCACCCGCTGGTCGACGAGGTCGCCGCCGTCGGCGTGCCCGACCCGGTGCAGGGCGAGCGGATCAAGGTGGTGGTCGTGCCGCGCTCGGCCGAGCTGACGGCCGAGGCGGTGATCGCCCACTGCCGCGAGCGGCTGACGGGCTACAAGGTGCCGCGCATCGTCGAGTTCCGGTCCGAGCCCCTGCCGAAGACGGCGGTGGGCAAGGTGCTGCGGCGGGAGTTGCGGTAGGGCTCCTGGCGAACCTCGCCCCCTCGGGCCGCGCCTCGCGGCCCGCCCAAGGGCATGCTTCGACAGGCTCAGGGTGAGGTCCTACTGAGCCGCCGCGCCTGAAATGATCCTCATCCTGAGCTCGTCGAAGGACGAGGATCACGCACGGCGCCGGCCATTCGCGTCACCACCACCCCGAACAGCGCCGCCAGCGGGAAGGCCGCCACGCCGTAGACGGCGGCCGGCAGGCTCACCTCGGGGCGTTGCAGCACCGACTGGGCGATGACGATGGCCAGGGCGGCGTTGTGCAGCCCCACCTCGAAGGCGCTGGCGATCGCCTGGTCGCGGGGCACGCGCAGCAGGCGCGGCACGACGAAGCCGAGGGTCAGGCTGGCCAGGCAGAAGACGAAGGTGACGCCGGCCAGGGCCAGGATCTCGTCGCGCAGTTCGGCCAGGTTCGAGGCGACGGCGCCGATGACCAGCACGGCCAGGAACAGGCTGGAGGCGATGCGCACCGGCTTGTCCATGGCCCGGGCGAAGCGCGGCTTCAGGCGTCGGGTCAGCATGCCCAGCGCGACGGGAACCAGCACCACCAGGAACACCTCGACCGTCTTGTCCAGCCGCAGGCCGACCCGCCCGTCACCGGGCTCGAACCCGGCGATGGCCAGGTTGACGACCAGCGGCAGGGTGACGACGGCCAGCACCGAGTTGATCGCCGTCAGGCTGACGTTCAGCGCCACGTCCCCGCGAAAGAGGTGGCTGTAGAGATTGGCCGCTGTGCCGCCCGGCGAAGCCGCCAACAGCATCAGACCGACCGCCATGGCCGGCGGCAGGTCGAACAGCATCGCCAGGGCGAAGGCGACGAGCGGCAGGATCAGCACCTGGCAGGCCAGGGCGACCAGGGCGGCGCGCGGCTTGCGGGCGACGCGGGTGAAGTCGGCCGGGGTGAGATCGAGGCCCAGACCGAACATGATGATCCCCAGCGCCGCCGGCAGGCCGGTGGTGATAAGGGGCGAGGCCAGGCCCTCCACGGCTCAGACCGCGCCGGCCAGGGCCAGGCCCGCCGCCCGTCCGGAGAAAATGCAGCCGCCGAGGAAGGTGCCCTCCAGGGCGTTGTAGCCGTGCAGGCCGCCGCCGCCGAAACCGGCCGCCTCGCCGGCCGCGTAGAGTCCCTCCAGCACCTGGCCGTCGGGGGCGAGCACGCGGCTTGAGAGGTCGGTCTGCAGGCCGCCCAGCGACTTGCGGGTCAGGACGTGCAGCTTGACCCCGATCAGCGGCCCGGCGGCGGGATCGAGGATCCGGTGCGGCGCGGCCGTGCGGGCCAGGCGGTCGCCCAACGACCGGCGACTGTTGTGGATGCCCATCACCTGCAGGTCCTTGGCGAAGGGATTGGCGATCTGGGCGTCGCGGTCCTCGATCTGGCGACGGATCAGGGCGGCGTCGAGCAGCGGCGTCTCGGTAAGCCCATTCATCTTGGCGACCAGATCCTCCAGCCGCTCAGCGACCACGAAGTCGGCGCCGTTGCGCTTGAAGGCGTCGACCTCGGGCGGCGCGCCCTTGCCCAGGCGCGACTTCAGGAGAGCAAGCCGCCGGCGGTTGGTGATGTCGCCGTTCTGCTCGGAGCCGGATAGGGCGAACTCCTTCTCGAGGATCTTCTGGGTGACGATGAACCAGCTGTGGTCGTGCTGAGCCAGGTCCGGCGTCGTGCGCAGGTGGCGCAGGGTGGCGATGGTGTCGTAGCCGGGCAGGGCGGGGAAGGGCAGGCGCCGGCCCAGGGCGTCGAACCACATCGACGAGGGGCCGGGCAGGATGCGGATGGCGTGGCTGGGCCAGATCGGCGCCCAGTTCCGCACGCCTTCTACGTAGTGCCACATGCGGTCGCGGTTCACGAGGCGGGCCCCGGCGTCGCCGGCGATGTCGAGCATGCGGCCGTCCACATAGGCCGGCACGCCGGTGATCATGCTGGCCGGCGCGGTTCCCAGGCGCTCGGGCCAGTAGCGGCGGACCAGATCGTGATTGCCGCCGATGCCGCCGGTGGCCAGCACCACGGCCTGGGCCTTCAGCGTGAAGTCGCCGACCACGTCGCGATTGGACACCGCGCCGCGCGGGGCGTCGTCGGGCGCCAGCACCGCGCCGGAGACGCCCGTGACCCGGCCGCCCTCGACGACCAGGTGATCGACCCGATGGCGGTGATGGAAGCTGAGCTTTCCTTCGGACGCGGCGCGGCGGGCGCTGTCGGCGAAGGGTTCGGAGACGCCGGTGCCGGTGCCCCAGGCGACGTGGAAGCGGGGAACCGAGTTGCCGTGGCCCCGGGCCTGGCCGGCCCCGCGCTCGGCCCAGCCGACCATCGGCGTCAGGCTGATCCCGTGGCGACGCAGCCAGTGGCGCTTCTCGCCGGCGGCGAACTCGACATAGGCCCGGCCCCAGCGGATCGCCCATTCGTCCTCGGGGAGGGGGCCGTCCAGCCGGTCCCAGCCGGCGCTGCCGGTCCAGTCGCGCCAGGCCAGATCGAGGCTGTCGCGGATGCCCATGCGTCGCTGCTCGGGCGAATTGACGAGGAACAGCCCGCCGAACGACCAGAAGGCCTGGCCGCCCAGGTTGGCGGGGTTCTCCTGGTCGAGCAGGGCGACCCGCTTGCCGGCCCGGACCAGCTCGTCGGCGGCCACCAGCCCGGCCAGTCCGCCCCCCACGACGATGACGTCGGCATCCATGTTTCGCCCTCCCGATCGGCGCTGAACCTTGGCTATTTTTACAGTGATGTAAATATTAATTCGAGGTCAGGAAAAGGCCCGATCGTCCGCCCCCGGAGGGCCGTGGAGAGCGGTCTTCGACACGCGACGCCTTGCCCCAAAAGGCGCGCCGCCAGACTGCCGCAGCGTAACTGAACATCGATGTAAGTAATGTATTGACATGCTAGTGAATAGGTAGATCGTACAACCCAACCGTGGGGCGGAGCCGCCATGCCGCGCGGAGATTGATGAGGGGCGGGGGAAACGTTCACCGGGCCAGACGCAGAGCTGGCCGGGGCAGGGGAGGATAGGGCATGGCTGCAAAAGCCTGCGTGCGCGCGCGTCTGGCCGTCACCGCATCCGCCATGGCGCTCGCCGTGGCGGCGGGGCCGGCTTTGGCGCAGGAAGCGACGACCCAAGTCGAAGACATCGTCGTCACCGCGCAGAAGCGCGAGGAATCCATCCAGCAGGTGCCGATCGCCGTAACGGCCCTGTCTTCTGAAGCGCTCAACGAACGCAAGATCGAAGGCGGCTCCGAACTGATGCGCGCCGTGCCGAACGTCTCGTTCTCGAAGGCGAACTTCAGCATGTACAACTTCTCGATCCGCGGGGTCGGGACCAAGGCGATCTCGGCCAGCAGCGATCCCGCCGTGGCCGTCAGCTTCAACTCCACGCCGCTGATCCGCAACCGGCTGTTCGAGCAGGAATACCTGGACGTGGCGCGGGTCGAGGTGCTGCGCGGGCCGCAGGGCACGCTCTACGGCCGCAACGCCACGGGCGGCGTCGTCAACATGATCCCGAACCTGCCGGGCCGGGAATTCGAAGGCTCCATCAAGGGCGAGGTCGGCAACTACGACAGCCGGCGGATGCAGGCCCTGATCAACGTGCCTATCGGCGAGACCTTCGCCCTGCGCCTGGCCGGCTCGGCCACCAAGCGCGACGGCTTCGACTACAACAGCTTCAACGACACCAAGGTGAACGACCGCGACCTGTGGTCCACTCGCCTGTCGGCGGCCTGGCAACCGACCAGCCGCCTGCGCACCAACGCGATCTGGGAGCACTTCGAGGAAGACGACAACCGCTCGCGGACGGGCAAGCAGCTCTGCACCACCGATCCGGGGCCGACCAAGGTCGGGGCCGTGACGATCACCTCGTCGCTGCTCCGCAACCGCCTGAGCCAGGGCTGCCTGCCGGGCTCGTTGTACGATGACGCGGCCTATGGCGTGCCCAATGGCGGCGCCTTCGCGCACATCTTCCTGGCCTCGGTGTCGCTGGGGCAGAACGCGTCCAACCAGACGGTGTTCGCCGTGCCGCTGGGCACCGATCCGTATGCCGGCCTGACGCAGTCGAAGGACCTGCGCGAGATCGCCACCAGCTACGACCCGGTCTTCCGCGTGAAGAACGACGTCTTCCAGTTCAACGTCGAGTTCGACCTGACCGACAAGCTGAAGCTGATCTCGCAGACGGCCTACGCCAAGGACGACTACTACTCGAGCCAGGACTACAACCGCTTCGTCTCCAACCCGATCTTCAGCAGCACCGACGGGCTGCGGGACGTGCTGGGCCAGCCGATCGTGGGCAAGTCGTTCCTGTCGGGCGGCTACTACACCGACCCGCAGCTGGGCACGTCGAACCGCATGGTCTCGGCCGACCTCAGCCGTTCCGACAATCGCCAGTGGACCCAGGAACTGCGCCTGCAGTCGGCCTTCGACGGGCCGTTCAACTTCAGCCTCGGCGCCAACTACATCGACTTCAAGTCGGCCGACGACTACTTCGTGTTCAACAACGTTTTCACGTTCCTGGCCGAGTACTACTACAACGTCGACATCACCTTGCCGAGCAACCAGGGCCGCCAGACCGCGCCCTGTACGCCGACGACGGCCAAGGAATGCGTCTATGTCGACTATTCGTCGCTGGATAACCTGGCGGGCGACGGCCACAACTACTTCCGCAGCAAGAACGCCATCCACACCCGCTCGTGGGGCGTGTTCGGCGAGGCCTATTACGATCTCTCGCCCACCTGGCGGCTGACCGCGGGCCTGCGCTACACCGACGACCGCAAGGTCAGCACGCCCTATCCCAGCCAACTGCTGCTGGGCGCCGACAGGGGCACGCCAGGCACGTCGTCGGGCGGCTATGTCAGCCGCGGCTATCCGGCGCTGCCGGACATCGACCAGCAGTGGGACGCGCTCACCGGCCGCCTGGTGGTCGACTGGAAGCCGGACTTCAGCTTCACCGACGACACCCTGATCTACGCGTCCTATTCACGCGGCTACAAGGGCGGCGGCGCCAACCCGCCGCGGGTCGACATCAACCCGACGGTGATCCAGTACCAGCCGCTGGCCGAGACCTTCGATCCCGAATACGTCAACGCCTTCGAGATCGGCACCAAGAACACCCTGGCCGGCGGCATGGTCCGCTTCAACGCCACGGCCTTCTACTACGACTACAAAGACTACCAGGTGTCGCAGATCGTCGACCGCATCTCGCTGAACGAGAACTTCGACGCCCGCACCTGGGGCGTGGAGCTGGAGACCGTGTTCCGGCCCACCCGCGACTTCCGGCTGGACGCCAACCTCGGCTATCTGAACACGCGGATCGCCGACGGCGAGGGCTCCATCGACGTCATGAACCGCACCCAGGGCAACGCCGACTGGATGGTGCTGCGGCCCTGGCTGCAGGTGCCGTCCAACTGCGTGGCGCCGACCAAGTACGTCGAGACCGTCCTGTCCCGGCCGTTCCCGGTGGAGCTGACGACCCTGGCCCTGCAGGCCCTCTGCGGCGGCTCGCTGCGGACGGGGACGTTCAACCCGAACTTCACCTCGACGCTGCCGTTCTGGCGGCTGTACGGCTTCACCTACGACCCTCTGACCGAGGCCCCCAACGGCGGTCGCGGCTTCGAGGCCGATCTCAGCGGCAACGAACTGCCCAACGCCCCGAACTGGACCGCCAACATCGGCGCCCAGTACACCTTCCACAAGGACGACTGGGCCCTGACGCTGCGCGGCGACTACTACTACCAGGGCAGCAGCTACGCCCGCGTCTACAACACCGAATACGACCGGCTGAAGTCGTGGGACAACGTGAACATCTCGGTGACGCTGGAGAAGCCCTCCGACGGGCTCGTCTTCCAGGCCTACGTCAAGAACCTGTTCGACAAGACCCCCATCACCGACAGCTTCACCAACAGCGACGACACCGGCCTGACGGCCAACGTCTTCACCCTCGATCCAAGGCTCATCGCGGTCAGCGTGTCCAAGCGCTTCTAGGCCCTCTCGGTGACTCGCCGCCCCACGTTCGGGGCGGCGATTTTTTCGCCCGACGCCCTTGGGAAAGGACGCCGGGCGCTGGCGCGACTCTCGATATAAGTCATTGAAAATACTGCATTATTTTGTTTGACTCCCTTCTCGTTTCGCAGTTGCATCACCCCGCCGCCCCAATGCGCGGTTGTAACAAAAAACATCGGAGGAAGACGTCATGTTGAAGACCGCTTCTGTTCTCGCCGCCGCCGCCCTGGGCTTCGCCGGCCTGGCCGGCGCCAGCTCCGCCTCGGCCGCGACCATCGCCCCGGCCGGCGCCAGCTTCACCCTCACCGGCAACCTGAGCCTCAGCCAGACGACCAACGTCACCTGCGCCGTCACCCTGACGGGCACGGTGAACTCGACCGGCACCGCCGCCACCATCACCGGCGGTTCGTTCGCTCCGGGCTCCTGGCAGTGCGGCTGGCTGGTCGTTCCGTCGGGCTTCCCGTGGACCGTCACCCCGGGCGCGGGCCCCACCGTGACCGTGGCCGGCATCGCCGCCACCTCGATCGCCGGCAGCTGCTCGGGCACCATCACCGCCGCCCCGTGGACCAACGGTCCGCCGAGCAGCGTGACCTTCTCGAGCGCCTCGATCCCGGGCTCGCCGAGCGCCTGCACGATCAGCGGCACCCTGACCAGCAACGTCACGCTGACCGTTTCCTGATCCCCCAGGACGAACCCTCGTCCCTCGACTCGCCGGGGGCCTTCGGGCTCCCGGCGTTTCTTGCTCCAGGGGAGCGACGATCCGCTCCCACGACAGGTCATTCGGGAGAAGACATCATGTCGAAGAGCGTTTCACTCGCAGCCGCGGCCAATCTCGCAGCCAGTCTCGCGGCAAGTCTCGCGATCGCCGCCCTGGCCGGCCCCGTATCGGCCGCCACCTTCACGCCCAACAGCCCCACCAGCACCACCCCGGTCGCCTTCGGGGGCACGCTGACCATCGGTCCCCCGTCGATCAGCTGCTCGGTGAGCCTGACCGGCGTCGTGAACCCGGGCGGCTCCAGCATCACCATCACCGGCGGCTCGTTCACCCCGGGCAGCTGGTTGTGCGGCATAGGGGCCTATCCGGCCGGCTTTCCGTGGACCCTGACGCCGACCACCACCACGGCGGTCACCTTCACGCCGTTCAGCGTCGCGGGCGGCGCCATCAACTGCTCCGGCGCGACCACCGTTCAATGGGTCAATCCGGGCACGATCGTCTTCAACGCCGTCGTCGTCCCAGGCTCGCCCAATCCGTGCCAGATCAGCGGCACGCTGAACACCGCGCCGTCCCTGTCGATCTACTGACCCGTTCGCCATCGCGCCCTGAAAAGGAGACCGCCATGTGGAAATGGATTTTCGCCCTGTCGGCCATGGTGCTCGCCACGACCGGCGCCGCGTCGGCCCAGACGATCTATCCCAACAGCCCGACGGCACACACCTACATTACGCTGACGGGCAACTTGGCTCTCAGCCAGACGACATCCGTAACTTGCAACGCCACCATGTACCTGGACATCGCGCCCGGCGGAGCATCGGCCGCGATCACGGGCGGTTCGTTCAGTTCGGGCAGCTGGCAATGCGGGTGGCTGGTGTTCCCAACGGGCTTTCCCTGGACCGTCACGCCGACCTACAGCTCGCACGTCAGCGTCTATGGGGTCTCGGCGACCAGTATCGTCGGCTCGTGCTCGGGGAGCCTGAACCTGCAAGTACAGAACGGCGTCGTGGACCTCACCTACGTGTCTATCCCCGGCGCCCCCGCGGCCTGCTGGATCGACGGGGCTCTCATCACGGGCCGACCGCTCAACGTCTTCTGACGACGAGTGCTCCCCTTGAAGGCGCGGCGGAAAAGGAAACGACGCTTCGCCCCTCACGACCCGAAGATCCCGTTTCCACCCGGGAGAAAGCCCATGTTCAGACATCTAGCCGTCGCGGCGGGCGCGATCCTGGCGATCGGCGCAAGCGCCGACGCCGCCAAAGCCGCCAAGTTCGTCCCGAACAGTTTTTCGCTGCCCATATCGTTCAGAATGACCGGCACGCTGACCCTGCAGCAGACGACCACCATCCGTTGCGCGGTCCAGCTGGATGGCCTGATCGCGCCAGGCGGAGCCTGGGCCGACATAACCAGCGGCTCATTCACCGGCGGCGACTGGCAATGCGGATGGCTGGTCAATCCCAACGGCTTTCCCTGGTTTGCGATCCCGAGCACGCCCTCGCTAGTCTCGATCTCAGGCATATCGGCCAACACCATCGCAGGGTCCTGTTCGGGCTCGCTGTCCTACATGACCTGGAGCGTCTCTCCTCTTCCGTCGGGCGTGACCTTGTCCTTCGAAACGATCCCGGGCTCGCCCAACGCCTGCACGATCACCGGCACGCTCACCAGCAGCCCGACGATCAGCATCATGTGACGGTCAAGCCGGCGCTTGACGTCGCGCGCCGTCCGGCCGACCGTCGGAAGGCGGATGAGCGACCGGATGCGGTCGCCGAGGTCGGGGGAGATGGCCGGTGTCGTTCTTGAAGTCGGGCGTCGCCGTCCTGGCCACGCTGATGCTGGGTTCGGCGGCGACAGCCCAGCCCCAGACGCCCCAAGGGCCCGACATCTTCGGCGTCTGGCGCAATCCCAAGGACAGCGTCCATGTCGAGATCAAGCCGTGCGGCGGCGAGGTCTGCGGCTATGTGATCTGGGCCAATGACGAAGCGCGGACCGACGCGCGCAAGGGCTCGGGCGGCGAACTGGTGGGCCGGCAGCTGCTCAGCGACTTCTCGCGCGCAGACAAGGGCGAGTGGCGCGGCAAGGTCTTCGCGCCGGACGTCAACATGACCTTCTCGGGCCGGGTGCTGGTGCTGGACGCCGGCAAGCTGAAGGCGCGCGGCTGCGTGCTCGGCAACTTCCTCTGCAAGACCCAGGTCTGGACGCGGGTGGCCTAGGGCTGGGCGCGCACGCCCGCGAGGAAGGCCCAGCGGACCGACAGGCCGGGCTGCAGGGTGCCCGCGTCGACGAAGGCGTGGCCGAAGCGGTCGTCGGCCTTGCGGTAAGCCAGCTCGACCATGCCGCCGCGCGAGCACAGCACCGAAGCCCGGGCCCGGTAGCCGCAGCGAAGCACGACCTCGACGGTGTCGCCGTCCGCCACGGGGAAGGGGGTCTTCTGGGGTTTCTTGCGGGCAAGCATGGCGGGTACTCGTGGAAGGGGCCGGGGACGCATCCCCGGCGTTTGCATCCACGATGAACGGCGCGTGATTAATCGCACCTGAACAGCGACTTAAGGCCGCAGCTTCATGCTCAAGCTTCCCGATCAGGCCTCATCGACCACCGTGTTCGACAGCAGGCCGACGCCCGTGATCTCGACCTCGACGACGTCGCCGGCCTTCATCCAGAGCGGCGGTTCGCGCTTGGCGCCGACGCCGCCCGGCGTGCCGGTCAGGATCAGGTCGCCCGGCAACAGCGGGGTGAAGCCCGACAGATAGGCGATGATGGTCGGCAGCGGGAAGATCAGGTCGGCCAGGCTGGCGTGCTGCACCTGCTGGCCGTTGAGGCGAGTAGTGACGGTGACGGCGTTCAGGTCGTCGATCTCGTCGGGCGTGACCAGCCAGGGACCAAGGCCGCCGGTGCCGGGGAAGTTCTTCCCGGGCGTGAACTGCTGGGTGTGCCATTGCCAGTCGCGCACCGAGGCGTCGTTGGCGCAGGCGAAGCCGGCCACGTGGCTCATGGCGTCGGCCTCGCTGATGTGGCGGCCGCCCTTGCCGATGACGATGGCCAGTTCGCCCTCGTAGTCGAGGCTGGTCGAGCTCTTGGGCCGCACGATCGGGCCGCCGTGCGGGGTCAGGGTGTCGGCGAAGCGGGTGAAGATCGACGGATGGCCGACCTTGGCCCGGCCGGTTTCCTGGCGATGGGTCTCGTAGTTGTGGCCGACGCAGAAGATCTTGCCCGGGGTGGTGACGACCGGCAGCAGCTGGATCTCGGAGACGGGGACGTCGAAGGCGGCCTCGGCGGCCAGGGCCGGGATGGCGTCCAGGCGCAGGGCGGCGACGAGGTCGTGCTCGTCCGGACCGGCGATGGCTCCGAAGTCGGCGACGCGGTCGCCCTGGATCGCGCCGTAGGAGGCGACGCCGTCACGCAGGAAGCTGATCAGTTTCATAAGCTTGGTCTCGATTCTTGAGGTGCGTTGCGTCTAGGCGACCGGCAGCGGGGCGTGGCCGAAGGTGCGCTCGGCGGTGTTGAGGCCGGCGAAGTCCTTGCCCGACAGGCCCCACTGGTCGATGCGACCCTCGGGCCAGGTCCAGTCTTCGGGGGCGCCGACCTTGTAGTCGTCGGGAATGATCTCGACGGCGGTGGAGAACTCCACGACCGCGCCGAACGGGGCGATGAAATAAGCGAAGACGTTGTCGCCCGGGCCATGACGGCCGGGACCCCAAGCCGGGACCGCGCCGGTGTCGCGCAGACGGCCGACGCCGCGCATCACGGCATCCAGATCGGCCATCTCGAAGGCGATGTGGTTAAGCGAGGTGAAGCCGGCGCGGGCGAAGGCGGTGGAGTGGTGCGAGGCGTTGCAGCGCACGAACACCATGCCCTTGGTGCGGTCGGAGACCTTGAAGCCCAGGGCCGCCTCGGCGAAGTCGGCCGTGGCCTCGGCGTTGGCGGCGTTCATCACCACGTGGGTCAGCTTGACCGGTAGGTCGCGACCCTCGATCGGCTCGGCCAGGGCCGCGCCGTGCAGGAAGCGGAACACCTCGCCCTCGGGCAGCTGGACCAGGACGCCCCGGCCGCCGCCGAGATCCTCGGACACGGTCTCGACCACCGGAGCGCCGGCCGCGCGGGCCTTGGCGGCGATGGCTTCGACCTCGGCTTCCTCGCCGACGAAGGTGGTGCAACGCACCGACGGGCCGGCCGTCTCGGTCATGGCCACGAGGTAGGGGAACGGCCCCGAGCCGCGCAGGTAACGGGTCTCGCCGGCGGTCCCGGCGTCGGCCAGGCCCCAGGTTCCGGTCAGGAAATCGACGGCCGCGGCGGTGTCGGGCAGGTTCAGTTCGATGCTGCGAAGACGCATGGCGGCTCCTTTAAGCTTGGGGAGCGGGCGCGCCGCCGGGATCGGGGGTGAGGCTGGCGGCGATCACGCCGGCGATGGCGCAGGCCTCGTCGGCGTCGCCGGTGTCGCCGCTGATGCCGACCGCGCCGATGATCCGGCCTTCGGCGTCACGGATCAGCACGCCGCCGGGCGAGGGGGCCATGGCCCCGCCGCTGATGGCGAACAGGGCCGAGTAGAACACCGGGGCGGCGTTGGCGCGCTTGGCCAGTTCGCGGCTGCCGTAGCCCATGCCCAGGGCGCCCGTGGCCTTGGCGACGGCGATCTGCGGCCGCATCAGGCTGGCGTCGTCCTCGCGCTTGAGGGCCACCAGGTGCGCGCCGGCGTCGAGCACGGCCACGGCCAGCGGCTGGTAGCCGTCGCGGCGGGCTTGGGCGAGCGCCGCGTCGACGATGATGGAGGCGGCCTCCAGGGTCAGGCGGGACATGCGGTCTCCTTGGGCGCTTCGACCTTGAGGGAGAGGTCGGCGCGAAGCTGGTCGATCAGGGCGGGCAGGGCGTCCGCCGTTTCGGCGACGCCGTAGACGTAGCGGTCGGGGCGCAGCAGAACGGCGGCCGCGCCCTTGGCGTCGAGCCAAGCGGCCAGGGCGCCGTCGGCGTCGTCGAGGTCCTGGCCGATCACGTGAACCGAGCCGCCGATGCGGACGAAGTCCGCCGATGCGGCCACCGGTTCGCTGGCGATGACCGCGAAGCCCTCGCCCAGAACTTCGTCGAGCAGGACACCGCCGACGCGGGGATGGATGAAGCGCTCGCCGGAGCCGGGACGGGCGACCCCGGCCTGGTAGGCGGGGATCAGGTCGGCGGCCGTGGTTCCGGGCTTGGCGGCGGCCATGACCTCGCGCATGTGGGCGTCGCGCTCGGCGGCCTTGGCCGGGTCGAGCTGGCAGATATAGCGGCCTGCGTTTACGGCCGCGCCGATGACGCCGCGCACGTGCGGGTCGCGCTCGGGCTGGTAGGTGTCGAGCAGGGCGTCGTCGGCCAGACCAGCGATCACCAGCGGCAGCTTCCAGGCCAGGTTCGAGACGTCGCGGAGGCCATGGCACATGCCCTGGCCGAAGAACGGCGGGGTCTGGTGGGCGGCGTCGCCGGCCAGGAACACCCGGCCCACGCGCCAGCGCTCGGCGACCAGCCCATGGAAGCGATAGGTGGCTGCGCGCACCAGGCGGTAGGTCGAGCCTTCGACCCACGGGGCGATCAGCGCCTCGACCTGCTGCGTGGCCATCATCGCCTGGTCGTCCTCGCCGGGCAGCAGCATGAACTCCCAGCGGCGGTGATTTCCGCGACCCGGCACGATGGTGGCCGGACGGCGCGGATCGCACAGCATCACCGACAGCTGCTGCAGATCAGCGCCCGACGGCAGGCCGGGGATGTCGGGGAAGACGATGGGGCCGTCGACCTCGGCGTCGACGACGAGCCAGGGCTCCTCGAAGTCGAGGTCGTCGAGCTTGACGCCCAGGCTCTTGCGCACGGCGCTGCGGGCGCCGTCGCAGGCGATCACCCAGCGGGCGCGCAGGGTCTCGCCGTCGGCCAGGACGAGGTCGGCGCCGTCGGCGTCCTGCGTCAGGCTTTCCAGCCTGGCGCCCAGGCGCAGGGCGACGGCCGGGAAGCGGGCTAGGGCGTCGCGCAGTTCGGCTTCGAGTTCGGGCTGGTAGAAGAAGTAGTCGTTGGCCCAGCCGAAGCGCTTGGCCTGGCCGGCGGTGCCCATGTAGCGGATCACCCCGCCGTCGGCGCCGATGTGCAGGTGGCCCTGCGTCTCTCGCATCAGCGGATGCAGGCGCTCGACCAAGCCAGCGCCCTGGAAGATGCGCATCATCTCGTGGTCGAGGTGGACGGCGCGGGGCAGGGGATGCGGATCGCGCTCCTGCTCCAAGACGAGAACGCTGAGGCCCGCCTGGCCCAGGAGATTGGCGGCCAGGGCCCCGACGGGGCCGCAGCCGACGATGGCGACGTCGTAAATCATCACAGGTGCTTGTCGAGGAAACGGACGATGGCGGGGGCGACCCGGCCGGCGGCGGTGTGGGGCGTGTCGACCTCTTCCTCGCTGAACCAGAAGTGGCCGGCGTCGGGCACGGGCAGGGTGCGCACGAAGAAGCGGGCCTGGCGCAGGGCGCGGGCGAAGGCTTCCGACTGGGCGGGATCGATGTCGTGGTCGCGCTCGCCCCAGATCACCAGCGCCTTCAAGGCGTTGCGGTCGTAGCGCACGTGGCGCAGCGGCGAGGCGGCGACATAGAGCTGCGGATCCTCGTAGGGGTCCGCGCCCAGCATGCGGAAGGTCGGGTCGGTTCCCGGGGCGGCGTTCTTGGCCAGATCGGCCTGCCAGTGGGCGAAGAGGTCGTAGACGCCGTAGACGGCGACCAGGGTCTTGAACTGGACGGTCTCGCCATAGAGCCAGGGTTGGCCCTGGGCGAGAGCCGCCAGCGCCGTCAGGTGCGCGCCGGCCGAGGCGCCGAGCAGGCCGATGCGGTCGGGATCCACACCGAGGCCAGCGGCCTCGCGTTTCAGAAAGCGCGCGGCCTCGACGACGTCCTGGACGTTGCCCGGGAACGACTTGCCGTTAGTCGAGCGGCGGTAGTCGATGGCGAAGACGGCGTAGCCCTGGGCGGCCAGATACTTTCCCCAACGCGCCAGCTGGGCCTTGTCGTTGCGCAGCCAGGCGCCGCCCGGCGCGGCGACCAGCACGGGGTGCGGACCGGGCGCGTCGGGCAGGTAGAGGTCGCCCTTCAGCTCGGCCGAACCGGCCACGCCGAAGACGATGTCGGAACGGACGCTCATCAGGCGGCGGCCCGCGAAAGCGGCTGGGCCGGCGCCTTGTGCATCTTGCCGTCCTTCATGATCATCAGCAGGCGGTCGCGGCGCTGCAGGATCGAGACATCCTGGGTCGGATCGCCGTCGACCAGCAGCAGGTCGGCCAGGTAGCCCGGCTCGACCAGGCCCAGTTCGTCGGCGCGGCCCATCAGCTCGCCGCCCAGCTTGGTGGCGGCCACCAGGGCCTCGGTCGGCGTGTAGCCGAACAGGTCGACGAAGTGCTGCAGGTCGCGGGCGTTGGCGCCGTTGGGATTGAACGGGAAGCCGTAGTCGCCGCCGGGCAGCACGCGCACGCCCCGGCGCTTCAGCTCGGGGATCAGCACCTTGCACTTTTCGACAACCGGAACAGCGGCTTCCTTCATCGAGGTCATGTCGATGTGGGGCGGCGGCTTGGCCTCCAGGGTGGCGACGATGACGCCGATGGCGGGGGCGACGAAGATCTCGTCCTTGTGCGCTTCCAGCAGGTCCAGCGCTTCCTCGTCGGCGTAGGTGCAGTGGTAGAGCACCCGCACGCCGGCCCGCAGGGCCATCTTGATCGCCTCGCCGGCCTGGGTGTGGGCCGACAGCCAGATGTCGCTCTCGCGGGCCTGCTCGCCGGCCGCCTGGACCTCTTCCTCGGTATAGAGGATGTGCTGCGAGGAACCGGGCAGCAGGGCGTCCTCGCCCGAGATGACCAGCTTGACCTGGTCGATGCCGATGGCCTTGCAGTGCTTGACGAAGGCCTTCATCGCCTCGGGACCGCGGCCGTGCTCGACGGCGCCGGTGTCCTGGCCTTCGGGGCTGCGTTCAATGGTCGAGGCGCGCAGGCGCGGACCTGGGGTCCAACCGCCCTCGATCTCGTTGCGGACCACCACCTCGATGCGTTCGCCCAGGGCCCCGGCCGAATAGGCGCTGGTGAAGCCGCTTTCCAGCAGGACGCGGGCGTTGCGAACCGTGGCCAGCAACTGTTCTTCCGGCGGCAGGATGAATTCGGGGATGAAGCGCTCGATCGACGAGGGCCAGGACAGGTGGGCGTGGGCCTCGATCAGCCCGGGCATCAGGGTCGCGCCGGCGCCGTCGATGACCGTCGCATCGGCCGCCTCGATGCGGCCTTCTGAGGCCGTCTGCGCCACGCGGGCGATGCGGTTGTCCTCGATCAGGACCTCGCCGGCGAAGGGCGCGCGGCCCGTGCCGTCGAAGATCTGGATATTGGTGATGAGCGTACGCGCCACGTGGATTCCACCCTGACAGTCTTGTTGCGGGCGGCGGTCGATGATGCGCCGCGCCCCTTGCCGCCATTTACGGGGAGGGGACCGGTCGAAAAAAATTCAATCGGGGAATGTCTCGCATCACCGGCGATGATGGTGCTGACACCTTCATGCGGCTTATGGCCGCCATTCAGCGATTGAATTGGCGAATAGTCAGTATCGCGAGGAAGCTCCTCCCATGCCGCCGTCAGAGCGGTCTTGGGAGGAAACAGGACATGACCATCGACATGGTCTCGCGTCGCCAGCGCCGCGCGCACGGGCTGACCAGCAGCCTCTTCTGCTTCACCACGATCATCGCCGGCCTGACGGCCGCCGCGGTCGTGCTCAAGATCCTGATCGGCCTGGCGACCTAGGGCCGTTCACCGACCCTCGCCCCTAAAGGCTCTGGGCGTGCTCGATCAGGAAGTCGCGCAGCCACAGCGTGCCCGCGTCGGTTTCCTTGTTCTTGTGCCACTGCAGGAACTCGGTGAACGTCGCGATCTCCACCGGCGGCGCCAGCACCTTCAGCGGCAGGCGCTTGGCCAGGATGGCCGCGTTGCGGGCGTGGACGGTGGCGATCATGTTGGTGCCCACCACGATCTCGGCCACGCAGTTGAAGGTGGGCGCGTGGACGACGATGTTGCGCTCCACCCCCTGCGCGTCCAGCGACTCCTGCTCGATGTGCGGCGGGTTGTGCGGGCCCAGCGTCACCGACACGTGCTCCAGCTCCAGGTACTTCTCGAGGCTGAGGCTGGCGCCGACCAGCGGGTTGTCGCGCCAGGCGATGCAGGCGAAGCGGTCGCTGAACAGCGGGCTCTTCGGATGGCCCGGGTCGCACTTGCGCTCGGGCGAGATCATGAAATCGATCTTGCCTTCGCCCAGCAGGGCCGCGCTCTGGTCAGAGGTCAGCAGCACCACGATCTTCAGCCGCGGCGCGACAGTGACGAGCTTGCGGATGGCCCCGGTCATCAGGACGTTGAAGACGTAGTCCGAGCAGACGAAAGTGAAGGTGCGGTCGGCGGCGGCGGGATCGAATTCCGAGCGGTTGACGACGATGCGGCGCAGGCCGTCCAGGGCCTCGCGCACCGGTACGGCCAGGCTTTCGGCGAACGGGGTCGGGACCATCTTGCGGCCGACCTGGACCAGAAGGTCGTCCTCGAAGTGCTGGCGCAGGCGCGAGAGGGCGTTGCTGATCGCCGGCTGGGTGAGGCGCAGGGCCTGGGCCGTCTGGCTGACGCTGCGCTCCTGAAGCAGGGAATCCAGCACGACCAGCAAGTTCAGGTCGAGGTTGTGAAAGCGCACGGCGGGATCCTCCTGAGACGTCGAGCCTTCTGTGGACCCTGACATTTCAAGCGGCTTAGACCGAGCGACGCCATTGGGGCAAGCCTGTTGTCGGTTTCATTATATGAAATGCAGTCCCGCATAATCTTGAGTGATAGTTGCTGTTCAACGATTGAATTGGTCGGTGCGGGACCCCCTCGCTACCGTTCAGCTCAACACCAACGTCGGCGCCAAGCCGGGGTCCAGGGAAACGGAAACGAAGCCGGACGACGAAGATCGCCGGCTCGCAGGGAAGGGGAACCCCCATGAACGCATTCAAGCTCAGCCTGCTGGCCGCCACCAGCCTCACCGTCGCCATCGGCGGCGCGGCCCACGCGCAGGGCGCCTCGCCCGCCAGTGGCGCGACCACCGAGTCGCCGATCGCCATCGAAGAAGTGGTGGTCACCGCCACCCGCCGCTCCGAACGCCTGCAGGACGTGCCGCTGGCCGTCTCGGCCGTCAGCGGCGACCAGCTGGCCGCCACCGGCGCCAAGGCCGTGACCGACCTGCAGTATTCGGTCGCCGGCGTGCAGTTCGGCACCACGCCCAACGACTCCGGCTTCCGCCTGCGCGGCGTCGGCTCGGCCGGCGGCTTCACCTCCAGCTCGGAATCGCCGGTCGGCCTGGTGGTCGACGGCGTCGTGGTTCCGTTCGGCTCGCCGGTCGACAGCCTGGGCGACCTGGAGCGCGTCGAGGTGCTGAAGGGCCCGCAGGGCACCCAGTTCGGCAAGAACGCCTCCAGCGGCGTCATCTCGATCACCACCCGCAAGCCCAGCCTGACCACGGCGACGGGCGACTTCTTCGCCTCCTACGGCTCGCTGAACGAGCGCGACGTGCATGGCGGCGTCACCGCCCCGCTGTCGGACACCCTGGCCGTCGGCATCTTCCTCTACGACAAGGCCTATGACGGCTATGTCCACAACGTGGTCCGCAACGAGGACTGGGGCGGCATCCACAACAACGGCGCCCGCGGCAAGGTCTACTGGAAGCCGACCGACACCTTCAGCGCCTACCTGATCGGCGACTATTCGCGCCAGCGCCAGAAGGGCCCCGGCCAGCTGTGGACCCTGAACAAGGCCCCGACCAGCGACGCCAACTTCCTGGCGCCCTTCACCAGCTTGTCAGCTCTGGGCGTCACCCCCGGCGCTTCGAACGACAAGTCGATCGAGGACGGCGGCGGCAGCTACAGCACCACCAACTACGGCGGTTCGCTGGAGCTGAACTGGGATCTGGGCGAGTACACCCTGACCTCGCTGAGCGCCTATCGCGGCTTCGAGGAGGACCCCTACGTCTATTCGATCGACGGCTCGCCCCAGAGCAAGTTCACCGCCCAGGCCCGCGGCCAGGTCAAGACCCAGGCCTCGCAGGAATTCCGCCTGACCTCGCCCAGCAGCGGCCGCCTCAGCTATGTCGCCGGCCTGTTCGTCTCGCGGCTGGAGACCGAGAACACCGGCGAGAGCGCCCAGCTGCGCCCGGCCACGCCCTACAGCACCGCCCCGGTGGTCTCGATCACCGCCGGCCTGAACCACGGCAAGACCACGACCGACAGCGCCGCGGTGTTCATCGACGGCCGCTACAAGCTGAGCGACACCCTCAGCCTGCTGGGCGGCGCGCGCATGACCAAGGACAAGGTCGAGGCCTCCAACTGGTCTGAACTGGATCCGTCGCTGCCGGCGTTCCTGACGGCGGGCGGGACCACCGTGCCCTATACGCCGCGCGCCCTGCAGACCGGCGAGACCTCGAAGTCCAGCCCCTCGGGCCGCATCGGCCTCGACTGGAAGCCTTCGGACAACGTGCTGATCTTCGGCACCGTGGCCCGCGGCTATCTCGGCCCGACGGTGACCTTCTCGGCGCTCAGCGGCACCAAGACCAACGTCGCCCCGCAGACCGTCGACGACGTCACCATCGGCGCCAAGACGACCCTGCTGGACCGTCGCCTGACGCTGAACGGCAACATCTTCTACGACAAGTACACCGACCTGCAGACGGCGGTGCTGCGCAACAACGAGTTCGTCACCGAGAACGCCGGCGGCCTGGAGGCCAAGGGCTTCGAGATCGAGGCCAACCTGCGGGTCAACAGCTCGCTGAAGCTGAACGCCTCGACCACCTATTCCGACGCCAAGTACACCGACTACATCACCAGCTGCCCGAACAACCTGATCCTGGCCGGCTATGTCGGCTGCACCCTGAACAACGGCACCTACGTCTACCAGGCCAAGGGCCAGACCCTGGCCGGCGCGCCGAAGGTCACCGTCGTGCTGGGCGCCAACTACGAACACGCGATCACCGACGCCCTGACGTTCGACGCCGCGGCCAACTACTCCTACCGCACCAAGACCCAGAACAGCGTCGGCGATCCCAACACCATCCAGAAGGGCTACGGCGTGCTCAACGTCTCGGCCGGGATCGGTCCGGAAGACCGCCAGTGGCGCGTCGGGGTGTTCGCCCGCAACCTGCTCAAGCAGGACTTCAACGCGGCGATCATCACCCTGCCGTTCCAGAGCGGCTACGACGGCTACATCAACTGGCGCACCCGCGAGGCCGAGCGCACCGTCGGCGTGACCCTCGAAGGCCACTTCTGATGCGGGGCAGGCTCTTCCTTCTGGTGGGCGCGGCTCTCGCCGCGTTCGCCGGGAGCGCCTTGGCGCAAGGGATTCCTCAGCGCGTCGAGATCCGCACGATCCCGGCGCCGCCCCAACCGGGCGCGATCCCCCTCTGGCCCGGCGTCGCGCCGGGTTCGGAGGGCGCGACCCAGGTGGAGCACTGGAACTATCTGATCGACGGCGTGGCCGTGCGCAACGTCACCAAGCCGACCCTGACGCCGTACCTGCCGGCCAAGGGCAAGGCGACGGGCGCTGCGGTGATCGTCGCCCCGGGCGGCGCCTACATGCTGCTGTCGATGGAGTGGGAAGGCGAGCGCGTCGCGCAATGGCTCGCCGATCACGGCATCGCCGCCTTCGTGCTGAAGTACCGACTGGATCCGACGCCGGACAACGACCAGGAGACGCTGCAGGTGCTGGGCGCGCGCTTCGGCGCCGCGGCCAAGGCCGGGGCCGACAAGGCCCCGCCGATCAGCCAGCCCCTGGCGCTGGACGACGCCCAGCAGGCCCTGCGGCTGGTGCGCTCGCGGGCCGGCGAGTGGGGCGTGGATCCCAAGCGGGTAGGGCTGATGGGCTTCTCCGCCGGGGCCATGACAACCCTGGGCGCGACCCTGCGCAACGCGCCGGACGCCCGGCCGGACTTCATCGCGCCGATCTACGGCCCGATGAACACGGTGAGCCCGCCGGCCGATCCGCCGCCGATGTTCACCGCCATCGCCAATGACGACCCGCTGTTCGGCAACACCGACTACGGTCTCGTCCAGGCCTGGAAGAAGGCCGGCGGCAAGGTCGAGATGCATGTCTACGAGAAGGGCGACCACGGTTTTGGCCTGCACAAGCGGGGCACGACCAGCGATCTCTGGATCGACCAGTTCTACGCCTGGATGGCCGCCCGCGGCCTGCTGAAGCCCGCCCAGTGACCTTTCCAGTGACCCTTATTGCGTTCCTTTTCCGGAGATCCCGATGACCTTCCGTGACCTCCCGCTCACCCGCCGGCTGCTGATGGCGGCCGGCGCCGCGGCCGCCGCCACTCCCGCCGTCTCCCAGGCCAAGGCCGCCGGCGGCGACTTTCCCAAGGGCTTCCTCTGGGGTGCGGCGACCTCCGGCCACCAGGTCGAGGGCAACAACGTCAACGGCGACACCTGGGCCCTGGAGCAGTTGAAGCCCAGCCCCTTCAAGGAGCCGTCGGGCGACGCCTGCGACCACTATCACCGCTATGAAGCCGACATCGCCATGCTGGCGAAGCTGGGCTTCAACACCTACCGGTTCTCGCTGGAATGGGCGCGGATCGAGCCCGCGAAGGGCCAGTTCTCGGCCGCCGAACTGGAGCACTATCGCCGGGTGGCCCAGACCTGCCGCCGGCACGGCGTGACGCCGATGATCAGCTTCAACCACTTCACCGTGCCGCTCTGGTTCGCCGCCCAAGGCGGGTGGGAAAACCCGGAGTCGCCGGCGTTGTTCGCCCGCTACTGCGCCTACGCCGTCAAGGGCGTGGGCGACCTGGCCGGCGCGGCCACGACCTTCAACGAGCCCAATCTCGGCACGCTGCTGGGGTGGATCCTGCCGCCGTTCATCCTCGACCAGATGGCGCAGGCCATGACCGGCGCGGCCAAGGCCTACGGCGTCGAGCGCTTCTCCAGCGCCCAGTTCGGCCGCCAGGACGTCATGCTGCCCAACCTGATCGAGGCGCATCGCCAGGGCTATGCGGCGATCAAGGCCGGACCGGGCGACTTCCCGGTGGGCGCGTCGCTGGCGATGCTCGACGATCAGGCCGTGGGCGAAAACAGCCGCCGCGACGAAAAGCGGGCCAAGTGCTACGTGCCCTGGCTGGAAGTACTGAAGGCGACGGGCGACTTCGTCGGCGTCCAGACCTACAGCCGCGCCCAGATCGACTCCAAGGGCCAGATGCCGCCGCCCCAGGGCGCCGAAGTGACCCAGACCGGGGAAGAGTTCTCGCCCCAGGCCCTGGGCGGGACCGTCCGCTACGCCCACGCCCTTACCGGCAAGCCGATCTACGTCACCGAGAACGGCGTCGCCGTCGAGGACGACACCCGGCGCGTGGCCTACATCAAGACCGCGCTGCAGGAACTGAAGGCGGCGATGGACGACGGTGTCCCGGTGAAGGGCTACGTCCACTGGTCGCTGCTGGACAATTTCGAGTGGGTGTTCGGCTATGGGCCGAAGTTCGGCCTCGTCGCCGTCGACCGCGCCACCCAGGCCCGCACGCCCAAGCCCAGCGCCGTGCTGCTGGGCCAGATCGCCCGCGCCAACCGGATCTGACGCCATGAAGAACGCCATCATCGCCGGCCTGATCGGCGGGCTCATCGGCGCGGTGATCAGCGCCGCCGTCGGCTATGTCGTCCCGTTGCCGCCCCACGCCGCCGCAAACGCGCTCGGCAACGGGATCAGCGGCTTGTTCAGCGGCTTCTTCGGCGGCTTCATGGCCCTGCTGGTCGAGGGCCTGAAGGCCCGTCGCGCCGCTTCCGCCGCCTGACATCCTGTTTGTTGGGGCGGCCGGCGCGCGGCCGCCTCTGGAGTATCTGCCCATGACCCTCGCCCGACGCCTGATCGCCGGAGCGGCCCTGGCCGCCATGCTCGCCGGATCGCCGGCCCTGGCCCAGCAGCAGGCCGAAGCCCTCGGCGCGAGCTTCGTTGATCCGCCCAACACCGCCCGGCCGCGCGTCTGGTGGCACTGGATGAGCGGCAACGTCACCCAGGACGGCATCGACAAGGACCTGGCCTGGATGAAGCGCATCGGCCTGGCCGGGGTGCAGAACTTCGACGCCGGCTTCAACGACGGCGGCTTCTTTGACACCCCGCACATCGTCGACAAGCGCCTGGTGTTCATGACGCCGGAATGGCGGGCGGCGTTCAAGCACGCCGTCGAGACGGCCGACGCCGACGGCTTCGAGTTCGCCATCGCCGGCTCGCCCGGCTGGAGCGAGACCGGCGGCCCGTGGGTCAAGCCCGAGCAGGCCATGAAGAAGCTGGTCTGGAGCGAGACGATCGTCGAAGGCGGCCGCAAGCTCGACAAGCCCCTGGCCGCGCCGCCGTCGGTGGCCGGACCGTTCCTGGGCGTGCCGGGCGGCGGCTCGGCCATGGCGGCGATCAAGGGTCCGCTGCCGACCTATTATCGCGACGCGGCCGTGGTCGCCTACCGCCTGCCGGCCGCCGAGCAGGCTCCGCTCGCACCCGCGAAGATCACCGCCAGCAACCCGGTCGATGTCGCCCTGCTGACCGACGGCGACCTGGTGCGCCAGGTCGAGCTGCCCTTCGCGCCCGACAAGGAAACCTGGATCCAGGTCGAATACGCCAAACCCCAGACCCTGCGGGCGCTGCGGCTGGTGGCCGCCCATGCCGGCGGCTTCGGCGAATTCGGGGCCACGGCGCCTGAGGGCCGCATCGAGGCCAGCGACGACGGCAAGACCTTCCGCGCGGTCGTCAAGCTGCCGGTCCACGGCGCCCTGCAGCAGACCGTGGCCTTCCCGGCGACGACGGCGCGCTACTTCCGGGTCGTCTTCCTGCCGCGCCCCTCCAATCCGGCCCTGGCCATGGCCGGGCTGAAGGATCCGACCAGCCACCAGATCGCCGAACTGGCCTTCGAGGCCGGGGCGCGGGTGCACCGCTTCGAGGACAAGGCCGGCTGGTCGTCGGCCGGCGGCCTGGACGAGGATCCGACGCCGCAGGCCTCGGCCGACACCATCGTGCATCGCGCTGACGTGATCGACCTGACCGATCGCCTCAAGTCCGACGGGACCCTGGACTGGACGCCGCCGGCCGGCCGCTGGGAGGTGCTGCGCTACGGCTATTCGCTGACCGGCCGCCAGAACAGCCCGGCCTCGGCCGAAGGCACCGGCCTGGAGGTCGACAAGCTCAGCCGCGAGCACGTCACCGCCTATGCCGACACCTATCTGGACCTCTACCAGCAGACCGTCGGCCCCGAGCTGATGGGCAAGCGCGGCGTCCAGGCGATGATCACCGACAGCTGGGAGGCCGGCTCGGCCAACTGGACCGAAAAGATGCTGGCCCAGTTCCAGGCCCGGCGCGGCTATGACCCCAGGCCCTGGCTGCCGGTGCTTAGCGGCCGGGTGGTCGAGAGCGCCGCGGCCAGCGACGCCTTCCTGTGGGACTTCCGCAAGACCATCGGCGACCTGATCGCCGACGAGCACTACGGCGCGCTGTCGGACGCCCTGCATGCGCGCGGCATGAAGCGATACGGCGAGTCCCACGAGACCGGCCGCGCCTTCGTCGGCGACGGCATGCAGGTCAAGAAGAGCGCCGACGTGCCGATGGGCGCGACCTGGACCGAGGTGCCGGTCACCAACGATCCCTTCAGCTACGACGCCGACATTCGTGAATCGGCGTCGGTGGCCCACCTCTACGGCCAGAACCTGGTGGCGGCGGAGTCGTTCACCAGCGCCAGCAGCACCTTCGGCTACGACCCGGCCAAGCTGAAACCGACCGCCGACGCGATGATGGCCAACGGCCTGAACCGCTTCATCATCCACACCTCGGTGCATCAGCCGCTCGACACGGCCGGCCCCGGCATGACCCTGGCCATCTTCGGCCAGTGGTTCACCCGCAAGGAGACCTGGGCCGAGCAGGCGGGGCCGTGGATCGACTATCTGTCGCGCAGCTCGCTGCTGCTGCAGCAGGGCCGGTTCGTCGCCGACGTGGCCTGGTTCTACGGCGAGGACGGCAATATCACCGAGCTCTACGGCAAGGCCATGCCGAAGATCCCGGCCGGCCACGCCTACGACTTCGTCAACGGCGACGCCCTGGTGAACCTGCTGGACGCCAAGGACGGTCAGGCAGCAACGCCCAGCGGCATGCGCTACCGCGTGCTGGCCATCGATCCGGCGGTGCGCCGCATGACCGTGCCCGTCCTGCGCAAGCTGGCCGCGCTGAAGGCGGCCGGCGTGCCGGTCGTGGGCGTCCGCCCCGACGCCACGCCGAGCCTGTCGGACGATCCGGCGGAGTTCCAGCGCCTGGCCGACCAGGTCTTCGCGGGCGTGAGCGCCGACCTCGGCGCGGCCCTGGCGGGGATCGGTCCGGACGCCGACGACGGCGGCGCGGGCCTGCGCTTCGTGCATCGCCAGCTGCCGGACGGCGACCTCTACTTCGTCAGCAACCCGGGCGACGCCAAGACCGCCTCTGTCAGCTTCCGCACCAGCGGCCGTGAGGCCGAGATCTGGCGGGCCGACACCGGTTCGATCGCGCCGGCCAGCTACAAGACCACCGGCGGCCGCACCACCGTGCCGCTGGCGCTGAACGCCCACGACGCGGTGTTCGTGGTGTTCCGCAAGCCCGGCCCGGCCGAACGCGCCGTTCCGGCCAAGGTCCGCACCGTCGCCGCTGTGATCGACGGCGGCTGGACGCTGAGATTCCCGCAAGGCCCGACCTTGAAGGACATCAAGCCCGGCTCCTGGACCGACAGCGCCGACCCCGCCATCCGCTACTTCTCCGGAACGGCCGCCTACACGACCACCTTCAAGGCTCCGAAAGCGGGGAAGGGGGCCCGCGTCGTGCTCGACCTGGGCGCGGTCAAGAACCTGGCCAGCGTCAGCGTCAACGGCAAGGACCTGGGCGTGCTGTGGAAGGCGCCGTTCGAGGTCGATGTCACCGACGCCCTGAAGGCCGGCGACAACAAGCTGGAGGTCAAGGTCGTCAATCTGTGGCCCAACCGTCTGATCGGCGACAAGCAGCCGGGCTACGCCGGACCCAAGACCTTCGCCACCTTCGATCCCTATCCGCCGCAGGCGCCGCTGTCGCCGTCGGGCCTGCTCGAGCCGGCCAGGCTGATCGTCGAGCGCCAGGAGTAATCGCGTATGGGCAACCCGCTTCTCGGGCTCGTCTTCCACTGGCTGGGCGGGCTGTCCTCGGCCAGCTTCTACGTGCCCTACAAGGGCGTGCGGAAGTGGTCGTGGGAGATCTTCTGGCTGACCGGCGGTATCGTCAGCTGGCTGATCGCGCCATGGCTGTTCGCCAGCCTGCAGACAAAGGACTTGCTGGCCGTGCTGGCGGCGACGCCGCGCGACACCCTGTTCTGGTGCTGGCTGTTCGGAGCCCTGTGGGGCCTGGGCGGCCTGACCTTCGGCCTGACGATGCGGTATCTGGGCCTGTCGCTCGGCATGGCCGTCGCGCTGGGCCTCACCACAGCCTTCGGCACGCTGGTTCCGCCGCTGTTCGACGGCACCTTCGCCGACAAGCTTCTGGTCAACACCAGCGGCCGGGTGATCCTGGCCGGCGTCGTCGTCACCCTGCTGGGCATCGTGCTGGTGGCCCTGGCCGGCAAGGCCAAGGAGGCCGAGCTGTCGCACGAGGCAAAGACCGCCGCCGTCGGCGAGTTCGACCTCAGGAAGGGCCTGGCGGTCGCCGTGTTCTCCGGGATCATGAGCGCCTGCTTCGCCTTCGGCCTGGCCGCCGGCGAGCCGATCCGCAAGCTGTCGCTGGAGCACGGCACGGGCGTGCTGTGGCAAGGCCTGCCGGTGCTGTGCGTGGTGCTGCTGGGCGGCCTCTCGACCAACCTCGTCTGGTGCGGCGGGCTGATCCTCAAGAACCGCAGCGCCGGCGAATGGCTGGGCCGGGGAGGGGGGCAGGGCGCCCCGCTGGCCCTCAACTTCGGCCTCTGCG
Source organism: Caulobacter sp. GW821-FHT10C03 (assembly GCF_059415485.1). NCBI lineage: Bacteria > Pseudomonadati > Pseudomonadota > Alphaproteobacteria > Caulobacterales > Caulobacteraceae > Caulobacter > Caulobacter sp. GW821-FHT10C03. The sequence goes on along the minus strand of NZ_JBWKNI010000017.1, from coordinate 1,179 downwards.
CCCTGGGCGGCCTGGCCTGGTACCTGCAGTTCTTCTTCTACACCATGGGCGAAAGCCAGATGGGCCGGTTCGGCTTCTCCAGCTGGACCCTGCACATGGCCAGCATCATCATCTTCTCGACCCTGTGGGGCTTCGCCCTGAAGGAGTGGGCGGCGGCCAGCAAAAGGACGCGCGGCCTGGTGATCGCCGGCATCGCCGTGCTGGTGGCCTCGACCGTGGTCATCGGTATCGGCAACGCGCTGGCGGCGTAGGATGACCCGATGACCGACAGCGCCCAGAAGCTCTCCCAGACCCTGCATCGCGGCCTCGACATCCTCGAGGCCGTGGCCGCCGGCTGCGCCAGTCCGGCGCAGATCGCCGAGCGGCTGTCGCTGAGCCGCAGCACGACCTACCGGCTGGCCGCGCTGCTCGCAGAACGTGGTCACCTGAACGTCGGCGGCCACGGCTACAAGCTGGGACCACGGATGTTCGCCCTGGGCGCCAGCGCCGCGCGCGCCGTTGATCTGCCCAGGCTCGCCCAGCCGATCCTGGAGGGCCTGACCCGCGACACCGGCGATGCGGCCAATCTGGGCGTGCGCGACGGCGACGAGGTGATCTACGTCGCCCAGTCGCCAGGCACGCGCCGGCTGGTCGTCCGCCACGGCGTCGGCGCGCGCAACCGGCTGCGCCAGACGGCCATGGGCCAGGCGCTGATGCTCGACAGCGACGACGAAGCCGATGAAACGCCCGAATGGACCGCCGCCATGCGCCAGGCGCGCGCACGCGGCCTGGGCTTTCACCGCGACGAATTCGGCGACGCCATCGTCTGCATCGCCGCGCCCGTGCGCGACGCCGCCGGCGCGATCGTCGCGGCCATCAGCCTGTCGACCATCCCGCAGTATCTCGACGACGAACGCCTGGAGCGCCTGAGAGGCCAAGTGCGAGAGGCTGGCCAGGCTCTGAGCCGCAGGATCGGCGGGGAATAGGAATTTAGTCCTAGATACGCGCCACAGCGGCCGCATCAATATACATCGCCTAAGGAATATTATCAGAAATAATATCCCAAGCCGAGCCGCACGCTCTTGGTTGCTGTCCCGAAAAGCAGAAGCTCTAGCGGCTCCAGTTGCAGATCGGACACCAATGCCTGCTTCGGCTGGCGGCCAGCTGGCCGCCAGCCGAAGCAGTCTACCAGCTGTAGCG
>NZ_JBWKNI010000016.1:0-121482 GCF_059415485.1 Caulobacter sp. GW821-FHT10C03 | reverse complement strand
GCTAAACCACATCACGGTCTCCGGGCTCCGCCCGGCCGCTCCGCGCCTCCCCGACCTAACGCGCCTTCGCGCGGGAGCCTGAGAGGCCGTGTCCATGTGGCAAGGAACCTCCCCTTCTGGGGGAGGCGATCGCGCAGCGATCGGTGGGGGGAGTAACTGCGAAACCAGCCGCCGCCCCGGAAGCTGAAACCGGCCCCCCGCCGGCCTTTGGCCGCCTCCCCCAGAGGGGGAGGTTCCTTGGATCGGGAGAAGGATTTAGTCCGCGTCGTGCAGGGCGGGATCGGTCGTCAGCAGCACCGGGGTCGGCTCGCCGCCGGCCAGGGCCAGGTCGAGGGCGTCCTTGTCGAGGGCGTTGTCCCAGCGGGCGACGACGATCGTCGCCACCGCGTTGCCGATGAAGTTGGTCAGGGCCCGGCACTCGCTCATGAAACGGTCGACGCCGAGGATCAGCGCCATGCCGGCCACCGGCACGCTGGGCACCACCGACAGCGTCGCCGCCAGGGTGATGAAGCCCGCGCCCGTGACCCCCGCCGCGCCCTTGGACGACAGCATGGCCACGCCCAGCAGCAGGACCTGCTCCTCCAGCGACAGGTGCACGCCGGTGGCCTGGGCGATGAACAGGGCCGCCAGGGTCATGTAGATGTTGGTGCCGTCCAGATTGAACGAGTAGCCCAGCGGCACGACGAGGCCGACGACCGGCTTGGCGCAGCCGGCGCGTTCCAGCTTCTCGATCAGGCTGGGCAGGGCCGACTCCGACGAACTGGTGCCCAGCACCAGCAGCAGCTCGCCCTTCAGGTAGCGGATCAGCTTGAGGATCGAGAAGCCGTTGAACCGGGCCACCGCCCCCAGCACCACCAGCACGAAGATCAGCGAGGTCAGATAGAAGGTCCCGACCAGGGCGGCCAGGTTGATCACCGAGCCGATGCCGTACTTGCCGATCGTAAAGGCGAAAGCCCCGAAGGCGCCGATCGGGGCGGCCTTCATCAGGATGGCCACCAGCTTGAAGAAGGCGTGGGCGACGGCTTCCAGCAGGTCGATCACCGGCTGGCCGCGGTCGCCGACCAAGGCCAGGGCGATGCCGAACATCACCGAGAAGAACAGCACCTGCAGGATGTCGCCGTCGGCGAACGCCCCGGCCACGGTGGCCGGGATGATGTTCATCAGGAAGCCGACGATGGTCGTCTCGTGGGCCTTGGCGGCGTAGTCGGCGACCTTGGCGTTGTGCAGCGTGCTGGGGTCGACGTTCATGCCCGCGCCGGGATGCACGGCGTTGGCGATGATCAGGCCGATGATCAGGGCCAGGGTCGAGAAGGTCAGGAAGTAGGCGAAGGCCTTCAGCGCCACGCGGCCGAAGCGGCCGAGATCCCGCATGCCGGCGATGCCGGTCACCACCGTGAGGAAGATCACCGGAGCGATGACCATCTTCACCAGCTTGATGAAGGCGTCGCCCAGCGGTTTGAGGCTCTCGCCGAAGCCCGGCCAGAAGTGGCCGATCAGGGCGCCGGCGGCGATGGCGACCAGCACCTGGACGTAGAGGTGCGTGTACCAGGGGCCATGGCGCGGCGGGGCTGCGGCGGCGGGAAGCATGGCTCGTCTCCGGGGCCGCCGTCGCCGACCCCCGACGCCGCTGCGGCGCGGCATAGATGTCCCGCCGGCGCGCGCTGCGGCAAGTGCTTTCGAAAGGCGGGTCTGCTGGAAGCCTTACGACTTCGGCTGCTTCTTCTTCAGCGGCGGATAGGCCTTTTCGACCTCTTCGGGCGTCAGCCGGCGGATCGACTGGACCGGATAGGAGTGGCGGATCGTTTCGGGCACGATCACCTCGGCGTCGAGCGGCGAGCAGATCCAGGAGCCGCCGCGCGACTTGATGCCGATGCGCAGGGCGGTGTCGAGCTCGAACGAAGAGTAGAACAGCTTCAGTTCGTAGACTTCCTTGCGGCTGATTTCGACGTTCAGGGTCTTGTCGTCGACGACCTGATAGCCGCGGATGTTGTCGGCGAAGAAGCAGCTGTCGCGTCCGGACGCCTTGGCCGGCTTGGCCTTGGCGGCGGGCGCGGCTTCTGGGGCCGGGGTCTGGGCCAGGGCCGGCGCGGCCCAATTCGCCAGGGTCACGGCCGCCGTCAGGACCAGGGCGCTGAGAACGGAGACGGAGCGGCGCATGCGGGGCTCTCCCAAACTGGACGAGGGGTGATCATAAACCGGCGATTTTATCGCCGCATTGCCGATTTGCGGCCGATTGTGGCGGCCGCGCGGACGGTCAGGACTTCGGCTTCTTCTTCTTCAGCCGCGGCCAGGCCTCGGCGTATTCCTCGGGCGTCAGCCGGCGGATTTCGCGGACCTGGTAGCGGTCCGAACCGTTGGACTCGGGCACGACCACCGAGGCGTCTTGCGGCGCGCAGATCCACGAGCCGACGCGCGACTTGACGCCGATGCGGGTGGAGGTCTCCAGGTCGAAGGCCGAGCGCATCAGGGTCAGCTGATAGGCCTCGTCCTGGCGGATGTTGACGTTGATCGTCTTGGCGTCGACGACCTGATAGCCGCGCACCTGGTCGGCGAAGAAACAGCCGTCGCGCCGGGACGGCTTGGCCTTGGCGGCGTCGGCCGCCAGGGCTGGCGCCGCGAGGGCGACGGTCAGGATCAGGGCGCTGAGGACGGTGACGGAGCGGCGCATGACGAGGCTCTCCCGAAGGGTCTGGCGCTCACCATAGACCTGCGGCTCGACGGCCTGCAACTTCACCGACGTCTGTTGTCAGGCGGCCTGCCGCGACAGGTCCTCGATCCAGGCGTCGAGGTCGGCCCGGGCCCGCCGGACGCCGGCCCGCAGGCGCGCCAGCGGCTCGTCCAGCGGCAGGTCCTCGACGCAGGCCGTCTCCAGGTCGGCGGCCATGTGGCTGAGCTGCATGAAGCCGAGGATACCGGCCGATCCCGCCAGACGGTGGGCGTCCTCGCGCAGCACCTCGGGCGCCTCGTCGAGGAAGCGGGCGTCCAGTTGCTGGCGCAGCATGCCGGCCAGGCGGGCGGTGCGCGCCGCGCCCATGGTGGCGGCCAGGGCCTTGCGGGTGGCGGCCTCGTCGGCGTCCTGCGCCGAGCGCTCGGCGACGAAACCGGCGCTCCCCGGGTGCTGGGACAGATGATGGGTCAGGGCCTGGTCGAGGTCGCGCTCGCTCAGCGGCTTGAGCAGATGGCCGACCATGCCGGCGTCCAGGCAGGCGGCGATCTGCTGGGGCGCGCCGCTGGCAGTCAGGGCCAGCACCGGGGCGGTCGTCAGTCCGCGGCGGCGCAGCTCGCGCGTCGCCGTCAGGCCGTCGATCACCGGCATGTGGACGTCCATCAGCACCAGGTCGAAGGCGGCGTTTTCCAGCGCCTTAAGGGCCTCGGCGCCGTCGGCGGCGGTCTCGACCGCGCAGCCGCGACGCTCCAGCAGTTCGCGGAAGAGTTCGCGGTTCAGTTCGACGTCGTCGACCAGCAGGATGCGGCGGCCGGGGAAGACGGCGCGGACCGAGGCCTCGGCCGACGGCGTCGCGGCTTCGCCATGGGCCAGGGGCAGGGCGATCTCGAAGGCGAAGATCGAGCCTTCGCCGACCTCGCTCTCGACCCAGATGCGGCCGCCCATCAGCTCGACCAGCTCGCGCGAGATGGCCAGGCCCAGGCCCGTGCCGCCGAAGGTGCGGGTCACCGAGCTGTCGGTCTGGGAGAAGCGTTTGAACAGGCGGTCCAGCTTGTCGGGCGCGATGCCGACGCCGTTGTCCTCGACGCTGAGGCGCAGCCGGGCGCGGCCGCCTTCGCAGCCGAGGAGCTCGACGCGGGTGGTCACCGTGCCCTGGCGGGTGAACTTCACGGCGTTGGACAGGAGATTCAGCAGCACCTGGCGCAGGCGATGGCGGTCGCCGACATAGCGGCCGTCCAGGTCGCCGACGATGCGCAGGTCGACCTGATGCTCGCCCGCCTGGGTCTCCACCATGGCCGTGGTCTCGACGATCATGTCCTTCAGCGAGAACGGATCGCTTTCCAGGGTGACGGCGCGGGCCTCGAGCTTGGAGAAGTCGAGCACGTCGTTGATCAGGGCGTTCAGCGCCTCGCCGGCGCCGCGCACCCGTTCGGCGCGCCGACGGTCCTCGAGCCCGAGATTGGGACTTTCGGCCAGCAGGCGCGAGAAGCCGATCACCCCGTTCAGCGGCGTGCGCAGCTCGTGGCTCATATTGGCCAGGAACTCGGCCTTGGCGTGGTTGGCGCTTTCGGCGGCGTCGCGGGCCGAGGCCAGCTGGGTGGCCATGGCGGCCAGCTCCAGGGTCTGGCGCTCCAGGGCTTCCTGGGCCTCGACCCGGGCGGTCTGGTCCTGGACCTGGGCGATGAAGTGCCGGGGCGAGCCGTCCGGAGCCCGCACCAGCGACACCGAAAGGTGTACCCAGACGATGCGCCCTTCCTTGTGGATGTAGCGCTTGTCCATGGCGTAGCTGGTGATCTCGCCGTCGATCAGTCGGCCCAGCAGCGACAGGTCCTTGTCGAGGTCGGACGGGTAGGTGATCGTCTGGAAGTCCGTTCGCAGCATCTCGGTTTCGCTGTAGCCGACGATGCCGCAGAAGGCGGCGTTGATCTTGTTGAAGCCGCCGTCGAGCGTGACGAGAGCCATGCCCACCGAGGCGCTGTGGAAGGCGGTCTCGAACTCCTCCATCTGCGCCTTGCGGGCGCTGATGTCGTGCATCAGGGCGGTGAACTGCCAGCCGTCGTTGCTGCGGGCGGCGCTGATCGCCAGTTCGATCGGGAAGCTCAGGCCGTCGCGGCGCACGGCCGGGACCTCGATCCGCTGGTCCAGGACCACGCCTTCGCCGGTGGAAAGGAAGCGCTGCAGGCCCCGCTGGTGGGACTCGCGCAGGCCTTCGGGGATGATCAGGTCGGCCAGGCGGCGGCCGATCGCCTCCTCGGCGCGCCAGCCGAAGGTGGTCTCGGCGAAGCGGTTCCAGTCGGTGACGACGCCGTGCTCGTCCATGCCGACGATGGCCTGGTAGGCGTCGGCGATGACGCGGCGGGCGCGGGCTTCGCTGGCTTCCAGCTTGCGGCGCAGGGCGCGTTCCTCGGTGATGTCGCGTAGCACGCCGAACACGGCGACCACGCGGCCGTTCTCGTCGAGCTCGCAGGTCGCGCGCGAATGGCCCTGGCGGATGGCGCCGTCGGCGCGCAGCAGGCGCACCTCGTGCTCGATCACCGTCCGGTCGACGACCACCTGATGGGCGCGGGCCTGGGCGGCGGCGCGGTCGTCGGGATGGTACATCTCCAGCCAGTTGTCGAAGGTCGGCGTGAACTGCGCCCGGTCGCGGCCGTAGATCCGATAGACCTCGTCCGACCAGCCGATGGTGCGGTTCACCAGGTCGCAGCGCCAGTGACCGACGCCGGAGATGGTCTCGGTCATCGACAGGATGCGGCGCTGCTCGGCGGCCTGGCGCTCGGCGCGGCTCTTCTCCATGCGGGCCACGACCGCGTCGGCCAGGATGCGCAGGCGGTCGAGCTCGTCGTCGCTGGGGCGCGGGCGGGGATCGGTGTCGATGACGCAGAGCGTGCCGAGATTGGCGCCGTCGCGATCGCTGAGCACCGCGCCGGCGTAGAAGCGGATGTCCGGCGCGCCGGTGACCAGGGGATTGGCGGCGAAGCGCGGGTCGCGGGTGGCGTCCTCGACCACCATCACCGAATGCGGTTCCTGCCGCAGGGCGTGGGCGCAGAAGGCCAGTTCGCGCGGGGTGGATTCAGCGCCCAGGCCGTGACGGGACTTGAACCACTGCCGGTGCTCGTCGACGAGCGAGATCAGGGCGATGGGCGCGCCGAACAGTTCCGCGGCGAAGGCGGTCAGCTGGTCGAACGACGGCTCGGGGGCCGTGTCGAGGATGCGGTAGGAGGCCAGGGCCGCCAATCGGTCTTGTTCGAGCATCGGAACGCGTCGCTATCTGGAGGCGAGCAACCTGCCTCCGCTGCGCTTCATATCTCCTGAACGAACGCCGTTTTGCGCTGCGGCCGATTGAAGCAGAGCCGGAGAGGGGATCTCCGCACCGGCCATTTTTGACGGATCTGGAAGTTTCCGTTGGGGAAGACACGGCGCTTGCGGTCGGCTTCGTTTTGCGCTTTCAATCCCCGACATCGAAATTTCGCACAAATGTTCGCATTGCGCACAAATGTCGAAACTTCTGACAAAGATGACAAAAAGGGTGAGAAACGTGACGGCTTCGGCCCCAGGCAAGGACTACGTGCAGGCGTTCGCCCGCGGCCTCGACGTGATCCGGGCCTTCGACGCCGATCACCCCAGGATGACGCTGAGCCAGGTGGCCGAGCGCACGGGCCTGACCCGCGCCGCCGCCCGCCGCTTCCTTCTAACGCTGGTGGACGAGGGCTACGCCTTCAGCGACGGCAAGACCTTCGGTCTGGCCCCCCGGGTGCTGGACCTGGGCTTCGCCTATCTGTCGACCCTGGGCATGTGGGAGTCGGCGCAGACCGTGCTGACCGACGTCACCCGCCGCATCGGCGAGTCGTGCTCGGCCAGCGTCCTGGACGGCGACGAGATCGTCTATGTCGCCCGGGTCGCCGCCAGCCGGATCATGACCGTGGGCCTGCGGGTGGGCAGCCGCCTGCCGGCCTTCCACACCTCGATGGGCCGCATGCTGCTGGCGCATCTGCCGCCGGCCGAGCTGGACCGCATGCTCGAAGGCCGCACCTTCGAGAAGCTGACCCCCAACACCGTCACCGACACCGAGGAGCTGCGGGCGATCCTGAAGCGCACCGCCCAGCAGGGCTGGTCGCTGACCGACCAGGAGCTGGAGATCGGCCTTTTGTCCATCGCCGTGCCGCTGCGCGACCGCACCGGCCGGGTGGCGGCGGCGATCAACGTCTCCACCCACGCCAGCCGCACCACGCCCCAGCAACTGATCGACACCGTCCTGCCGGTGCTGCGCGAAGCGGCCGGCAAGATCGTCTCGATCGTTTGAGGAACGCCGCCATGTCCCAAGCTTCCCAGATGGGCGCCAAGCCCGTCGAGATCGGCCCGCTGCTCGATCACGGCCCGTGGGGCGGCTACCAGAAGCTCGTCCTGTTCATGACCGCCCTGGCGGTGATCCTCGACGGCTTCGACAACCAGGTGCTGGGCTTCGCCATTCCGGCCATCGTCAAGGAATGGGGCGTCAGCCGCGCCGCCTTCGCCCCGATCTTCGCCATCGGCTTCCTGGGCATGAGCCTGGGCACGGCCCTGGGCGGCATGCTCGGCGACCGGGCCGGGCGGCGCACGGCGCTGATCGCGGCGGTGGCCCTGTTCGGCGTCTCCACCCTGGCCTCGGCCTTCGCGCCGAACCTTGTCTGGCTGGGCGTGTTGCGGACCATCTCGGGCTTTGGCCTCGGCGCGGCCATGCCCAACGCCACCACCCTGATCGCCGAGTTCAGCCCCACCCGCCGCCGCAGCCTGGCGGTGACCCTGGGCATCGTCTGCATCCCGCTGGGCGGCCTGGTCGGCGGCCTGATCGCCGCCCACACCCTGCCGAGCCTGGGCTGGCGGGCGCTGTTCATCATGGGCGGGATCGCGCCGCTGATCCTGACCGGCGTGCTGGCGGTCTGGCTGCCGGAATCGCCGCGCTACTTGGCCGGCCGTCCGAGCCGCGCCGGCGAGCTGGACAAGGTCATGGCCCGCATGGGCCACGCCCACGACGGCGCCGGCTTCACCGACCACGGCGAGACCCAGGTAAAGCGCGCCTCGTTCGGCCAGTTGTTCGACCAGGCCTTCCGTCTCGACACCGTGGCCCTGTGGGGCGCGTTCTTCTTCTGCATCCTGTCGACCTATGTCGTGTTCAGCTGGGCGCCGTCGATGCTGTCGGCGTCGGGCTTCGACCTGGCCGTGTCGAGCAACGGCCTGGCGGCCTTCAATCTCGGCGGCGTGCTGGGCGCGGTGGCCGGGGCCTGGGCGATCCTGCGCTACGGCTCGCGGGTCTCGATGCTGGTCATGGCGGGCGGCGCGGTGATCTCGTGCGCCCTGCTGGCCCTGACCCCGCTGGACGCAGGCCATGGCGCGACCCGCCTGATGGCCGGGCTGTTCGTCGCCGGGGCCTTCATCAACGGCGTGCAGACCACGCTCTACGCCCTGGCCGCCCAGGTCTATCCGGCCGCGGTGCGGGCCACCGGCGTCGGCGCCACCGCCGCCGTCGGACGCCTGGGCGCGATCGTCAGTTCCTTCGTCGGAGCGGCTGTCGTCTCGACCGGAGGCGCGGCCTATTTCGGCGCGATCGCCCTGACCATGACCTTCACCCTCGTCAGCCTGGCGCTCATCCGCCGACACGCCCCGCGCGCCCTGGCTTCGGCCTGACGCAAAACCACAAGGAAGACGCCATGCGAAAGCTCCTCCTGCTTGCCGCCGTCGCGGCCATCCTTCCGGCGGCCGTCCAGGCCCAGACCGCGGTCACGCCCGACACGCGCGAAGTATTGAAGGTCGACCGCCCGGCCGACGACGGCCAGCCTGGCTCGCTGCGCTGGGCGCTCGAGACCAGCAACGCCGCGCCCGGCCGCTACCGCATCGAGATCGTCCCGACCGGTCCGGGCCCCATCGAACTGCGCGTCGACTCGCCGCTGCCGCCCATCAAGGGGCCGGTGAAGATCGAGGGCACAGCCTGGAAGGCCGACGGCCGCTACGCCGTCATCGACGGCTCGGGCTACGTCAAGCGCGACCTCAAGGACTGCCCCGGGGCCAATCCGGCCGAGTACGGCACCAACATCCGCACCACCACCAAGCCTGGCCTGGCTCTGATCGACACCCGCGAGGTCGAGCTGACGGGCCTGGAGGTGCGCAACTTCTGCATCGGCGTGCTGGTGCTGCGGACCAGCAACTCGGTCTTCCACGACAACCGCTTCGTGCGGAACATCGGCGGGGCCGGGGTGATGTTCAGCGGCGACGACGGGCAGGGCGGCTCGACCGCCACCACCACGATCAACAACAAGGTCCTGCGCAACGTCTTCTACGAGAACGGCGATGGGCTGGAGCTGACCCGCGGCGCGGCCTTCAACCTGGTGGCCGACAACGTGTTCGACGCCGGCGAGGACAATCTGGAGCCCTCGCAGGGGATCGAGATCCTGCGCGGCAACGACAACACCGTCGTGCGCAACCTCTTCCAGAACTACACCGACGGCCTGCAGATCAACTGGGGCAGCCGCAACTATCTCGGCGCCAACGTCTTCCGGGCCAACGGCTTCGGGATCAGCCTGACCGGCGACGGGAACATCGTCGACGGCAACGTCATCAACGGCAACGCCGTGGGCGTGGCCGTACGGTCCGAGGCCGGCGCGACCGCCAATCGCATCAGCCGCAACCGCATCTTCGCCAACGCCGCCCCGATCAGCCGCTGCTCGGCCGGCGGCAGCTGCGATCCCAAGCTGGCCAAGGGCGGGATCGTGCTGGGCCTGCCGGGCCTGGAGCACGCCAGCTTCGTGGGCAAGCGCGGCTACGGCGTCTCGACCGACACCAGCAAGATGGCCCGCATCTGCCCCGAGGCGCAGCCCTGTCAGGGCCTGCCCAATGGCGGCCAGGCCGCGCCCGTCATCGAGGGCGTCAAGGCCGGCGCCGTCGAGGGAACGGTCAAGGCCTCGCCCGGTCAGGTGGTCACGGTCGAACTGTTCGCCAACCGCACGGCCGACGCCAACCAGGGCGAGACCTTCGTCGCCGACCAGGTGGTCGCCGCCAATGCCGACGGGGAGGCGCGCTTCGCCATCCCGTTGCCGAAAGACCTGTCCGCCCAGTTCCTGACCGCCACGGCCACTTCGGCCGGCGGCGCGACGTCCAGCTTCAGCGCGCCATCCCCCCTGGCGCGCTGAACGACCGGGCTCCGCGTGCCCCCAAGGGCGGAGCCCGGTCCCCCATCGACTTTAGAGACGCGGATCCTGCCGGACCGCGAAGGAGGTTCCATGTCGCGGATCCTGATGCTGGCCGCCTCGATGCTGGCGCCCTCAGTGCTGGCTTTGACCGGTGCGGCGCAAGCGGCCGAGCCGGCCCAACCAAGCCAGGACTGGAAGGTCCGCTCCACCCTGACCGGCGACTGGGGCGGCCTGCGCTCGCGGCTCAAGGCCAAGGGCGTGACCCTCAGCCTCGGCTACGCTTCCGAAAGCGCCCTGACCCTGTCGGGCGGCAAGGAGGGCGGCGGCGTCGGCGGCTACACCCAGGAACTCAACGCCCGCGCCGTGCTCGACATGAGCAAGCTGGCCGGGATCGACGGCGCGGTGGTCAACATCGCCGTCGAGGAGCGCACCGGCCGCAACCTCTCGACCGAGGGCGTCGGCAACCTCTTTATGGTGCAGGAGCTTTATGGCGCGGGCATGGACTTCCGCATCTCCGAGCTGACCTGGGCACAAGGCTTCGCCGGTGACAAGTTCAACGTGAAGGCCGGCCTGATGCACACCGGCGACGACTTCGGCTCGTCGGCCCTGAACTGCAACTTCCAGAACTTCGCCTTCTGCCCGCGCTCGCCGGCGCTACTCTACAACAGCGGCTTCTCGGGCTATCCGGCCCCGCGCTGGGCCGCGCGGGCGCGGCTGCGGCCGGCCAAGGACTGGACGGTCACGGCCGGGGTCTACGAGGTCAACGCCTACCGCGTGCAGGAGAACAAGGGCTGGAACCTGGCCATCGACTCCAACGGCGTGCTGCTGCCGGTCGAGATCGGCTGGGCCAAGCCCGACAAGGGGCCAGGCAGCCTGCCGGGCTTCTATCACGTGGGCGGCTACTACGAGACGGCCGAGCGCTCGAATGTCTACAGCGACGCCCTGGGCCGGTCGTACGTGCTGAACGGCACGAGCCCGGCGCTGGAGGACAGCCGCTGGGGCGCCTGGGCGATGGGCGAGCAGATGGTCTGGCGCAAGGGACCGGCGGCCTTGAGCGTCTTCGCCAACGCCCTGGCTTTCGATCGCTCGACGGCGCGCTACAGCCATTTCTACAGCGCGGGCCTGGTGCGCACCGCGCCGTTCGCCAGCCGACCCAAGGACAAGACCGGCGTCGCCGTCGCCTATGTGCGGGTCAACGAGCGGCTGGAAGACGCCCAGCGCGAGCGGGCGACCCTGACCGGAGACTGGAGCGGGGTGCAGACCAGCGAGAGCTCGGTCGAGGCCTTCTATGCGGCCCAGGCGACGGGATGGCTGGTGGTGCGGCCGAACCTGCAGTTCATCCATCGCCCAGGGGCGACGGGCTCGATCCCGGACGCCTGGGTGGGCGGGCTGACGCTGCGGGCGGCGCTGTAGGGGGCGCTCGGCTCAAAACAGAAACGCCTTCCTGGCCGGCGGCGAGGAAGGCGTTGCTTTAACGGAGGGACGAGGTCCAGGGTCAGGCCGGATCGTCGTCCACCATGGCTTTGACCAGGTCGACCACGCGGCGGCGCAGGCGACGGTCGCCGAGGCGGGGGAACAGGTCGGCCAGTTCCAGACCCTCGGGCGTGGCCACGAACTGGGTCATGCGCTGGGCGACGCCGTCGTCCTCGCCGTTGTCGGTCTCGTCCAGGCCTTCGAAAAAGTAGGACACCGGCGACTGCAGCAGGCGGGCGGCGTCATAGAGCTTGCTGGCGCTGATGCGGTTGGCGCCGCGTTCGTACTTCTGGATCTGCTGGAAGGTGATGCCCAGGGCGTCGGCGAGCTGCGTCTGGCTCAAGCCGAGGACCTTGCGTCGAATCCGCATACGGGCGCCCACATAGATGTCGACGGGATGGGCGGGATCGACGGCGGGCTTCTGGGTCATTCTGTCTCGTCCTCGGCGGACCGCGATGCACGTGGTGCGGTTGTTTAATGGGCAGAATAGACCGCTGATCGTATTCCGTCACGTCGCCACGACGTCGCATGTCGCTAACTCGACACAAAAGCAGCCCCTGAAACGTCGTCTGGGCGACGTAAAAGCATTCTGACTTGACCTTTCGGTCGCCGGGCGGTGTCTGCCGCCCATGATTTTGCAGTCAGGCGCGCCCGTGGCGGTGGCCGGAGCCGGGGCCTTCGGGTCGGCGACGGCGCTGATTCTCTCCCGACTCGGCTTCCAGGTGACGGTGTTCGACCCCGCGGCGCCGGGCGACAACGCCTCCGGCGTGGCCGCGGGCATGCTGGCGCCGGCGGCCGAGGCGGTGTTCGATCCGGTGTCGCGCGGGCACATGCCCGTGCTGCGGCGGGGCCGCGATCGCTGGAGAGCCTTCGCCGAGGACCTGGGGATCGCGCTTGATCGCGGCGGTCTCTCCATCGAGGGCGAAGCGTCTTTTCTGGCCGAGATCGAGGCCGCCCTGGTCGAGGCCGGCGCGGACTTTTCGCGTACGCCGGACGGCCTGTTCAGCGACGAGGACTGGCGACTGGACGCGCGCCAGACCCTGGCCACTCTGCGTGACGCCGCTTCGGAAGCGGGCGCCGTCTTCGATCCCCGCGCGGCGACCGCCTTCGCGGACGGTCGGCTGACCCTGGCCGACGGCGCGGTCCTGGCCTTCGACGCCCTGGTCGTGGCGACCGGCGCGGGCGGCGAGGGGCTCGCGCCCGAACTGTCGGCCCTGACGCCGATCAAGGGCCAGATCCTGCGCTTCGATGCGCCGATGGCCGAAGGGCCGGTGCTGCGGGGCAAGGGGGTCTATGTCGCGCCGGGGCCGAGACCCGCGATCGGGGCGACGATGGAGGCCGGGCGCGACGACCGCGAGGCCGACCCGGCGGTGGTCGAACCGCTGCGCGCCGCCGCTGAACGCTTGCGGCCCGAACTAGCCGGCGCGTCGGCCAGCATCGAGGTTGGCGTGCGCGCCTCGACGTCGGACGGTCTTCCTCTGGTCGGCGAAAGCCGGGCGGCGGGCGTGATCCTGGCGGCGGGCGCGCGCCGCAACGGCTGGCTGCTCGCTCCGCTTGTGGCCGACATGGTCGCGGCGTATCTGACGGGCGCCGATCCCGGAGAGGACGCGGCCGCCTTCGACCCGCGGCGTTTCGAAGGCTAGAAAAGAACGACAGAGCGCAGGGAAGGGACGACATGGCCGGTTTCTGGCTGACCGAGGAACAGGAAGCGATCCGCGAAGGCGTGGCCAAGGTGTGCGCCGCCTTCGACGACGAGTACTGGCGGCGGACCGACGAGACCGGAAACTTCCCCGAGGCCTTCGTGGCCGCCATCGCCGAAGGCGGCTGGCTGGGCGTGGCCATGCCCGAGAGCGTCGGCGGGGCGGGCCTGGGCCTGACCGAGGCGGCCGTGATGATGCAGACCGTGGCCCAGTCGGGCGCGGGCTTCTCCGGCGCCTCGGCCATCCACCTCAACATCTTCGGCCCGATGCCGCTGGTGAAGTTCGGGACCGACGAGCAGCGCGAGCGCCTGCTGCCGCGCCTGATCTCGGGCGAGGACAAGATGTGCTTCGCCGTCACCGAGCCCAATTCGGGCCTGGACACTTCGAGCCTGGAGACCCGGGCCGAGAAGGTCGACGGCGGCTATCGCCTCAACGGCCGCAAGATCTGGACGACCGGCGCCCAGCGCGCCAACAAGATCCTGATCATCGCCCGCACCACCCCCAAGGACCAGTGCGCCAAGCCGACCGGCGGGCTGTCGCTGTTCTACACCGACCGCGAGCACATCGAGGCCAAGCCGATCCCGAAGATGGGCCGCAAGGCGGTCGAGTGTAACATGCTTTTTATCGAGGACCTGTTCGTGCCCCAGGAGGACCTGGTGGGCGAGGAGGGCAAGGGCTTCCAGTACCTGCTGCACGGCCTCAACCCCGAGCGGGTGCTGTTCGCGGTGGAGGCCATCGGCCTGGGCCGGGCGGCTCTGGCGAAAGCCTCGACCTACGCCAAGGAGCGCGTGGTGTTCGGCCGGCCGATCGGCCAGAACCAGGGCGTGGCCCACCCGCTGGCCAAGTCGTGGGCGGAGCTGGAGGCGGCCAACCTTATGGCCTTTAAGGCCGCGGCTCTCTACGACGCCGGCAAGGACTGCGGGGCCGAGGCCAACGCCGCCAAGTACCTGGGCGCGGAAGCCGGTTTCACGGCCTGCGAGGCCTCGGTGCTGGCCCATGGCGGCATGGGCTACGCCAAGGAGTACGACGTCGAGCGCTATTTCCGCGAGGCGATGATCGCCCGTATCGCGCCGGTCAGCCGCGAGATGATCCTGAACTTCATCGCCGAGCGCGTGCTCGGCCTTCCCAAAAGCTATTAGGCCAAAAGCTATTGATGAACTCGGACGGGCGACCCGATACGCGGTCGCCCGTCCGACGCCCCCTCAGTCAGCGGCGTTGAAGCGGATGGGGATCCTCACCTGCGCGCCGTCGACCGCCTGGCCGTTCTCGAGCTGCGGTTTCATCTTGAAGAACCGCGCCAGTTTCAGGGCCGCGGAGCCGAAGCCCTCGCTGGCCGGGTTTTCATCGACTACCATGCAGTTCTGCACCGTGCCCTTGGCGGTGACCGCGCAGTTCAGCGTCGCGCCGCCCGACACCCCGCGCCGCTGGGCGCCTTCGGGGTAATAGCGCGACATGTCGTCGGCGCTGGGCATCCTCAGCCAGGTCGCCCGGGTGATGGTCTTCGGCGCCGGGGCCGCGGGCGGTCCTGGAGGCGCCGGCGGATCGGCGGTGAAGCGCGGCGGTTCGGCGTTGGTCGGCGGACCCGGGTTCTCGGGGATCGGCACGGGCAGGGGCTCGGGCGTCGGGAACGGCGTGGGCAGCGGCGGATGCACCGGGATGGGGTTGGCGGACCGGGGCGGCGTCGGCGCCGGTTTTTCCGGCGGCGGCGGAGGCGGCGGCTTGGGGACGAACGGCTGCAGCTCGAAGCCGCCGTCGTCGACGATCTCGGTCGGCATCGTCACGTACTTCTGCACCGCGATGTAGGCGAACAGAGCCACGTGCGCCGCGCCGGAGATCGCCAGGGCGGCGACCAGCCCCTTGGAGAGCTTGCGCTTCTCGTCACGGTCCAGGCCGGCGATGCGCGGGTTGAAGTCGGCGGGTTGGGCGATCATGGCGACCTCCAAAGAGCGGCGTCGATCAACTTCGACACGCCGACGCTCACATGGAGAATGACGTGTGTAAACAGATAAAATTACGATCGTGATATTTTGTCGCCAGGCGTAAGGTCCGGGTGCGACCGGAGCGCGCAGGGGCGGGGTCGTTAAACGTGGTTAAGGCCGCATTAACCATGCTCGTTCAGATATTCGGGGCATGGCCGTCCAATCCATCCGCAACGTCGTTGAATCGGCGATCCAGCGCGCTTCCAGCGCGACGGGGGTGGATTTCACGTTCCTGATGGGCACGGCCAAGCGCGAGAGCGGCTACAACCCCGCCGCCAAGGCCCGCACCTCCTCGGCCTCGGGCCTGTTCCAGTTCGTCGACCAGACCTGGCTGGCCACGCTGAAGAAGCACGGCGCCAAGTACGGCTACGCCCGCTACGCCGACCTGATCCAGCAGGGCTCGGACGGCAAGTACCGGGTGGCCGGCGACGAGGCCCGCAAGGCCGTGCTGGGCCTCAAGCTCGATCCGCACGCCGCTTCGCTGATGGCCGGCGAGCTGGCTTCGGACCACGCCTCCTACCTGCGCGGCCGGGTCGGCCGCTCGCCGACCTCGGGCGAGCTCTACGCCGCCCACTTTTTGGGCCCGCAGGGCTCGGCGCGGCTGATCGAGGCCGCCAACAACAATCCCGGCGCCAGCGCCGCCTCGATGTTCCCCGAGGCCGCGGCCGCCAACCGTTCGATCTTCTACCGCGACGGCCGCGCCGCCACGGTGAGCGAGGTCTACGCCAACCTGACCAAGACCGCCGGCGGTGGCGGCGCGGTCTCCGCGCCGGCCGCGCGCGAGAGCCAGGCCGACGACGGCGAGGGCTTCCTGCAGTACGCCACCGGCCGCCGGATGGACCGCATCCAGCAGCAGCAGGCGGTGGTCGATCTGGTGCTGCGCGGCTCGCAGGGCTTCGACGGCGCCTTCGGGGCCGGCAAGAGCGAAGGCAGCAGCACGAGCCGCGTGGCCAACAGCCTGTTCTCGGCCGAGATGCTGCGCATGCTGTCGGACGCCAACGTCGGCTCGAGCGGCAAGGCGCGCTAAGCGCCCATCTCCCTGATCTCTTCCTCCGAATAGCCGAGCTCCGCCAGCACGGCCGCCGTGTCGGCGCCGAGCGCCGGGGCGGGGGTGCGGGCGTGTTCTTCGATCCCCGGGAAACGGGCCGGGGCGGCGGGCGAGCGGACGCCGGCGGTCGTCTCGACGAAGCAGCCGGCGGCCAGGGCCTGCGGGTCCTCGACCAGGTCGCGCGGGGTCTGCCAGGGCGCCCAGGTGATGTCGCCTTCGTCGAGGGCGGCGGCGGCGGTCTGGTAGTCCATCGATCCGAAGGCCGCGTCGAGGATGTCGACCAGGGCGGTGGTGTTTTCGCGCCGGGCGCGGGCGCCGGAGAAGCGCGGATCGTCGACCAGTTCGGGCCGGCCGACGGCGGCGGCGATGCGCGGCCAGTCAGTCGCGCCCTGGCGAGCCAGCAGGCAGATCCAGCGGCCGTCCCGGGTCTGGAAGAAGTTGGCCAGGGGCTGGACCGCTTCGCGGCGCGGACGGGTCGAGGCCAGCTTGCCGAAGTGCAGCTGGATGGCGAGGTCGGAGCCGATCGCGTAGGCGCCGGTGCGCAGCAGCGAGGTCTCGACCAGCCGGCCGACGCCGGTCCGGTGACGCTCGTGCACGGCGGCCAAGATCGCCGAGACCGTGGCCAGCGAGGTCACGTGGTCGCCCATGCCGGTGCGGATCGGGAAGGGCTCGGCGCCCTTGGGCGCGGTCAGGGCCCCAACCCCGGCGCGGGACCAGAAGGCGGCGACGTCCATGCCCGGCTTGTCGGCGTCGGGGCCGGTGAGGCCGTAGCCGGTCAGGCTGCAGTAGATCAGGCGCGGGAAGGCGCTCAGCAGGGTCTCGTGGTCCAGGCCCGCCCGGCGCAGGGCGGCGGGGCGGACGTTGGTCAGGAAGATGTCGGCCGTGGCGACGAGGCGTTTCAGGGCCTCCGCCCCGGCGGGGCTGCGGATGTCGAGCACGACCGAGCGCTTGCCGCGGTTGTCGAGCTCGAAGATCGGGTTGGCGGCCTGGTCGGCGCCGATGGTCTCGAAGAAGCGCCGCATCGGGTCGCCCTCCGGCGACTCGACCTTGACCACGTCGGCGCCCCAGTCGGCCATGATCCCCGCCGCGCCGGGGGCGGCGATGTAGGTGGCCAGTTCGACGACCTTGAGGTCCCGCAGCATCCGCTTCCTCCCGCTTTTTTTCTCGTTGCGGGCAGGATGGGCGTTCAAACGCTCGTTGGAAAGCCTTCTCAGGCCGCGCCGCGAACCCCTTCGCCGCGTGGCTGGCGGGTGAGGGCGGCGGCGTCGGCCACGGCGCGGGCCACGCCCGCCACGCTGACGGGCTTTCGCAGTACGGTGTCGGCGCCGGCCTCGGTGCACTCGCGGGCCTCGTCGGCGTCGCCGCCGATCACGGCGATGATCGGCATGTGGCCGTTGGCGCCGGGCAGGGCGCGGATCTCGGCGGCGGTCTCCGGACCGTCCAGCACCGGCATGCGGCCGTCGAGCATCAGCAGGTCGAACTCGCAGACCTTGGCCAGATCGACGGCGCGGCGGCCGTTCTGGGCGTGGACGACCTGGTGGCCCAGCTGCTCGAGGATGGCGCGCAGCATGGCGGCGTTGAGGGCGTCGTCCTCGGCGATCAGCACGCGCAGGCTGCGCTGGACGTCGGGGGCCTGATCGGCGGCGGCCAGGGTCTCCTCGACCGGCTCCTGCGGGCAGGGGACGGCGACGTCGTAGGGCAGCAGCAGGGTGAAGCAGCTGCCGACGCCCAGGGCGCTGCTGGTCTCCAGCGCGCCGCCCATCAGCTTGGCCAGCTGGCGCGACAGGGACAGGCCAAGGCCCGCGCCGTTGACGCCGGCGCCGGTGCGCTCGACGCGGCGGAAGGGCTCGAAGGCCTGTTCCAGTTCTTCGGCCGACAGGCCGGGGCCGGTGTCGGCGACCTCGATGGCGATGCGGTCGCCGCGCGGCTCGATCCGCACCTCGACCCGGCCGCGGACGGTGTATTTCACCGCGTTGCCGACGAGGTTGGCGATGATCTGGCGCGTGCGCATCGGATCGGCGACGGCGGCGCCGAGGAGGCGGGCCTCCAGCGTCGGATCGACGTGAACGGCCAGCTCCAGCCCCTTGGCCAGGGCGTGGGGGCGTTCCAGCAAGGCCAGGTCGCGGACCAGGCGGACGGGCTCGAAGGCCTGGCGCTCGACGGCCAGGCGGCCGGCCTCGGCGGTCTCGGCGTCGAGCGTGGCGTTCAGAACCGCGATCAGGTCCTGGGCGGCGTCGAGGGCGGCGTTCAGCTGCTCGCGCGACGGCGCGGCGCGGCCGCCCTTGCCGGCGGCGGCGGCCAGCACGTGGGTGACGCCGGTCAGGCCGTTGCGGATCTCGTGGCTGAGGGTGGCGACTATGTCGGACTTCGAGCGGGCGGTGCGCTCGGCGGCCTCCAGCACGCGCAGGCGCTCCTCGATCAGGGCCTCGTGGGCGACGGCCAGGGCGTGCTGGCGGCGCAGCATGCGGTTGAAGATCATGGCCATGGCCATGGCGAGCGCCAGGCCGCCCCAGGCCATGACGCCGGCCGAGCGGCTTTCGGGCCGGCTGAAGAGGGCGACCAGCGGACCGGCGGCGGCCACGGGGGCGACGACCATCAGGCAGGGCAGCACGGGGGCGGCGAAGAAGATGCAGACCATGCCGGCGGCGGCGGCCAGCAGCAGCAGGGTCTCGCGGGCCGGACCGGCGCCTTCCGCGAAGGCCGACATCTGCACGACGGCCAGCGCCCACAGCAGGCCGCCCGCGACCTGAAGCCGCATGCGGCGGGTCAGATCCTCGGCCTCCGGGGTCCTGAGCCAGTTGGTGACGCCATAGAACACGCCCCAGTTGATGGCGAAGACCGCGAAGGTCATCGTCATCCACAGGGCGTTGGCCGCGTGCGATCCCGCCCAGACGAAGAACGGCAGGCTTACGGCGAAGATGGCCAGGGCGTAGGGCAGCAACGCTCTCTGCACGCCGAGGGCGAGCGCGGTGTCGGCCCCGGGCCTGGTCAGGTCTTGGGTTCGGCGCTCGGCGAGCAAGAATCGGATCCTCGGACAGTCAGGGGAGGACGCTATGCGCTCACGGTTTGCGGCTGGTTACGGGGTATCGTTAATCGGGGAGGTGTCCAGGGCAAACAATCGTTAACGCTAACCGTCACATTGTTTGATTCGACGTTCATTCGCAGAAGGCCAGGCCCATGGCCACGACCCGCGCCGCGCTCACCACCGACGACATCCGCATGCTCGTGAAGGGCGCGACGCCTGACGAGCGCGCGCTGGCCGCCCACAAGCTGTGCCGCAAGATCGACCGCGCCGAACTGAGCGAGGACGAGCGCCTCCAGGCCCAGGACATCCTGCGGGTCATGGCCGCCGACGCCGCCGAGCTGGTGCGCCGCGCCCTCGCCGTGACGCTGAAGACCTCGCCGCTGCTGCCGCCGGACGTCGCCAACCGTCTGGCCCGCGACGTCGAGAGCGTGTCGCTGCCGGTGATCAGCTTCTCGCCGGTGTTCAACGACAACGACCTGGCCGAGATCATCCGCCTGGGCGGCCCCGTGCGCCAGATGGCCATCGCCCGCCGGCCCAAGCTGTCGAGCAAGGTCACCGGCCTGCTGGTCGACCAGGCGCCGGAAGACGTCGTGGCCGCCGCCTGCGCCAACGACAACGCCCGCTTCTCGGACATGGCCCTGCAGAAGGCCCTGGACCGCTTCGCCAAGTCGGAGACCGTGCTCAAGGCCGTGGCCTACCGCTCGGTGCTGCCGCTGTCGGTGACCGAGCGCCTGATCGACATGGTCGGCGACCAGCTGCGCGAGCACATCCTCGACAACCACGCCCTCTCGGCCGAGCGGGCGCTGGAGATCATCGTCGGCGCCAAGGAGCGGGCGACGATCGACCTGGTGGACCAGGCCGGCCGCACCGCCGACCCGCAGGCCTTCGCCGCCCACCTGCACCGCGCGGGCCGGCTGACGCCGTCGCTGCTGCTGCGGGCCGTGGCCCAGGGCCACATGACCTTCTTCGAGTGGGGTCTCTCCGAACTGGCCGGGGTTCCGCATCACCGCACCTGGCTGATGGTGCACGACGCCGGGGCCCTGGGCCTGAAGGCCGTCTACGAGCGGGCCGGCCTGCCGTCGCGCCTGTTCCCGGCCTTCCGCGCCGGGGTCGACGCCTATCACGGCGTGGAATTCGACGGCCGCCCCGGCGAGCGCGAACGCTTCCAGGAGCATATGCTGCAGCGGTTCCTGACCTCGTCCCAGGCCGTTTCGCGCGAAGAGCACGACTACCTCCTCGACAAGCTGGACCGCCTGGCTGGCTTCAAGGCCCGCGCGGCGGGGTAGGGCGTCCTTCTCCCCTTGCGGGAGAAGGTGGCGGCCGTTCCCGAGGAACCTCCCCCCGTGGGGGAGGCGATCGCGTAGCGATCGGAGGGGGAGTTGGTGCGGGATCGGCCGACGCCTCGAAAGCTGAAAACGTCCCCCCACCGGCCTTCGGCCGCCTCCCCCACAGGGGGAGGTTCCTGGACGCACGACTTCTCGATCTCACGCGCGATTGCGCTGAGTTGATGAAGGAGAGCGGAGCGCCCGGGCTACGCCCGGAGGTGTGTAGACAGTTACCGTTTCGACGAAGCCCGTGCGCTCCGCGCGGTCGTTTGGCTGCCGGCTTCCCGGGCGGCGGCGCTCTTAACGCCTTACCAGGACCATCCGCCGGGTTTCCCGTTTGGACGGCGACGAGGAGAGGGGTGCTCTGTAATCCTCGCCCAAGCCGACGGCGGGCGGGCCTGGCCAGCGCCAGGTCCCCGGACGCGACGGATCTTCCCAATCCGCCCCAGTCCCGCTCGATCGCATCCCGCCGCCGCATGGTCGCTGGCCGCGCGCCCCTTCGGTGCGGCGAGACCCAGTGATTATGCGGGTGGTTTGAGCGCGTCTGATCCAGGGCGGTGAGAAAGTTGTAAGGGTTTGGATTGGTTGGGTTTTGGTCCGCCCTCAACGGGGATTGGCAGCGCTCTATCCCCGTCCGCGATCCTTCTCCCCTTGCGGGAGAAGGTGGCGGCCGAAGGCCGACGGATGAGGGGTCTCTCAAATGTGAGACGCTTCGCCCGGCCTAACCGCCGCACGCGGCTTAGAGTTCTGAGAGACCCCTCACCCGACCCTGCTCCGCAGGGCCACCCTCTCCCGCAAGGGGAGAGGGAACGGAAAAGCCTGGGTCCCCGCTTTCGCGGGGATTTTACGGGGGAGGGGAAGGCCTGCGCTTCGGAAGCTGAAAACGGCCCCCCTCCGTCGCTCCGCGACACCTCCCCCAGAGGGGGAGGATTTCTATTCCGCCGGCAAACCCGCGCCGGCCGCGTTGATCCAGCCGACGATGTCGCCGATGACTTTCGCGTTGGCCTGGTCGAAGGCGGCGACGATGGCGCCGACGCGGTTGTCGGCGGCTTTCACCCTGGCTTCGAACAGCTGGTCGCCGACCAGGGCGCGGTCGCCGGTGCGGTTGATGACGCCGCGCACCTGGACGACGATTTCGGGGGGGGCCTTGGGGCCGTTCACATAGGCGGCCTCGAAGGCGCGGACCTCGAGCCGGACCACCATCTGGGCCTTGGCCACCTCGCCGCGGCCGATCAGGCGGGCGCGGCCGGGATCGGCGTCGAAGGCCCGGGCGATCGCCTCGTCGAACTGCACGCTGGCCGGGGCGATCCAGCGGGCGTCGGCGACATAGGCCGCCTCGCCGCCGGGGCTGGTGGTCAGGATGCGGTCGCCGGCCGAGGGGCGGGTGAAGACCGTGGGGGCCTTGAGCACGCCGAACATCGCGCCGGGCGGACCCTTGGCCGCCGCCGGAGGCGTGGTTCCGAAGCGGTACATGCCGGACGGCTTGGCCTTGGGGAACACGCTGATGCAGGCCGAGAGGCTGAGCGCCAGGCCGAGGGCCGCCGCGCCGGCGACCAGGGTCTTGATCCGGAATGCGCTCACGGCTTGATCTCCACTTCCTTGGCCGGGGCCTTGCCCACCAGGCCGCGCGGGTTCTGCTCCACCTCGCCGACCAGGCGGTCGAGCGATTCGGCGGCCGACTGCAGGGTGACGATGGCCGAGGACAGCTGCGGCAGGCCGGTGGAGGCGAAGTCGCTGGTCGGGCCTTCCAGGTTGCTGACCATGGTCCGCACGTCCTTGGCGGCCGCCTTGATCTCGTCGGCGGCCGCGCCGAGGTCCTTGATCGCCTTGCGGCCGTCGCCGTCGACCACGCCCTGGGTCGAGCGCGACAGGTTGGCGATCTCCTGGGCCGTCGTGTCGATGCTCTGCAGCGCCTTCTGGGCGTCGGCGATGATTTCCTTGCGCTCGCGCAGTTCGGCGGTGACCGACTGGACGTCGGACAGGCTGGCGCTGAAGGTCTTGATGTTGCGGTCGGACAGCACGCGGTTGACGCGGTCCAGGGCCTCGATCGTGCGGGTCAGCACCGTGCCGCCGCCTTCCAGCAGGTCGGAGAGGGCGCTGCGCTGGCTGCGGATGATCGGGATGTCGCCCTTCTTCACCGTTTCCTTCAGCAGCGGCTTGGTCGAGGTGCCGGCGGTCAGCTGGATGTAGTTGACGCCGGTGATGCCCTGCGGCTCCAGCGTGGCGTAGCTGTCGACGCGCACCGGCACGTCGGAGGTCAGGCGGGTGTGGGCGATGACGCGGTTGGGGTCGGCCTTGTCGAGCTCGATCTTGGTGACCTCGCCGACCTTGATGCCGTTGAAGTGCACCTCGCCGCCTTCAGACAGGCCGCGCACCGCCCCGACGAACAGCACGTCGTAGAGGTCGTAGTCCTTGTTGAACTGCAGCTTGGCCAGCCAGACCACGAACACCACCAGACCCATGAACAGGATCAGGCAGGCCGCGCCGACGAGGGCGTAGTTGGCGTTTCTTTCCATCAGCGGCTCCTCGCCGTAGCGCCTTTCCCGGCCGCGCGTCCGCGCGGGCCGAGGAAGTATTCCTGAATCCAGGGGTGGTCGGAGTGTTCGAGTTCCTCGACGGGGGCCTGGGCGATCACCTGCTTGTCGGCCAGGACGGCGACGCGGTCGGTGATGGCGTAGAGGCTGTCGAGGTCGTGGGTGATCATGAAGACGGTCAGGTCGAGGCTGTCGGACAGGTCCTTGATCAGCTCGTCGAAGGCCGCCGCGCCGATCGGGTCGAGGCCGGCGGTGGGCTCGTCCAGGAACAGCAGTTCGGGATCGAGCGCCAGGGCCCGGGCCAGGCCCGCGCGCTTGCGCATGCCGCCCGACAGTTCGGCCGGCTTCAGCGAGCCGGCGCGGGCGGGCAGGCCGGTCAGGGCGATCTTCAGGTCGGCCAGTTCGAGGATCTCGCTCTTGGGCAGGCGGGTGTGCTCGAACAGCGGGGCGGCGACGTTCTCGCGCACGGTCAGGTTCGAGAACAGCGCGCCCTGCTGGAACAGCACGCCCCAGCGGCGCTCCAGCGCCGTCCACTTGCGGCGCGAGGCCTCCTGCATGTCCTCGCCGAACAGGCGGATGACGCCGCCGTCGGGGGCCTTCAGGCCGATGATGCTGTTGAGCAGCACCGACTTGCCGGTGCCCGAGCCGCCGACCACGCCCAGCACCTCGCCGCGCTCGACGGTGAGATCGAGGTTGTCGTGCACGGTGTTGTCGCCGAAGCGCGAGACCAGGCCGTCGACCTGGATCGGCGGCGCGGCCTCTTCCGGTTTGGTCGCTTGAGCGTGAGCGGCGGTCATATGTCGAGCTCCATGTAGAGCAGGGCGAAGACCGCATCGATCAGGATGATGGCGAAGATGGCGTGGACCACGGCGGCGGTGACCCGGCGGCCCAGCGACTCGACGTCGTTGCCGACCTCCATGCCCTGGCGGCAGCCGATGGCGGCGATGACCATGGCCATGACCGGGGCCTTGGACATGCCGATCCAGAAGTGGGTGGCGCCGACATAGTCGGTCATCCGCTGCAGGAAGAAGCTGGGCGAGAGGTCCAGCACCACCCAGACCACGACGATGCCGCCGGCCAGACCCGCCAGGGTGGCCACGAAGGTCAGCAGCGGGATGGTCAGCAGCAGGGCCGCGAAGCGGGGCAGGACCAGGGCCTCGTAGGGATCGACGCCGATCACCTGCATGGCGTCGATCTCCTGGTTCATCTTCATCGAGCCGATCTCGGCCGCGAAGCTGGAGGCCGAGCGGCCGGCCAGGAGGATGGCGGTGATCAGGATGTTGAACTCGCGCAGCACCGACACGCCGATCAGCTCGACGCTGAACACCTGGGCGCCGAAGTCGGTCAGGAGGTTGGCGCCCAGCAGGGCGACGACCGCGCCGATGAAGAAGGTGGTGGTGGCCACGATCGGCATGGCGTCCAGGCCCGCGCGCTCGGACAGGGAGATGATCGGGGCCCAGCGGATCTTGCGCGGATTGACGATGCAGCGGCCGATGGCCGTCAGCAGGTGGCCCAGGAACACCAGCGTGCCGTAGCCGTCATGCAGCAGGTCGAACAGGCCGCGGCCGATGCGGTCGAGCAGGGCGACGAAGCCGTGCAGGCGGTTGTCGGGCGGGCACTCGACCTGGATGGCGTCGCCGACCAGCTCCAGCAGGCGCAGGGTCTGCTTGCGGGCCTTGATGTTCCCGGCCGTCAGGCGGCCGTCGGCGGCGCGGATGATGGCGTAGGCGCCGGCCGTGTCGCAGCGGCTCATGCCGGTGAGGTCGAGGTGGAACTTGTCCGAACCCTTCATCGCCTCGGCAAGGCGCAGGCCCGCGTCGGCCATGCCGCGCGCCGTCCAGTCCCCGGACAGGACGACCGACTTGCCGTCGTCCTTGTCTTCCAGGGTGAATTCCGCCCGTACGCCCATATACCGCGCTGATCCCTAGGTTGCTGACTCAGCCTAACAGGGACTGCGCCGCCGGCTCAAACGCGTCAAGGCGCAGCTTGTTGCGTCGTAATCGTGGCGCGGCCCGGATGATCGGTCTTGCAGCTTTATGCGGCGCCGCCGCAATGGCGCCGTCAAACCGCGTTAATTCGCTGTACGGTTCGTAGCGCCGAAGCGGCGCGCGGCATAGAAGGGGCCGCATGGAATTCGGTACGTTTAGCCGTCGCGGCGCGCTCGGCGCGCTGTCTCTAGGAGCTCTGGTCGCCATGCTCCCCCGTCTTGCCGCAGCGCAAACCGATACGGGATCGGCCGGCGAGCCGTTCTCGCCGGACATCCTGCGCGACATGGCGCAAAGCCTGGCCAAGAAACCCTACCGCGCCCCGGCCACGGGCGGGAACAAGGGCCTGGCCGGCCTGTCCTACGACGACTATTTCCGCATCCGCTTTAGGGCCGAGCATGCCCTGTGGGCCGATCGCCAGCCGCCGTTCCGCGCCGAGTTCTTTCCGCCGGCCTATCTCTATCCGCGCGTCTTCCCGATTCATGAGGTCGAGGACGGGGTCGCGCGGCCGGTGCAGTTCGATCCGGAGATGTTCGACGTGCCCGGCGAGCACGCGGGTGCGGCCAAGGCCATCGGCGGCTTCTCGGGCCTGCGCCTGCTGTGGCCGCTGAACCGGGCCGACAAGCTGGACGAGATCGCCGTCTTCCAGGGCGCGAGCTATTTCCGCAGCCTGGGCCGCGACCAGTTCTACGGCCTGTCCTCACGGGGCCTGGCCATCGGCGCAGGCGAGCCCAACGAGGAGTTCCCCAGCTTCGAGCGCTTCTGGCTGGAACGGCCGGCCGACGACGCCGAGACCGTCACCGTCCACGCCCTGATGGACAGCCCCAGCTGCACGGGCGCCTACAGCTTCCTGATCCGGCCCGGCCAGTCGGTGGTGTTCGACGTCACCGCCACGATCTTCCCGCGCGTGCGGATGACCAGGATGGGCGTGGCCGCCCAGAGCAGCATGTTCCTGTTCAACGTCTCGGACGGGCCGCGCGGCGACGACTTCCGCACGGCCGTGCACGACAGCGACGGCCTCGCCATGCTGACCGGGACCGGCGAGCAGATCTGGCGGCCGCTGACCAACCCGACCGCCCACCGCCTGTCGTACTTCCAGGACGAGAACCCCAAGGGCTTTGGCCTCGTGCAGCGCGCCCGGCGGCTGGAGGACTACGGCGACCTGGAAGCCCGCTACGACCTGCGTCCCAGCCTGTGGGTCGAGCCGCTCGGCGCCTGGGGCAAGGGCGCGGTGGTGCTGGCCGAACTGGCCACCCGCAAGGAGAGCGACGACAACATCGCCGTCTTCTGGCGGCCGGACGCCCCTTGGGAGGCCGGCTCGCGCGTCGATCTCTCCTACCGCCTGCATTGGGGCCGCGAGCGGATCGGCGACGGGGAGGCCAGGGTGGTGCGCACCCGCACCGGCGCCGACGCCCAGGCGGGCCTGCGGATGTTCACCATCGACCTCTCCGGCCCGATGCTGGCCGACGGGCTGGACGGGGTGAAGCTGCAGATCGAGGCCAAGGGCGGCCAGACCACCTGGAGCAACATCACGCCCTATCCGCGCGAGGCCACGGTGCGGGCCGCCTTCGGCCTCAAGCCGACGGCCAGCCAGGCCGAGCTCAGCCTGCGTCTGGTGCGCGGCGACACCCCGATCTCGGAGACCTGGCGCTACCTCTGGATGGCGTGAGCGCCGGCCGGGAAACTGGCCCGAAAGCGACCTTCCGCCACACCCCGCGCAAGCTTTAACGGCTCGACAGGCGGTCATTTGCGGCTGGGCCGCCCGGGTTTCAATCTTGGTTAATGAATTGCCGTCACGGCTCTCCTGACCAGGATTTTCAGTGACTCGGGGTGACGGCATGAGCGCGCAGAACCAGCTCGACCAGCGCATGAGCTTCATGCGGTTCGACCACAAGGACCGCGCCGCCCTGCGCGCGGCCAAGCCGCTGATCGACGCCGAGATCAACGGGGCGCTCGACGCCTTCTACAGCCAGGTCCGGGCCTTCCCTGAGACCCGCAAGATGTTCTCCAACGAAGCGCACATCGGCAGCGCCCAGACCCGCCAGTCCTCGCACTGGCGCCGCCTGGCGACCGCCGAATACGGCGCCGACTACCAGCAGGACGTCGCCCGCATCGGCAAGGCCCACGCCGTCATCGGCCTGGAGCCGCGCTGGTACATCGGCGGCTACGCCCTGGTGGCCG
Source organism: Caulobacter sp. GW821-FHT10C03 (assembly GCF_059415485.1). Lineage (NCBI taxonomy): Bacteria > Pseudomonadati > Pseudomonadota > Alphaproteobacteria > Caulobacterales > Caulobacteraceae > Caulobacter > Caulobacter sp. GW821-FHT10C03. The sequence continues at coordinate 94,407 of NZ_JBWKNI010000016.1, read as the reverse complement.
AGAAGCTGATCCGCGCCATGGTCGAAAAGCGCGCCAAGGGCCTGTTCGCCAGCGCCAAGAACGACGCCGAACTGGCCGACGGCCTGGTGGCCCTGAGCAAGGCCGTCATGCTCGACATGGACCTGGCGATCTCGACCTATCTGGAGCTGCTGCAGGACGAGCGCGACCAGCTGGAGGCCGAGCGCGCCAGCGCCGAGCAGCGCCAGGCCGACGCCGTGCGCGCCGTGGGCGACGCCCTCTCGCGCCTGGCGGCCGGCGACCTGTCGGCCCGCGTCGACGGCGCTCTGTCGCCCGAGTTCGTCAGCCTGAAGTCCGACTTCGACCAGGCCGCCGCCGCTCTGGCCGAAGCCATGGGCGCGGTCGACCGCGCCACCCGCGGCATCCGCTCGGGCGCCGACGAGATCGCCTCGGCCGCCGACGACCTGGCCCTGCGCAGCGAGCAGCAGGCCGCCACCCTGGAACAGACCGCCGCCGCCGTCGAACAGCTGACCTCGACCGTCGCCAAGACCGCCCAGAGCGCCCGCGAGGTCTCCACGCGCGTCGGCGAGGCCGCCACCGAGGCCCAGCGCTCGGGCGCCGTGGTCACCCGCGCCGCCGAGGCCATGAGCCAGATCGAAAGCTCGTCCAACCAGGTCAACCACATCCTGGGCGTGATCGACGAGATCGCCTTCCAGACCAACCTTCTGGCCCTCAACGCCGGCGTCGAAGCCGCCCGGGCCGGCGACGCGGGCAAGGGCTTCGCGGTCGTGGCCCAGGAAGTCCGCGCCCTGGCCCAGCGCTCGGCCGACGCCGCCAAGGAGATCAAGAGCCTGATCTCCGACTCCAGCCGCCAGGTCGGCGAGGGCGTCGAGCTGGTCCGCCAGACCGGCGACGCCCTGCGCGGCATCGTCGACAAGGTCGGCGCCATCGACAGCCTGGTCAACGAGATCGCCGCCTCGGCCAACGAACAGGCCACGGCCCTCAACGAGGTCAACAGCGCCGTCGGCCAGCTCGACCAGGTCACCCAGCGCAACACCGCCATGGCCCAACGCTCCACCGACGCCACCCGCGCCCTGCGCGCCGAAGCGGCGGACCTCGCCAACCACGTCGGCGGGTTCCGGATCGGGTCGCACGCCGCGCCGACGCAGCGCTACGCCGAGCCGGAGCACCCGGTGCACGCGGCGAGGGCCAAGGTTGCCGCGTTCGCGCGACCGGGGCGGTGAGGGCGGTTCTTCCAGCTCTGAGGTTTTGAGAGGGGCGCGGCCGTGGAGGCCGCGCCTTTTTCTTTGGGGCACGCCAATTTGCCGTGATCCGAGACCCGAACGGCTTGTCGTGACTCCTAGGCGACCTCCTGAAGGTCTGTAGCTGGATGATCAGGTCAGCGTTCTGCGAAATAAGGCTCAGCCTGATCCACGCATTTTGCACGCGACCGAACCTGACGCAGGCGGGCGGCAAAACTATCGCCCGACTGTGGGGGGAAGCTCGCACACCATCTAAGCTGCGCAAAAAAAGGGGAGGTGTCGATGAAGCCCAGAAACAAGCCGCGCGCCCAGCAGGTCGTGTTCGACGACCTGGCCGCGCTATGCGCCTCACCCGGCTATATCGAGGCCATCGCGCGCCTGAGCCTGCGTGACAACATCATCCTCTATGACCGAAACGGCCTGAAGGGCGATGCGTTCGCCAAGATCTTCTCCCACGACAGACTGATCCGAACCGAGACCTCGACCTTGATCGGCCTGATGCTTCGTCAGCCGCTGGATCTCACACCTCAAGCGCCAGCGGTGGTCGATGGCTACTGCACGCGCACAGATGCATTGATGTTGGAGCTGCACGACAGTTTCGGAAGTGTCTTCGATCGCATGATGCCCGGGGTGCTGCCCGACAAGGATTTCAATCCCTTCCAGAACGCCGAGGCGATGCGCGAGCCAATCTTCTACGGCGCGGAGTCGGCGTTCCCCTTCCAGTATCGGGAGTTCGCGGTCCGGAAGTATCTGGCCGACGATGCGTGGCTGGAGAGGAATCGGGGCTTTGCCGTCACGACGGCGCGCGACGTCTTGAGGGCCATCCAGAACGTTCAGCACGACAAGATCATGGCGTTCTTGGCGGCGGCGAAGGCCGGTGGCCAGCCGCCGGCGCTCTCCGGGTTTGCTTTCACCGCCGATGATGTGGCGCGAAAGGCCCGCCTCGACTTGGACAAGGTCAAGCCCGTGCTGGACGCCTTCACGGCCGGCGCCGAGGAACGCAACGCTGACTTCAAGGCCCTGGCCGACTTCAACGTCGCCAATGCCCAACCGCTCATCCGGCTGGGCGATGACGCCTATGCACTCTTCCATACGGCCAGCTTGGCCGAAGCGCTTTACGATTCGCCCTTCTTCTGGATGATGGCCGACGAGGCCTACAAGGGGACGGCCAGCGACAATCGCGGCGACTTCACCGAGACTTTCGCCGCCGAGCGGCTGGGGCGGGTGTTCGGGGCACCCCGGGTCTTTCTCAACGTCATCATCCCCGGCGCCAAAGGCACGACGCGGGGCGAGATCGATGTCCTCGTCCTGTTCGGCGATCGCGCGATAGTCCTGCAAGCGAAAGCCAAGCGCCTGACCCTGGAAGCGCGCAAGGGCAACGACCTTCAGCTCCAGAAGGACTTCAAGGGCGCGGTGCAGGACGCCAGCGATCAGGCCATGGACTGCTCGGCCCTGCTGCTGGAGCCAAGCGTGACATTGCTCGACGACAAGGGCCAGCCGATCCTACTCGCAAGCCCGATCAAGCACATCTATCCGGTCTGCCTGGTGCTCGACCACTATCCCGCGCTCGCCTTCCAGACCCGGCAGTTCCTGAAGGTTACGCCGGTGGAGAAGGTCGCGCCGCCTTTCGTCATCGACGTCTTCGCTTTGGACGTGATCACCGAGATGCTGACCTCGCCCTTGCGGCTGATCAGCTATCTTGAGCTACGCGCCCGCGCTGGCGACAAGTTCCTGGCCAGCAACGAGCTGACCATCCTTGGCTATCACCTGTCGCAGAACCTGTGGATCGGCAGTGACATCGACATGGTCATGCTGGACGACGATGTCGCCTCGAGCCTTGATGCGGCGATGATCGTGCGCCGCGAAGGAGCGGCAGGGCCGCGCACGCCGGACGGGATCCTGACTCGCTTTCAGGGAACCGCCGTCGCGCGCTTCATCGACACCATCGACGCCGAGCCCAATCCGGCGGTCCTGGAGCTAGGGCTGTTCCTACTCGAACTGGACGAGGACAGTGTTCGTTGGATCAGCCAAGCGATGGACAACCTGGTCAATGCGACGCGGCGCGATCACAAGCCCCACAACGCCGCGTTCCTGGTCGGCGAGCTTGGCTTGACCCTGCAGGTCAACAGCCTACCGGATGACAAGGCCATGGAGCTGCTGCGGGCCCAGTGCCTGCTGCGCAAGTACGAACGCAAGGCCAGCCGCTGGTTCGGCATGAGTCTGGACGTGGCTACGGGACGCCCACGGTTTGGGGTGATGCTTGATGAGCCATGGGTCCAAGATGCGAACCTGGACGTCGCGGTCGCCGATCTCGCGCCGCCTCAGACCATTCGTCGCCAGGTGCCGGTGCTAAACGCCAAGAAGCCCCAACGGAATGAGCCGTGCCATTGCGGCAGCGGTGCCAAGTACAAGAAATGCTGCCTGCCGCTCGACGAGGCGCAAGGCCGGGGCGGTGCCCCCTCGGCGATGCGGAGCCCGGGTCTGTTTAGGTAGCGATAGGCCGCTCAATGCGCCATGCGCCCAGTCCTTCGCTATAAGCGCTGTGGCGTCGTGTTTCTGAAGCGACCTCAAGTTCCGGCTCTGGCGCAAATTCCCTCACCCCACCGGCGGGGGCGCGGTCGACGCCCGGTGGATCAGTTCGAACGGCAGAAGTTCGTCGATCGGCGCGGCCATCGCCCCCGCCGCGCCGCCCTTGACCTGGCCCTTGATCAACAGGCGCGTGGCCAGTTCGGCCATTTCGGCGACGGGTTGGCGGACGGTGGTCAGCTGGGGGCGGGAGAAGCGGGCGCTGGGGCTGTCGTCGAAGCCCGCGACGGAGACTTCGCCGGGGACGAGGACGCCGGCCTCGGCGGCGGCGGCCAGGACGCCCAGGGCCATGTCGTCGTTGGAGGCGAAGATCGCCGTCGGGCGGTCGGGCAGGGCCAGCAGGGCCTTGGCGGCGTCGTGGCCCGACTGGAAGGTGAAGTCGCCCTGTTTGACCCAGGCCGCGTCGACGGAGAGGCCGCGGGCCTCCATGGCGGCCATGTAGCCGGCCCGGCGGGCCTGGCTGGCGCCGTGGCGGGGCTCGCCTACCACGAAGCCGATGCGCTTGTGGCCAAGGCCGGCCAGGTGCTCGGTGACGTCGCGGGCGGCGGCGAAATTGTCCATGTGCACGCGCGGGCCGGGGCCGTCGGTCTCTTCCGGGCCGAGGCGGACATAGGGCGTGCCGGACTTGTTGAGGAGCTCCAGCACGATCTCGTTGTCGGAGCTGGGCGGGGTGAGGATCACGCCGTCGGGCTTGAGGGCGGCCAGCAGGGCGCCGACCTCCTGGCGGATCTGCGGGGCCTCGTGGTCGATCAGCTCGACCAGCAGGTGGTAGCCGGCGTCGCGGCACTGGAGCGTGGCGCCCAGCTGGATGCGCGAGAGGTAGTCGGCGCCGCGCTCGCTGCGCCAGTGGTCGATGGTCAGGGCCGCATCGACGAAGACGGCGATGACGAAGCTCTTGGAGCCGGCCAGGCTGCGGGCCGAGAGGTTGGGGCTGTAGCCCAGGGCCTGGGCGGCCTCGAGCACGCGCTCGCGCATGACCGGCCGCACGTTGGGCTCGTTGTTCATGACCCGCGAGACGGTCTTGATCGAAACCTCGGCGCGCGCCGCCACGTCGTAGATGGTCACCGACGCCATCGGTTTGCCGCTTCCCCCGCTAAGCACGACTGAACTGTCGTTTGGTCGGGCCGCTTGGACTCAACCGTTCTGACCAGCCTAGAACATTTGGCGTACCGAACGCGACCCCGGAGCTTACGAAAAAACTGGAGGAGGGGCGCCGGCGCCTCTTGCCGGGCCGCAACGGCGCGGCGAAGGTCGCCGGGCAGGCGAACGCGGCGGCAAGACCGCGTCGGTCACAGGGAGCAGTCATGTCGCATCGCGGCGCAAGCCGGCCGGTCGAACCGGTCCGGCCGAGTTTCATCGCCGCCTTCACCTTCGCCCAGATGGGCGCCTTCGTCAGCTTCATGCCGCTGATCCAGGTGCTGCTGCCGCTGAAGGCGGCCGCGCTCGATCCGGCCCAGAAGGCGCTGGTGCTGAGCCAGACGGCGTTCTGGGGCGCGCTGATCGCCAGCGTCGCCAACCTGCTGGCCGGCGCGATCAGCGACCGCACGACCTCGCGCTTCGGCCGGCGGCGGCCGTGGCTGCTGATCGGCCTGGTGGGCACCCTGGCCTCGTACGTGGCGATCATGCTGGCTGACAGCCGCTTCGAGCTGATCCTCGGCGTCATCGGCTTCCAGCTGGCCTTCAACATGATGTTCGCGGCGCTGCTGGCGCTGCTGCCCGACCGGGTGCCCGACGCCCAGAAGGGCAGGGTGGCGGCGTTCCTGAGCCTGGGCCATCCGATCGGGGCGGTGGCCGGCGCGGTGCTGGTCGGCGGCCTCCTGACCTCGGAAGGTTCGCGCTACCTGGCGATCGGCGTGGTGCTGGCCCTGGCCATCGCACCCTTCGCCCTGCGCCTGAAGGACACGCCGATCACGGCCGACGACGCCGAGCGCTTCAGCCTGGTCGGCTTCCTCAAAGGGCTGTGGGTCGATCCGCGCAAGCATCCCGACTTCGCCCTGGCCTGGGTAAGCCGGTTCATGGTGCTGGTCGCGATCACCCTGACCCAGTGCTACATGCTCTACTATCTGCAGGACGCGCTGCGGTATCCGACCCTGTTTCCGGGCCAGCGGGCCGAGCAGGGGCTGGCCTTGCTGACCACCGTGGCGACGGTCGCCAATGTCTGCTGCGCGATGATCTTCGGCATGCTGAGCGACCGGCTGGGACGGCGCAAGCTGTTCGCGGCCGGGGCGGCGATGATCCTGGCCACCGCGATGCTGACCTTCTCGCTGGTGCCGGGCTGGCCCGTGGTGCTGATGGGGTTCGTGGTCTTCGGCTGCGGGGCGGGCTGCTACTACGCCGTCGACATCGCCCTGGTCAGTCAGGTGCTGCCCTCGCAGGCCGACGCCGGCAAGGACCTGGGGGTGATCAACCTGGCCAACACCTTGCCCCAGGCGCTGGCCCCGGTGCTGGCGGTGTGGTTCCTGGGACCCAGCCGCATGGACTATCATTCGCTGTTCGTGGTGGCCGCGTGCCTCGCGGCGGCTGGCGGTCTGGCGATCCTTCCGATACGGGGCGTGCGGTAGTCTTCCTTCGGATCCGCCGTGCCGCAGTTCGTCACCATCGCCGACCCCGCCGACCCGCGCCTGGCCGCCTATCGCGACATCCGCGAGCGCGACCTGGTGGGGCGGGAAGGGCGGTTCATCGCCGAGGGCGAGACGGTGCTGCGGGCCTTCGTGCGCGATGCGCCCGACCGGGTGGAATCGCTGCTGATCGACCCCAAGCGGCGCGACAAGCTCTCCGAAGTGTTCGACGGCCTCGCGGACGAGACCCCCGTCTATCTGGTCGAGCAGGCGGTGCTGGACGCCATCGCGGGCTTCCATCTGCATCGCGGGGTGCTGGCCGTGGGGCGCAAGCCGCAGGCGATGCTGGCCGCAGACCTGTTGGCGCGGTTACCGGAGCGGGCGGTGGTGCTGGCGCTGTTCGGCATCGCCAACCACGACAATCTGGGCGGCATCTTCCGCAACGCCGCCGCCTTCGGGGCCGACGCGGTGCTGCTCGACGCCGACTGCTGCGATCCCTTCTACCGCAAGGCCATCCGCGTCTCGGTCGGGGCGACGCTGAGCGTGCCGACGGCCCATATCGGCAAGGGCGAGGACGCTGTGGACCTGCTGGCCGGGGCCGGCTTCACGCTGCTGGCCCTGACGCCGTCGGCGGGGCGCATGCTGGCGCAGCTGGAACCGCCGGCGCGGGCGGCGGTGCTGCTGGGGACGGAGGGGCCTGGTCTGTCGGCCGAGGTCATCGCCCGGGCCGAGGGGGTCGGCATTCCGATGGCGGGCGGGTTCGACTCGCTGAACGTGGCGACGACCAGCGGGATCGTGCTGCATCACCTGAGGTTCGCCGGAAGCCTGCCAGGCGTGAGGCGCTGATCTTGTCCACCGGTTACCTGGCGCTTTAAGGTCCGCGCCAATTGTTGAGTTCGGGAGAAACGTCATGCCGCAACTGAACCGTCGGGGCGCCTTCGCCCTGCTGGCGGGGATCACCGCCCTGTCGACCGCGAGCATGGCCAGCGCGGCCCGCAAGCCGGCCGTTCCCGAGCCGAGCGAGGTGCGGCCGCTGTGGCCCAGCGATCCGCCGGGCTCGCAGGGCGTGACCGCCCAGGAGACGGTGACCGAGCGCAGCGACGGCAAGGGTCCGCGCGACCGGGCCGTGACCCACACCCGCAAGCCGACGCTCAGCCTGTTCCGCCCGCGCAAGCCCAACGGCGCGGCGGTGATCCTGATGCCCGGCGGCGGCTACGAGCGCGTGGTCATGGACAAGGAAGGCTTCGAGACCGCCCAGTGGCTGGCCGATCGCGGCTACACCTGCTTCGTGCTGCTGTACCGCCTGCCGGGCGACGGCTGGGGCGCGGGGCCGGACGCGCCGCTGCAGGACGCCCAGCGGGCCCTGCGTCTCGTCCGCTCCTGGGCGCCGGAGATGAAGTTCGCGCAGAACCGCATCGCCATCATGGGCTTCTCGGCCGGCGGCCACGTGGCGGCCAGCCTGACCACGCGCTTCGAGGCCGAGGTCTATGACCGCGTCGACGCCGCCGACGACCTGTCGGCGCGTCCGGACCTGTCGGCCCTGATCTATCCGGTGATCACCATGACCGCGGGCCTGACCCACGCCGGCTCGCGCAAGCAGCTCTTGGGCGCGGCCCCGTCGTTCGAGACGGTGCAGGCCTATTCGCCCGAAGCCGGGGTGGGCGGGCGCACGCCGCCGGTGTTCCTGGTCCACGCCGCCGACGACAAGGCCGTGCCGGTCGAGAACAGCCTGATGATGTTCGCCGCCCTGAAGGCCAAGGCGATCCCGGCCGAGCTGCACGTCTTCGAGGAGGGCGGGCACGGCTTTGGCCTGCGCTCGATCGCCGGCAAGCCGGTGGCCGCCTGGCCAGGGCTGTTCGAGACCTATGCGAAGAAGAAGGGGATTTAGCGCTTCTGGCATTCCCGCCCCTGTGGCGGGGACATCCGCCGCTACCGACACCCGCCAGGAAGCGGACGGATCTTATGTCGGCTATGATGGAAGCGGTCACCGAAACCCTCTCTCATGGAGAGAGGGAGGGGCCCGCGCCGTAGGCGTGGGAGGGTGAGTGGGTAGGCGAAGCCCCTGGACGATCTTGGCGCTGTTGCGGGCGATGTGCCGGCACGCCGGCTGAAGGTGTAACCACTCACCCTCCCATCGCTGCGCGATGGGCCCCTCCCTCTCTCCAAGAGAGAGGGCGCGCCGCATCTGATGTCCGCAACGGGTCGTGAACTGAAGTTGGTCCTGCCGCCTGTTTCGGACGGTCAAATCAGCGTCGCGAGCGAGTGTTTGTTTCGGTCAACCTTGTGGCGGGAGCCCCCCTGTCGGCCGCAAGGGCGAGTGAGGCGGCGTGCTCGGCACGCCGCGGGTTCTTCTCGTGGAAGCGGAGCCAGGGTTTCCCGCCGCAAGGGCGTGTGTTCACCCAAGCCGGCACTTGCCCGTGGCGGCGACTTGAATGTTCTTACAAACAATTAATGAAAACTGTTGCATCCGAGCGCTGACCCCGGCGCCTCTACAGCATGTGCCAAGAACGATCTGCGCATCTCTCAATATATGCGCGCGGCATGTGAATTTATGTCTTGAGGCAGTCGGAGGGGGCTTATGAGTGGAGTAGAGATTTTTGCGCCGCGCACCGCCAAAAGTCGGCGCACGTGGACCGCCGCAGCACTGATCCTGATCGTCGTTTTCTTTTTGGTCGGACAGCTGACGGCCATCTTCGCCATCTTGAAGCCCCTTGGGTATCACAAGGCGGACCTTGATACGCAATGGCAGCCGCTCGCCATCTACTTGGCCGGCGGAGGCGTTACCATACTTCTCATCGTTGCCTGGGCGTTTCTGTTCGAGCGCAGATCGCCGGCGGCCTTGGGTTTCAACGGCAAAATGGCCGGCGCCTATTTGCGCGGACTGCTCGTCGGAGGGCTTTGCCTCAGCGCCGTCGTCGGCGTCATTTTCGCCGCGGGTGGTTACAAGGCCGCCGGGAATTTGTCCTTGGGCTTGCTGGCGCCGGCCGTTCTGACGCCGTTTCTGGCCTTGTTCGCCGGGTATGTGATCCAGGGAGCGGCCGAAGAAACCATGTTGCGTGGTTGGCTGATGCCTTTGGTAGCCTCCAGGCACGGATTGATCGTCGCCGTTCTTCTCAATGCCGGCTTTTTTGCTCTGCTCCATGCGAGCAATATCGATCCCTCGAAGGAGCTCGTGCTCGGGCTCTTCAACCTGTTTCTTTTCGCCGTCTTTCTTAGCCTCTACGCCGTCAAGGAAGGATCATTGTGGGGCGTGTGCGCCTTCCATACGGCCTGGAACGCCCTCCTCGGTACGGGTTTTGGACTGGAGGTCAGCGGCCAGAAGGTCGCCATCGCACCGATCGTCGTGAGTCTGGCGCCGGTCTCGAGCGCGCCGTGGTGGCTTACCGGTGGGGCGTTCGGCCCGGAAGCGAGCGTCGCCACGACGATCGTGCTTGCTGGCGGCTCCGCCTATCTGATCGCAAAGGGGGCCTTGAAGGCGGCGTCCAAGGCGCGGCCTAGAGCCGTTGCAGAAGCCCTTTCGTAGCCGAGCCCTTGTCGGTTGCGAACACAGAGAGGGCGGGAATGACGGGAGAACAGGTCGGGGCGGAGGGGAGGCTATGAGCCCCTACCGCCCGCCGATCGGATCCATCGTCGCCGCGCCCGGCACGTAGCTGTAGCCGCCGCGCTTCAGATCGGTCGACAGGGTCAGGGGGGCTACGCCGCCGCCCAGGCGGGCGCGGTAGACCATGGTGGTCTCCAGCGTGCGCATCACGTAGTTGCGGGTCTCGCTGAACGGGATGCACTCGATGAAGTCGAGCGGGTCGGTGCTGGCGCCGCGCGGATCGCCGCACAGGGTCACCCATTGCGGCGGCCGGCCGGGGCCGGCGTTGTAGGCCGCGGCGGCCATGATGTAGGAGCCGCTGAAGCGGTTGATCATGTCGCCCAGGTACACCGAGCCCAGGCGCATGTTGTAGTCGGGCTCGAACAGGCGATCGACGGTGTGGCTTTCGCCCAGCTTGCGAGCGACGCCGGCGGCGGTGGGCGGCATCAGCTGCATCATGCCGCGCGCGCCGACGCCCGAGCGGGCGCGGGGGTCGAAATTGCTTTCCTGGCGCGAGATCGAATAGACGAAGGCGGTCTCGGCGGCGCCGGGGATCGGCGTGAAATGGTGGTCGAGCAGGGGATAGCCGCGCTCGGGCAGGATGAAGCCGCGCTGGGCGGCGGTGCGGACCGCGCGCATGGCCAGGTCCTGGTCGCCGGTGTTGCGGGCGAAGTCGACCAGCAGGGCCTCCTCGGCCGCGGTCGGCAGCTGGTCGTCGATATAGAGCACCAGGGCGCGGAAGGCGTCGTTGGCCCCGACGTCGCGCAGCAGCTTGGCGGCGCGCACCAGCTCGCGGCTTTCGAAGCGGGCGCGGTCGGCCTCCGTGATCACCGGGTCCTTGTCGAGCCGGATCTCCTTGATGCCGGCCTTCTCGGCGGCCAGCTGGCCGTAGAAGGTGGTGATGTACTTGGCGCCGTCGCCGTAGAAGGCCTGGGCGGCGATGGCGTCGCCCTGGGCCTCGGCCGCGCGGCCCTGCCAGTAGAGGGCGCGGCCGCGGGTGATCGGAGAGGCGCCGATCTCGGCGATGCGGCCGAAGTGGTCGGCGGCGGCGTCGGCGTCCTTGAGGCGGGAGAGGGCGATCCAGCCGGCGAAGAACTCGGCCTCGGCCGCGTCGGCGCCGCCGGGCAGGCCGGCGTTGGCGGCGGCGTAGGCCCCGCGGCTGTCGCCGTTCTTGATCGCCGACATCACCAGCTGCTTGCGCTCGCGCCAGATGGCGCCGGCGACGTCGTCGGACGGCGGCGGGGCGGGGAAGTAGCGCACCAGCTCCAGCGCCATCACGTCCATGCCCTTGCGGCGCAGGGCCGAGGCGCGCTCGAAGGCCACGCCCGGCGACAGCTGCTGGGCCGGGGGGAGGGCGGCCACCAGGTCGTTGGCGTTGCCCGCGCCCGAGCGCAGGGCGATGCGGGCCAGGGCGGCGGCCTGCTGGTCGGCCGGCAGCAGGGCGATCATGTCGCGCGCGGCCGGGCCCTGCTGGCCATAGAGCAGGACGTCGGCGCGGCGGGCGTGGTCGTCGGCGGTCAGCACCGCGCCGAACCGGGCCAGCATGGCCCGCTGGGCGTCGACCTCGAAGCTCTTGCCGCGCCAGAACCGGCGGATGAGGTTGGTCGCATCCTGGGCGCGGCCGCTGGCCTGGTAGGCCGAGGCCAGCGCCATCGCGCCCTCGGCCGTCAGCGGTTCGGATCCGCCGAACCAGGCGATGGTCTGGGCCGGCGTCAGGCCCGAGGTCGAGAGGGCCTTCTCGGCCGGCAGGTCGCGGCGCGAGGCGCGGGGCCAGCCCACCAGGTCGCGGCGGGCCTGGTCGAGCTCGAAGAAGCTCATGCTCTCGGCGCCGACGTCGGCCAGGGCCCAGAGGGCGATCTTGCGGGCCAGCGGGTCGGAGATGCTGGTCATGGCCGCGCGCACGGTGGCCGCCGAGCGCTGGCCCATGACGGCGGCGCGCAGATTGGCCGCGTCGCTGTCGGACAGGCTGGAATTGTTGGCGGTGTAGGGCGTGCTGATCAGGCCGGGGCGGGCCGAGCCGGTATAGGGCTGGGGCGCGGTCGGCAGGCCCTCTTCGTCGGTCTGGCCAGTCTGGGCGTCGGCGACGCCCGAGATCAGGACCAGGCTGGCGCAACCGAGGAGAAGCCGACGAATCCCAAAAGCCAAAACGCGGTCTCCTTCACGAGCGGGCCCTGGGCCCCTATCTTGTCTACGACGGCTTCGAGGGCCGATTTGGGGCCGGAACCGAGACGATGCACGCTCTATAGCCCGGTTCGCCGCCGGATCGACCCGTCCAGGCGGGCACAACCCTCGAAAAGGTCAGCTCGGCCAGTTGCGGTCGGGCGGCGCCCGGACATATTGTCCGCCCCCACGTTTCAGCCGCAACTCTCGCGGCGTCTGCTCACGGCAAATTGCAAGTCATGGTCCATTCCCCGTTCAAGGGCGTCATCCCGGCCCTGGTCACCCCGTTCCAGAACGGCGAGGTCGACGAGAAAGGCTTCGTCGCGCTGGTCGAGCGCCAGATCGCCGGCGGCGTGCACGGCCTGGTGCCGGTCGGCACCACGGGCGAGACCTCGACCCTGTCGCACGACGAGCACAAGCGCGTCGTCGAACTGTGCGTGAAGACCGCCCGCGGCCGCGTGCCGGTGATGGCCGGCGCCGGCAGCAACTCGACCGACGAGGCCATCGACCTGGTGCGCCACGCCAAGACCGTCGGCGCCGACGCCGCCCTGGTGGTGACGCCGTACTACAATCGCCCGAGCCAGGAGGGCATGTACCAGCACTACAAGGCGATCAACGACGCCGTGGAGCTGCCGGTGTTCGTCTACAACGTGCCGGGCCGCACGGGCGTCGACATCTCCAACGACACCCTGGCGCGCCTGTCGAAGCTGCCCAACATCGTCGGCATCAAGGACGCCACGGGCGACCTGACCCGCATCAGCCTGCAGCGCATCACCTGCGGCGAGGACTGGGTCCTGCTGACCGGCGATGATCCGACCGCGCTGGGCTACATGGCCCACGGCGGCCACGGCGTGATCTCGGTGACCTCGAACGTCGCCCCGGACGCCTGCGCCACCTTCATGAACGCCTGCTTCAACGACGATTGGGAGACGGCCCGCTACTGGCAGGACCGCCTGATCAAGCTGCACAAGGCGCTGTTCCTCGACTCATCGCCGGGTCCGACCAAGTTCGCCCTGGCGCAGCTGGGCCTGTCCACGGAAGACGTGCGCCTGCCGATCACGCCGTGCAGCGAAGCCGTGCGTCCCGCGATCCTGGAAGCGATGCGCGAGGCGGGTCTGGTCTGATGACCAAGCCGATCGCCGAGAACCGGCGCGCCCGGTACGACTACTTCATCGAGGAAACCTTCGAGGCCGGCATCATGCTGACCGGCACCGAGGTGAAGAGCTTGCGCGTCGGCCGGGCCAACATCGCCGAGTCCTATGCGTCGGTCGAAGGGCGCGAGATCAAGCTGATCAACGCCGACATTCCGCCTTATGGCCACGCCAACCGCTTCAACCACGAGCCGCGCCGGCACCGGAAGCTGCTGCTGCACCGCAAGCAGATCGAGAAGCTGATCGGCGCGGTGCAGCGCGACGGCCGCACCCTGATCCCGCTCAAGCTCTATTGGAACGAGAAGGGCCTGGCCAAGCTGGAGATCGGCCTGGCCAAGGGTAAGAAGAACCACGACAAGCGCGAGACCGAAGCCGCGCGGGATTGGGCGCGCGACAAGGCGCGGCTGATGAAGGGCGACCGGGGGGATTGATCTGTCCGTGAGGAACCTCCCCCCGTGGGGGAGGTGATCGCGAAGCGATCGGTGGGGAGAGTGGTTGCCGACCCCGCCGACGTCCCGGAAGCTGAAAACGGCCCCCCACCGGCCTTCGGCCGCCTCCCCCAAAGGGGGAGGTTCCTTGGTTCAGATGCTCCCCCTTCAGGGGGAGGGTTTTGATCCTGGCCCCAACCTTGCTCCTCCTTCCGCGAAGGAGTCCGCCCATGTCCGATATTGGTGCAAAACCGGCCAAGGCCGCGCGTCCGCTGTCCCGTGGCGGGCCGCTGGATGCGTTGCGGTTCTTCGCGGCCTTCTTCATCGTGGTCTATCACTACGCCGAGCAGGCGCCGGTCTCGCTGTTCTCTATCCATCCGGCGTTCGGGCGCGGCTATCTGGCCACCGACTTCTTCCTGATGCTGTCGGGCTATGTGCTGGGCCGGGCCTATGGGCCGCGGTTCACCGCCGGGCAGGTCGACGACCGCGCCTTCCTGCTCAAGCGCGTCGCCCGGGTGTGGCCGGCGCACCTGGTCATGATCGCCGCCTTCGTGGCCCTGGTGCTGGCCACCTCGTTCCTCGGCCTGCCGGCCCGCAATCCGCAGTGGTACCAGTGGGACCAGCTGCCGGCGCAGATCTTCCTCATCCAGACCTGGGGCTTCCAGGGGCCGTCGGGCTGGAACATGCCGACCTGGACGCTGTCGGCGCTGCTGGTCTGCTACGCCCTGTTCCCGACCATCTGGCGGGTGTTCGGCAAGGTCCGCTCGCCGTGGCTGGCCCTGGCGATCGGCCTGGCGATCTTCGTGGCGGTGGACGCCTTCGCCCGCGCCGCCTTCGGCCTGCCGTCGTTCCACCTGCACCTGCGCAACGGCCTCTACCGCGCCATTCCGTTGTTCCTGATGGGCGTGCTGATCGCCCGCCTGGCCCGCGAGGTGGTGATCGGCCCGAAGCTGGCCGACGCCCTGGCGGCCTTCGCCATCGTCGGCTTCGTGGCCCTGAACGTGGTCGGCGAATACGCCTATCCGAGCCTGGCCCTGCTGGGCCTGCTGATTTTCGCCGCCAGCGGCTCGGCCCAGAACGGCTGGACCTGGGCCAAGACCGGCGGGCGCCTGTCGTTCTCGCTGTACCTGACCAACCAGTTCGTGGGCGTGGTGTGGTTCGCCCTGCAACGCGTCCTCGACCAGAAGGTCGAGCTGCACCAGGCCGCCCACTGGGTGATCTGGGCCATGGCCTTCCCGGCCGCGATCGCCTTCGCCTGGGTGTTCGAACGCCTGGTCGATGCGCCGCTGCAGGACTGGCTGAAGCCTTACCTGGAGCGGTTCACCGCCGGTTGGGGCAGGAAGGCCGAGCGGAACCCCAGCGCCCAGACGATGGTTACGACCCTGCCTTGAAAACAAGGCCCTGAAATCGCCTTGCCGTTCGCGGCGAGATAGGCGACGAGGGATAAAACGCGCGTTCCAAACACTACGCGCATAGGGAGTCGTAACTGTATGCTCAGGACCGCCATTCTCGCCGCCGTCGCCAGCGCCGCCTTCGTCGCGCCGGCCATGGCCGCCGACATCACCGGCCTCTGGCTGACCGAGACCAACGGCGGCCAGGTCGAGGTCAGCCGCTGCGGCAACAGCCTGTGCGGCAAGCTGGTGACCTCCGACCACATCAAGACCGACCCGTCCAAGAAGGACGTCAAGAACAAGGACGCCTCGCTGCGCACGCGCCCCCTGAAGGGCATGCAGATGCTGTGGGGCTTCAGCGGCGGTCCCGAGAAGTGGACCGGCGGCAAGGTCTACAACGCCGACGACGGCGGCACCTATTCGGGCACCATCACCATGACCTCGCCCGACAAGCTGAAGCTGAAAGGCTGCATCGTCGCGCCGCTGTGCAAGACGCAGGTCTGGACGCGGTTGAAGTAGAACTCTCCTTCTCCCCTTGCGGGAGAAGGTGTCAGCGAAGCTGACGGATGAGGGGTCTCTCAGACGCAAAACGCCGCGAAAGCTGATCGGCTTTCGCGGCGTTTCTGTTCGTGCGACCCCTCACCCGACCTCCCTCCGGGAGGCCACCCTCTCCCGCAAGGGGAGAGGGGTCAGATGGGCTTACACACCTCTTCCAGCCAGGCCCGCACTTCCGGCTCGAGCCGCGGGCCGATCTCCCTCAGCACCCGGGCGTGGTAGGCGTCGAACTGGGCGACTTCCTCGGCCGTCAGCAGGGCCTTGTCGACCAGGCGACGGTCGATGGGGGCGAGCGTCAGGGCCTCGAAGCGGTGCATCGGGCGGTCGCCGCCGCCGACGGTCTCGGCGGGCATGACGACTTCCAGGTTCTCGATGCGGATGCCGTATTCGCCGTCCTTGTAGTAGCCCGGCTCGTTGGAGACGATCATGCCGGGCTGCAGGGCGACGGTGTTGGGCGCCTTGCTGATCCGCTGCGGGCCTTCGTGCACGCCCAGATAGACGCCGACGCCGTGGCCGGTGCCGTGGTCGTAATCCAGGCCGTGGGCCCAAAGGGCCATGCGGGCGAGCGCGTCGATGGCCGAGCCGGTGGTGCCGGCCGGGAAGCGCAGGCGGGCGATGGCCAGGTGGCCCTTCAGGACGAGCGTGTTGCGCTGGACCATCTCGGCCGTGGGCTCGCCGATGGCCACGGTGCGGGTGACGTCGGTGGTGCCGTCCAGGTACTGGCCGCCGCTATCGACCAGCAGCAGCGAGCCGAGGGCCGCGCGTTCGTTGCTGCGCTCGGTCGGACGGTAGTGGGGCAGGGCGCCGTGGCCGTTGGCCGCGCCGATGGTGTCGAACGACAGGTCCTTCAGCACGCCGGTGGCTTCGCGGAAGCTTTCCAGCTTGGCGACGGCCTCCTTTTCGTCCGGCGGGGTCACCTGGCCCTCGGTGGCCAGCCAATGCAGGAAGCGGGTCAGGGCGGCGCCGTCGCGGCGGTGGGCTTCGCGCGTGCCGTCCAGCTCGACGCCGTTCTTGCAGGCGCGGGGCAGGGTGCAGGGGTCCATGCCGCGCACGACCTTGGCGCCGGCGGTGGTCAGGGTGTCGAAGTACCAGGCCGAGGACTGGGCCGGATCGACCAGCACCGACTTGCCGGCCAGCTCGGCCAGGGCGCCTTCGAGGGCCTCGGGAGCTTCCAGCGAGACCTCGTTGCCGAGCCAGGCGGGCAGCTCTTCGGTCACCTTGGCCGGGTCTAGGAACAGGCGGGCGCTGCCGTCGGCGCGCAGCACGGCCTGGGCCAGGGGCAGGGGCGTGCGGATGACGTCGCCGCCGCGGATGTTGAACAGCCAGGCGATCGAGGCCGGGGCGGTGATCACGGCTGCATCGGCTCCAAGACCGGCGCCGACGCGGGCGCGCTTGGTCGAGCTTTCCTCGCCTGCGTACTGGGTGGGATGCGGCACGACCGGCGCCTGGGGCTGGGCCGGGCGATGCGCGCCCCAGGCTTCGTCCAGCGGGTTGGCGGCGACGGGCTTGAGGGTCGCGCCGGCGCGGGCGGCGGCCGCCTTCAGGGCCTCCAGCGCGGCGGGGCTGTGCAGCCGGGCGTCGTAGCCGATGACGGCGCCGTTTTGGGCGGTTTCCAGATAGGCCGGGACGCCGCCCTCGACGAGGTCGCGGATCTCGAACACGCCCTGGTCGACCTGCTCGCGCACTTGCAGCGTATAGCGGCCATCGACGAAGACGGCGGCGCGGTCGCTCATGATGACGCCGGCGCCGGCAGAGCCGGTGAAGCCGCTGGCCCAGGCCAGGCGGTCGTTGGCGGCGGGCAGGTATTCGTTCTGGTGCTCGTCCTCGTGGGGCACGAGGAAGCCGTCCAGACCCTGACGGGCCATGGCCTCGCGGATCAGCGGAACGTGGCGCGGGCCAAAGCCCGGATCGGTGGATTCATCGAAGGTCTGGCGCATGGAGACCGATTTAGGCCCCATGCGCCGACCTGAAAAGGGGACTTATTGCAGGCGGTCGGGGTTGGGCGACGGCGCCGTGCCGTCGGTGGTGGCCCCAGTCCCAGGGGGGGCGTTGGCGGCGGCGTCGTGGGCGGCGTCGGCGGCGCTTTGGGCCTGGGCCTCGGTCTGGCGGCGGACGGCGTCGGCAGCCGCGGCGGCGTCACGGGCCGAGCTCTCGGCGGCGGCCTGGGCCTGCTGTGCGCCGGTCTGGAGGCCGACCTGCGCGCCTTCGATCAGGCCGGCGGCGCGGCCCTGCTCCTGGGCCTGGGCGATCTGGTCGGTGGAGGCGTCCATAGGCCGCGAGGTCAGCATGAAGGCCACGGCGATCACCGCCACGATGGCCACCACGCCGGCCACCAGCCAGCCCAACGGGCTCGACTCGCGGCGGACTTCCACGACGCGCTCAGGCTGTCGCTGGACCGGAGGGAGGGAAGGATCGGTATAGGTCATGGCTCTCGTCCTGGAACGTTGTTGTTCGAGGAAACGTGGAGCCAAGCGGAGGTGTTCCGCCGCGCCTTCCACCTCTCCCATGGGGAGAGGGAGGGGCCCATTGCGCAGCAATGGGAGGGTGTGGGGGTAAAACGGGTGAGGTTGTAACACCTCACCCTCCCACGCCTGACGGCGCGGGCCCCTCCCTCTCCTTACAGGAGAGGTGTTGTTAGTTACGGCCGCTCGAGCACCAGCGTCGCCCAGGCGTCGCGGTGGATGCGGGTCTTCACGCGGAAGCCGCGCGACAGGTAGGCGGCCTTGACCATGCGTTCCTGGGTGCGCAGCAGGCCCGACAGGATGACCGTGCCGCCGGGGACCAGGGCGCGCTTGATGTCCTGCACCAGGCTGATCAGCGGGCGGGCCAGGATGTTGGCGAAGACGAGGTCGTAGGGCGCGTTGTCGGCGACCAGGCGGTGGCCCAGGCCCGAGGCGTGGACGAAGCGGGCGTTGGCCTTGTTGACCAGGGCGTTCTCGCGGGCGATGCGCACCGACGGCTTGTCGATGTCGGTGCCGACGGCGAGCTTCGAACCGGTGCGGGCGGCGGCGATGGCCAGCAGGCCGGTGCCGGCGCCGACGTCGAGCACCTTGTTGAACTTCTTGGCCTTGATCAGGCGGTCATAGGCCTGGAGGCAGCCGACGGTGGTGCCGTGGTGGCCGGTGCCGAAGGCGGCGCCCGCCTCGATGCGCAGGTTGACGGTGCTGGCCGGCAGGCGGCCGCGGTCGTGCATGCCGTAGACGAAGAAGCGGCCGGCGCGCACCGGCGGCAGGCCCGACAGCGCCATGGCCAGCCAGTCGGCGTCGGCCAGGGTCTCGCGCACGACCTTCAGCGGGAAGCCGCCCAGCAGCTCTAGCAGGCCGGCGTCTTCCTCGTCGGTGGTCGGGAAGGCGTCGATGCGCCAGATGTTCTTGTCCTCGTCCTCTTCCAGGATCGAGTAGGTCGCGCCTTCGAGGCCGGGCATGTTGTCGATGGCGTCGGCGGCTGCTTCGGCGTCGGCGCGGGCGCCGCGGGCGACGATCTGCTGGGGCGTGTAGTCGGTCATGCCGCTCCAATAGTCGTACGCGCCGCCAAAGGCGAGACCGTGCGTCGCCCGAAGACGGGGGCGGGGCTCCAAATTTCCGGGATCGGCTCGGGCGGGGCCAGGCGCCAGGTCAGCGGCGCCTCTTCTCGGGGGGCTCGCGCGGCCTTCGGTTCGGCGCCGCGGGCGAAGCCCAGGGCGGGGCCGAGCAGGCGCGTGGCGGCCGCGCAGGCCAGGGCCCAGGCGATGCCGTTACGCTCCAGGATGAAGCTTTCCGAGAAGGTGGTGATCAGGAAGATGACCAGGAACAGCGTCGCCCAATAGCCGTCGCGCACCTTGTCGAACCGGAACAGGGCGACCAGCAGCGGCAGGCCCAGCACCAGCGCCGACAAGCCCACGCCCACCCAGCCAAGTTGGGCCAGCACGTCGAGCCAGCCGTTGTGGGCGGTCGGCACGTTCCAGCCGGTCTCCTTGCGGATGAACATGGCCGGCACCGACTCGTCGCGCCAGAACACCGCATAGCCGTAGCCGGTGATCGGGGCCTTGGCCGACTGGCGCAGCAGGGCGTCCCAGATCTCGGTGCGGCCGGTCAGGGTGGGGTCCTTGCCCAGGGCCTTGAAGAGGAGTTCGGGGGCCAGCCACATGACCAGGGCCAGGCCGCCGACCACGGTGACGCCTAGCCAGACCATGGTGATCGCGGTGGCCGGACCGCGCCGCATCATGCCCAGCAGGCCCGAGCCCGCCAGGCCGATCATCAGCACCATCAGCGAGGTCTTGGACTTGCTCATCACGATCATGAAGGCGCAGAGCACGATGGCGGCGATGAAGAGCTTGCGGTGGCGCGTGCCGGCCAGGATGGCGGCCATCGAGGCCAGGGCGCCGTAGACCATCATCGCGCCCATCTGGTTCTTCTCGAACCACAGGCCGCGCCAGTCGCCGGCGTTGATGTCGTGCTGCACGCCCATCTTGGGATAGGCGATCGCCGCCAGCAGGCCGCCGGCGCCGAGGATCAGGAAGGTGGTCGCCAGGATCTCGGCCATGCGGCGGCCGTCGAAGCTGGCGGCGAAATAGAAGCCGAACAGGGTGGTGAAGGCCGCCGCCAGGGCCCGGCGGTTGGTGGTGCCCGGATCGAACGACCACGACGACGAGGCGAACACCCAGAAGACCAGCAGGCTGAGCACGCTCGCCGGCAGCCAGAACTTCATCAGGCGGGGCGCGCGCCACATCACCAGCCCCAGGATCAGGGCGTAGACCGGCAGCCACATCAGGCGAAGGAGCGGCATGTCCTCGCCGCCGGCCTGTTCGGGGTCGAGCAGCGGGCCGATCAGGGCGTTGGACAGCATGAACAGCACAAAGCCGCAGGCCCAGGCCTCCAGCGTGCGCAGGATCCCTCCCTCGTGCTCGTCCCGTTCCAGCGCCGCCGCGTCCATCTGCGTTCCCGTGTGGCGCGAAACGGCACAATGTCGCTTCGCTCGACGGGATGGGTGCAAGGCGGGGGCCTAAATCCCTCTCCCCTTGCGGGAGAGGGTGGCCTCCGAAGGAGGTCGGGTGAGGGGTCTCTCAGATCTCGACGCTGCGTGCGGCGGCTAGGTCTGGGCGAAGCGTTTGATGTTTGAGAGACCCCTCATCCGTCGGCTTCGCCGACACCTTCTCCCGCAAGGGGAGAAGGATCAGTAGCTCGACGCCGCCATTTCCGTTGGCGGGCCCGTCACCACCTCTTCCGGCAGGCGCTTGTCGAGGATGTCGCCGCTGGTCGAGGCGTAGCTGGCGCGGGGGGCGTCGGCCGGTTCGGCGGGGGCGGGGGGCTGGTCCATGGCGGTGGCGCCGGAGGCCGAGACGATGTCCTGATCGGCGGGCTCGTAGCTGGCCGGTTCGATCAGGCCCATCTCGGGGCCCATGCCGACGAGATCGGCCGAGGTCAGCACCACCGGCGTCTCGTCCTGCGGCGGGCGCAGGAAGTCCTGGCCGATGACGTAGTCGGGGACCTTGCCGGCCGGCCAGACCATGGGCGCGGCCTCGGCGTACTGGCTGCCGTGAACCTCGACATAGGCGCCGGGTTCGGCCTCCTGCGGACCGATCTGCATGGCGACGCCGGCCACCGCGCCCAGGGTCAGGGCGAGGGGGAGGCCGACGATGGCGGCGCGGGTTTTCAGGAGATCGAACGGCGTCATGCGAGGATAGCGCTTCAGCCGCCAATTCGTTCTGGCTAGCTTCCGATTCAGGGCGGAAGTCTGGGCGAAAGAATGAAGGAGCGGACATGACGAGCAGGAAGGGCGGCGGCCTGCTGCGGGCGCGCGAGGGCGGCCATGCGCGGGTGACCTATGTCGAGCTGTTCTTCGACCTGGTGTTCGTCTTCGCCATCACCCAGCTGTCGCACGGCCTGATCGGCCATCCGAGCCCGTTGGGCGTGCTGGAGACGGGCCTGCTGCTGATGGCCGTCTGGTGGGCCTGGGTCTACACCGCCTGGGTCACCAACTGGCTGGACCCCGAGCGGCCGCCGGTGCGGATCATGCTGTTCGTGGTGATGGCCGCGGGCATGGTGCTGGCCATGTCGATCCCGCAGGCCTTCGAGGGGCGGGGCCTGCTGTTCGCCCTGGCCTATGTCGGCATCCAGGTGGGGCGCAGCCTGTTCACCCTGTGGTGCGTGCGGGCCGACGAGGGTCTGCGGCTGAACTTCCTGCGGATCAGCGCCTGGCTCAGCGTTTCGGGCGTGCTGTGGATCGCCGGCGGCCTGCTGCACGACGAGCTGCGCCTGGCCTGCTGGGCGGCGGCGATCGCCATCGAATACGCCTCGCCGGCCGCCGGCTTCTGGACCCCGGGCCTGGGCCGGTCGAAGACCGCCGACTGGACGGTGGAAGGCGCGCACCTGGCCGAACGCTGCGCCCTGTTCACGATCATCGCCCTGGGCGAGTCGATCCTGGTGATGGGCGCGACCGCCGCGGGCCTGGACTGGACGCCGGCGGTGACGATGGCCTTCGCCTCGTCGTTCGTGGCCAGCCTAGCCATGTGGTGGATCTATTTCTCGTTCACCGCCGAAGCCGCCAGCGAGGCGATCAGCCATTCCGACGATCCGGGCCGGGTGGCGCGGGTGGCCTACACCTACAGCCACCTGCTGCCGGTGGCGGGGATCATCGTGGCGGCGGTCGGCGACGAGTGGGTGATCCACCATCCGGTCGGCCACGCGGACCTGAAGACCGCCATGGCCCTGATCGGCGGGCCGCTGCTGTTCCTGCTGGGCGGGGTGCTGTTCAAGAAGGCGGTGTTCCGCATCTGGTCGCCGTCGCGGATCGCCGGCATGGCGGCGCTGGGGCTGCTGGCCCTTGTGGCGATGGCGGTCTCGCCGCTGGTGCTGTCGCTGCTGACGACGGTGCTGCTGCTGGCGGTGGCGGCCTGGGAGAGCCTGGCGATCAAGCGGCGGGGGAGGCACCTGGGGGCTTGAAACAAAAGCCCTCTCTCTTTGAGAGAGGGAGGGGCCCACGCCGTAGGCGTGGGAGGGTGAGAGGTTACACTCTCTCCGAATGAGGCGCGGCTTTCCGGCTCTGGTTTGAACGCTTTGGGATTTGCCGGCCGGCGGTGAAACCCCTCACCCTCCCACGCTTCGCGCGGGCCCCTCCCTCTCCCTATGGAAGAGGGGACTAACTACCGCCCGAACGCCGCGTCGGTGGCTCGCACCAGGCCGTCGATGACGCCGGGCTCGGTCGAGGCGTGGCCGGCGTCCCAGACGATCTCGAAATGGGCCGAGGGCCAGGCGCGGTGCAGGGCCCAGGCGCTGGCGAGCGGCGTGACGACGTCGAAGCGGCCCTGGACGATCCAGGCCGGGATGCGCCGGATCGTCTCGATGTTCTTGAGGATCCAGCCGTCCTCGGGGAAGAAGCCGCGATTGACGAAGAAGTGGCTCTCGATCCGCGCGAAGGCGATGGCGAAGTCTTCTTCGTTGAATTTCGGCGGCCGGGCCTCGGGCCCCCGCAGCGAGATGGTGTCGCCCTCCCACTGGCTCCAGGCGTTGGCGGCCTCGGCCTGGACGCGGCGGTCGGGATGGACGAGGCGCTTGTGATAGGCGGCCATCAGGTCGCCGCGCTCCTCGACCGGGATCGGCGCGAGAAAGCGCTCCCAGGCGTCGGGGAACAGCATCGAGGCGCCGTCCTGGTAGAACCAGTTCAGCTCCTTCTCGGTCAGCAGGAAGACGCCGCGCAGCACCAGCCCCTCGACGCGGTCGGGATGCTTGATGGCGTAGGCCAGGGCGAGGGTGGAGCCCCAGGAGCCGCCGAACACGGTCCATTTTTCGACGCCCAGGTGCTCGCGCAGCCGCTCGATGTCGGCGATCAGGCTCCAGGTGGTGTTGTCGTCGAGGCTGGCGTTGGGACGCGAGCGGCCGCAGCCGCGCTGGTCGAACAGGGCCATGCGCCAGCGGCCGGGATCGAAGAACCGCCGCATGGTCGGGTTGATCGCCCCGCCGGGGCCGCCGTGCAGGATGACCGCCGGCTTGCCGCGCGGCGCGCCGCATTCCTCGTAATAGATCTCGTGCGGCCCGCCGACCGACAACCAGCCGAAGGAGAACGGCTCGACCTCGCGGAACAGGCCGCGACGGCCGATGGCGGACATGGCTGCGAGGGAAGCATGACGGTCCATGGACAGAACCTAGGCGGTTTGCTTGCCCCTGTGAACGCGCTTCGTCACGGTTCGGTCGTTGTCGAGGCGGGGCGGGAGTAAGCTTGACCGCGAGCAACCCTGGCGATAACGCCGCTGGAGCAGGTGGCGTACGGAGGGGACATGCGGCGGCGCGAAGTGATGGCGGCCCTTGCTGCGATGGGGGCGACGACGGGCCTGGCGACGCCGAGCCTGTCCTGGGCCAAGGGCAAGCAGGCGGCGGTGGGCGACGTCGCGCCGCCGTTCACGATCTCGACCTTCGATCACCAGGTCATCAAGTCGACCGAGATGGCCGGCGACGTCGTGGTGCTGAACTATTGGGCCACCTGGTGCGGCCCCTGCCGCGCCGAGATGCCGGCCATGGACCAGTTCATGCGCGAGCGCAGCGGGGCGGGCCTGCGGATCTACGCCATCAGCGTCGAGGATTCGCCGCCGGAGCGGGCCCTGCGCGACCTCGCCAAGGTGCTGGCCTTCCCGCTGGCCAAACGGCTGACGGGCAAGGGCTATGGCAAGATCGACAACGCCGTGCCGACCAGTTTCGTCATCGACCGCCAGGGCGTGGTGCGCCACGCCGACTCGGGCAGCTTCACCTACGGCAGCTTCGCCAAGCTGCTGAAACCCTTGCTGGCCGAGCCGCGCCCGATCGAGGCCAAGTCGGCGCCGGTCGCCTAGCGGCCGAAAGGTCTGCTATGTCGGGGCGCATGAGCAATACGCCTGAAGACTTCTCCGACGACGAACTGCTGGATCTGCTGAGCGACGACCAGCTGATCGAGCTGGACCAGTCGATCGCCGACATGTTCGGCGCCGAGGGGCTGGACCGGCCGGAGGCGCTGGTGGTGCTGGCGCGGGTCTACACCATGCGGGCGGCCGAGCGCGACGAAGCCTCGGCTCTGGCCCTGCTGCAACTGGCGGCCGCCATGCGCCGCCGCGCCGAACGGCTCAAGCCGCGTCAGTAGGGGCGGGCAGGGCGACCTTCCGCGACATCGATAGCGACACCGCCGGGCCGAGCCAGCGCTCCTGACGTCGTCTTGACCGTAATGCGTATAGCTAGGTATATAGCTTGCTATATACAATTCTGCAGGATGGCGCTCATGACCTCCGACACCCTCTCCGACCTGGGCGTGACGTTCCTGGGAAGCCGCCTCAAGCGCCTGGGCGACCGGTTGCAGACCGAGGCCGGGGCGATCCTGCAGGCCATGGACCTGCCGGTGCAGCCGGCCCAGCAGCCGCTGCTGGCGGTGCTGCGCCGCGAGGGGCCGCGCACGGTCGGGGCGATCGCCCAGCATCTGCGCATCAGCCAGCCCACCGCCACGCGCGCTTTGCAGGCGCTGATCGAGCAGGGGCTGGTCGAGGCCAGCAGGGAAGGACGCGACCAGCGCCACAAGCTGCTGTCGCTGAGCCCCGCCGGCGAGGCCTTGATGGACAAGCTGGAAAATGACCTCTGGCCCCGGGTCGAGGCCGCCGCGATCTCGCTGTGCGGCGGGCGGCATCAGCAGTTGATGGACGCCATCGCCGACATCGAAGCCGAACTGGACCGCCGCTCGCTCGTCGATCGCACCTTGGCCGACCGCACCCTGGCCCCGTCGATGAGCGTGCGCGACTTCTCCGACGAGCTGGCCGAGCCGTTCCATCGCATCAACGCCGAATGGATCGAGGAGATGTTCGCCCTGGAGGCCAACGACGTCGACCTGCTGTCCAACCCGCGTGAGCGGATCATCGACAAGGGCGGGGCGATCCTGTTCGCGCAGACGCCCGACCTGGGCGTGGTCGGGACCTGCGCGCTGATGAAGGCCAAGGACGGTTGGTTCGAGCTGACCAAGATGGGCGTGTCGAAGTCGGCGCGGGGCCGCAAGGTCGGCGAGTTCCTGCTGGCCGAGGCGATCAAGCGGGCGAAGGCGATGGGGGCGAGCGAGAAGCTCTACCTGCTGACCAACACCAAGTGCGGGCCTGCCGTGCACCTCTACGAGAAGCTGGGCTTCGAGCACGACGCCGAGGTGATGGCCCTGTTCGGTTCGCGCTACGAGCGCTGCGACGTCGCCATGCGGTTCAGGGGCTGATCACCCGAGGGCTGAGAACGAAAACGCGGCCGGGAGTCGCCTCCCGGCCGCGCGTCCTTCAGGCTCGAAGGCGGATCAGAACGCCTTTTTGATCGTCACGAAGCCCTGGCGGGGCGCGCCCGGCAGCAGGGTCATGGCTGTGCCGGCGGTGTCGTTGTTGACGAAGCCGCCCGAGCCGACGGTCGAGATGTAGTCCTCGTCGAACAGGTTGGTGATGTTGGCCTGGATCTCGAGGCCCTTGGTCCAGCCCTCGCCGTCGAAGCTGTAGCCGAGGGTGAGGTCGGCCACGGTGGCGCTGTCGACCTTCCCGCCGATGTTCTCGTAGGTGTAGTAGCGCTCGCCGGTGTAGCTGACGCCGAGCTTGGCGTAGAAGCCGGCCTGCTCGAACTTCACCTCGCCCTTGAAGATGTTCTCGGGCGTATCGACCACGGTCTTGCCCGCGGTGTGGGCGACGACGGCGCCGCTGCCGTTGATGACGTCGTCCTGGTATTCCGACTTGTTGTGGGTGTAGGCGGCGTAGACCGACCAGGCGTCGCTGACGCGGTATTCGCCGGCCAGTTCCAGGCCTTGGGTCTTCACCGAGCCGACGTTCGACAGCACGGCCGGCAGGCCCAGGATCGGCGAGGCCGTCGAGGCGCTGAGCAGGCGGTCCTCGAAGTTGACGTCATAGACCGCGACCACGCCCTGGAACGGACCCCGGTGATAGCGGGCGCCGGCTTCGAAGGTCCGGGAGCTTTCCGGGTTCAGGGTCTTGGCGACGTAGTCGACGACCGTCTGGCTCTGCGAGGCGAACGGGCCGGCCGTCGCCGCCGAGACGTAGGCGGCCATGTTCTCGGTGTAGCCGCCGAAGAACTCGACGCCGCTGCCCAGGTCGTAGACGAAGCCGATCTGCGGCAGGAACGTGTCCTTGCTCTCGATCTTGCCCGCCAGCGCGCTGCCGACCACCGTCTCGACGCTGTTTTCGACCTTCACCGCCTTGAAGCCGAAGTTGACCTTCAGGGCCTCGGTGACGGTCCAGCTGTCTTCGATGTGGCCCGTCAGGGTCTTGGTCTCGAAGCGGTACTGCCACTGGGTGGCGAACGGGTTGGCCTGGAAGTCCAGCGGATCGCGCGACGGGGCCGAGGCGGTCTCGGCATAGAACCGGCGGGCCTGGTTGAAGTGGTTGGTTTCCGTCCAGAAGCCGCCGCTGATGGTGTGGGCGCCCAGCTCGACCGACAGGCCGGCGGTCAGGCCGCCGCGGTCGATGTCGTATTCGGTGGTGCGGATCGACAGCGGGGCGGCGTTCGAGCCGGTCGTGCCGAAGCCGGGGCTGGCCAGGTACGGCGTGTACCACAGGCCCTGGCCCTGGTTCTTGTGCTGGTAGGCGGTGGCGTCGAACTTCACGCGGTCGCCGAAGGGCAGGCTGAGGCTGGCCCCGTAGAGATCGTCGTCACGGATGCCGGCGCCGGCGTAGTAGGCGTCGTCGACCGAGGTGAACGGCGAGGGCAGGGCGGTTCCGGTCTGGTAGGCGCGGGCGGCGGCGATCGCCAGGGCCCAGTTGGGCTGGGTGTTGTCCCAGTCGCGGCCGAGACGCTTGATCATCTCGAACGACATGTCCTGGTAGTCCTGCTCGCGGCGTTCCGAGCGGTGGTAGAAGCCGGTCAGTTCGCCTTCGCCCAGCGGCAGCACGGCCTTGGCGTCGTACTGACGCTGCTTCTGCTCGCCGCCGCCCTTCCACTTGTCGCTCTTCTGGTCGGCGATCGAGACGTAGGCGCGCAGGCCGCCCAGTTGCTCGATGGCGCCGGTCTCGAAGCGGCCGAACACCCGGTGCATGGCCTCGGAGCCGCCGGTGACGTTGAGCTGGCCGCCGAGCGTCTCGGACGGATCGCGCGAGAAGAACTGCAGCGTGCCGCCCAGGTTCGAGGTCGAGGCGACGCCCAGCGCGCCGGCGCCCTGGGCCAGTTCGACCTTGCCGATGTTCTCGCTGGCGACGGCGCGGCTGATGTGCAGGCCGTTGTGGTTGCCGTAGCTCATGTCGCCCAGCGGCACGCCGTCCAGCGTGAAGCCCAGCTGGTTCTGGTTGAAGCCGCGGATCGAGATGCGGGTCGACCATTCGTAGGCGCCGAAGGCGTCGGCCGACTGGAACGACACGCCGGGCAGCTTGGCGATCGCCTTCAGCGGGCTGGAGCCGGAGGCTTCCAGGGCCAGGGCGGCGTCGTTGACGGTCTGGACCTGGCGGCTCTGGCCCTGGCCGATGACGATGACGGCGTCGACCTCGGTGGCGGCGTCAGCCGCGGCGGGCGCGGGTTCGGCGGGCGTTTCGGCGGCGAGGGCGGGAGCGGCCAGCAGGAGGGCGCCGAAGGCGGCGCTCAGCAGAAGAGCGGATTTCATTTTCTATCCCCTGGTGCGCCGGGCGGGGAGATCGCCCAGGGCGCGTCTAGGGGGCTCGCCTAACGTTGATCGACGACACCGCCGCGACGGTTATTTGTCGTCTCGCCGACAGTCTGGCGACGAATGCGTGAAGGGGCCGCGATTGCGCAAACCGCCCCCAACCGCTATTTGAGCGCCCGACCCCCGCACCCCGACCCGAGAGACGAAAAGCCCCTCATGGCGCAGCAATACATTTTCCAGATGCAGGGCCTGACCAAGGCCTATCCCGGTGGCAAGAAGGTCTTCGAGAACATCTGGCTGTCGTTCTACTCCGACGCCAAGATCGGCGTCGTGGGCGTCAACGGCTCGGGTAAGTCCACCCTGCTGAAGGTGATGGCCGGCCTCGACAAGGAATTCTCGGGCGAGGCCAAGGCCGCCGACGGCATCAAGCGCGGCTATCTCCCGCAGGAGCCGGTGCTGGACCCGACCAAAGACGTCTGGGGCAATGTCATCGCCGACTGCGAAGACAAGCACGTCTTCGACAAGTACAACGCCCTCGCGGTTCAGCTCGGTGAGGAATACACCGACGAGCTGATGGAGGAGATGACCAAGCTCCAGGAGATCATCGACGCCAAGGATCTGTGGGACATCGATTCCAAGATCGAGATGGCGATCGACGCCCTGCGCTGCCCGCCCAACGACAGCAACATCGAAAGCCTGTCGGGCGGTGAAAAGCGCCGCATCGCGCTGGCCCGCCTGCTGCTCAGCAAGCCCGACATGCTGCTGCTCGACGAACCGACCAACCACCTGGACGCCGAGTCGGTGGCCTGGCTGCAGCACCACCTGGAAGACTTCCCGGGCTGCGTGATCCTGGTGACCCACGATCGCTACTTCCTGGATCAGGTCACCAAGTGGACCCTGGAACTGGATCGCGGCAAGGGCATCCCCTACGAGGGCAACTACTCCGGCTGGCTGGAGCAGAAGCAGAAGCGCGTCGTCCAGGAGCAGTCGGAATCCGAAGCCCGCCAGCGCGCGCTCACCCGCGAACTGGAATGGGTCCGCTCCTCGCCCAAGGCCCGTCAGTCCAAGTCGAAGGCCCGCCTGGCCTCGTACGACGAAATGGTCGCCGCGCAGGAAAACGCCCGCGCCGCCCAGACCCAGGCCCACATCCAGATCCCGCCCGGCCCGCGCCTGGGCAACCTGGTGCTGGAAGTCGAGGGCCTGGAAAAGGAATACGGCGACAAGGTGCTGTTCAAGGACCTGTCGTTCCGCCTGCCGCCGAACGGCATCGTCGGCGTCATCGGTCCGAACGGCGCCGGCAAGTCGACCCTGTTCAAGCTGATCACCGGCCGCGAACAGCCCGACGCCGGCACCGTGAAGGTCGGCGAGACGGTGAAGCTGTCCTATGTCGACCAGTCGCGCGACGCGCTGGATCCGAACAAGACCATCTGGCAGGAAATCAGCGGCGGCACCGACGTGATGGTGGTCGGCAAGCGCGAGATCAATTCCCGCGCCTATGTCGGCAGCTTCAACTTCAAGGGCGGCGACCAGCAGAAGAAGGTCGGCCTGCTGTCGGGCGGTGAGCGCAACCGCGTCCACCTGGCCAAGACCCTGGCCACCGGCGGCAACCTGCTGCTGCTCGACGAACCGACCAACGACCTGGACATCGAAACCCTGCAGGCCCTGGAAGAGGCGCTGGAAGAGTTCGCCGGCTGCGCCGTGGTCATCAGCCACGATCGCTGGTTCCTGGACCGCCTGGCGACCCACATCCTGGCCTTCGAGGGCGACAGCCACGTCGAGTGGTTCGAAGGCAACTTCGAGATGTACGAAGAAGACAAGAAGCGCCGCCTGGGCGCCGACAGCCTGATCCCCAAGCGGATCAAGTTCCAGAAGTTCGCCCGCTAAGGCGGGAGGAACGCCTCGAGATCGAAGCCCGCCGGACCGGATGGTCCGGCGGGCTTTTTCTTATTTGCCGGCGGGCTTGAGCAGCGAGCGCAGGTCGAACGGCGAGACCGACTGGTCGTCCTTGGCCGTCTTCGGCGTCGCGCCCCAGTAGGCCAGGTCGTGGAACTGCTGCTTCTGCTGCTCGGTCAGCTTGCTCTGATCCAGGTCGCTCAGCGCATCCAGGCAGTCGAGGATGATCTGCTCGCGCTGGCTGGCGCGGCATTTGCCGATGACCGGCCCCGCCTCCTTGAACTTGTGCCCGCGCACCAGGATGCGGACGTCCTCGGGCAGGAAGTAGTCATAGTCGCCGGTCTTGCTCCGGCCTTCCGTCACGATCGTCTGGGCCTGGGCGAGGGCGCCGCGCTTGGCGTACAGCCTGGCCAGTTCGCGATAGGCGTCGGGCGACACGTTCGGCGAGGAGCGGGCGGCCTCCAGGTGGTTGACCGCGTCGCCCGGCCGGTTCTGGGCCAGGGCCACCCGCGCGGCGACCAGCCGGATATAGGCCTCGCGTTTGAAGGGCGTGTTCAGGGCGATCTGGATCTCGCTCGCGGCCTTGGCGTACGAGACCTGCGGATCCTCGCCCTGCACCGGGTCGAGGGCGTTCTCGGCGTTGCTGGCGGCGCGGGCGGCGCGCACCGCCTCGGCCAGTTCGGTCAGGCCCATCAGGCCGGTGGTCTCGGCGACGATCTTGCCGCTGGCGGGGGTGATCTGGGCCCTGTCGTAGGCGGCCTGGCGATAGCGCTCCATGCCCTCCGACCGGGCCTTGGCCGAGCGGTGGTCGCGGCTCATCCAGTCGATGGCCTGGCTCTTGGCCTCCTCGATCAGGCTCTTCTTCAGGGCTTCGCCCATGGTGTTGGCCGCGGCGCTGAACTGGCCCTGGTTGAGCGCGGCCTGGTACTGCGGGTCGGCCAGCAGGGCGGAGGCCTTCTTGCTGAGCCCCGATTTGACGGCGTCTACGCGGTCGTCCATCGCCTTTTCGCCCAGCGCGAACTGGGTCGTGGAGTAGCTCCAGCGCGGCTGGTAGCCGGCCAGGGCGGCGACGTCGTAGCCCGCGGCGTCGGCCTCGTCCTCGAGCATCCGCCCCCAGAACGGCATGGCGATCTTGTCGACCAGGAAGCGCAGGCGGCGATGGGCCTCCTTGGAGTCCTCGATCCGCTCGCGCATGTCGGCGTTCACGCCGGGCTCGGCGTAGCGCATGTTGGCCTCCAGCACCGCGCCGCGCTGGTAGAGCGAGGTCATGCTCTGCAGCAGCTTGCGCTGGCCCTCGGCGGCCTCGTCGCGACGGCTGTGGCCGAGGGCCAGGTGGGCGTATTCGTGACCCAGCAGCCAGTAGAGGTCGTTGTCGGTCAGCTGGTCGGTCAGGGTTCCGGGCGTGGTTCCCTCGAACACGCCCAGCCAGACGGTCAGCGTGTTGTCCGGCCGCGCCTCGGCGTTGTAGGCGAGGTTGGCGCTGATCAGCACCCGGGGACGCGGCGCGTTCGGATAGGGCCAGGCCTTGGCGAGGCGATCGACCATGGCCTGGAGGCGCGCCTGGGTCTGGTTCATCTGGAAGAGGGTGGGGCGCATGTCGCCGCGCACGTCGGCCTGGGCCGACAGCGACAGCACGGCCGGTCCGCCGCCGGGCGTCGTCGTCTTGGTCGCGGCCGGTGCGGGCTCGGGCCGCGCCGCGCGCTCGGTCGCCTGCGCGGCCTGGCCGGGCGAGCACAGGAAGACGCCGTCGCGGCCGCTGATCGAGAACCGGTCGATCGTGGTCGAGCCGATCCGCGCCAGTCCGCCGCCGATCATGCCGCGCACGCCGCCCTTGGCGGGAGGCGGGGCTTTCAGCGCCTCGCCGCTGCAGACCGCCACGAGGCCCGGCTGGGGCGGCGGGGCGGGCGGTTGCGGCGGCGGAGGCGGCGGCTTGGGCGCGGCGGCGGCCTTCGCCGGGGGCTTGGCGGCGGGCGACTTGCGGGCCTGGGCCATGGCGTCGCTGGCCGGGACGCCCAGGCTCAGCCCCATAGCGAGCGCCAGGACGGCGCGCAGGCGCGGGGTCAGTTGTTGCATGCCGCCCCCTGCGACCCGGCCGTGGCCGTGGCCTTGGGCCGCTCGGCCATGCGCAGCCCGCTCTGGCACGGACCCTTGCGGGCCGAGAGCGCGGCCTCCAGCACGTAGTAGCGAACCCCCGAGGCGTCCTTGAGGGTCAGGCAGCCGCCGCTGGCGGGGACCGCCGGGTCGCGGGTCAGCGGCGGCAGCTTGCCGGCCGCGACCGTCTGCTTGGTGGCGAAGCAGTCGGGATCGGCGTGCAGCGTGACGCTGCCGGCGCTGAAGGCGACTGGGACATCGCCGTCGGCGGCGAGCGCCGGGCCGGCTGCGGGCAGGAGCAGGGCGGCGCAGAACGCCGCGGACGCGATCGGACGGTTCATGATGAGGACGCCTCGTTCTCGGTGGCTCGGGGAGGGGGCGGGGAAGCGGGGCGGCGGCGCAGCAGGGCGCGCGCCTTCCGGACGCCGTTTCGCCAGGCGACGACGACGGCGTCGCGGCAGAGGATGGCGCTCCAGCTGAAGCCCTCGATGCTCCAGAAGCTGATCACGCCGTCCATGATGGTGAAGCCGAACAGCCCCACGATGTTGACCGGCTCCCAGTGTCGCGTCTGGGTGAAGATCACCGCCGTGGTCAGCACGACGCAGCTCATCAGGAAGAGGCCGACGATCTTGCGAAGGACGTCGCGGCGGCGAACGCCTTCGGCTTCGACGCGCCGCCGGGTGTGCTCTACCAGGAAGGCGATCGAAAAGGCGCAGGCGAACTCCAGCACCTCGCCCCAGTCGAGGTTGAGGTCGCCGAGCAGGCCGTCCTCGAAGACGTCGGGCGGCGGCCGCTGCAGGTTCGGCCCCAGGCGGACCAGGTTGTCGTAGGCCATGGCGTGGAACTGCACGCCGGGCTGGCGGCCGTGGACGACGTTGCTGATCCAGTCGTTGTTGCCCGACTGCGCGGCGCCCACCATCACCGTGCGGCCCGCAAGGTAGCCGCGAACTTCGCCGGCGCGCGGGCCGGTCAGCTCGTCGCGCAGCACGGCGTAGTCGAAGGTGGGCGCGTAGGGGCAGGCGACCTTGGCGGCGGCCTCGTGTTCGCCGATCGCCGAACTCAGCTGGACGAAGCCGACGGAGAGCAGCCGCAGCGGCGAGCGGGTTTCCTTGTCGCAGTCCTTTTCTTCGTCGCTGACGGCGTAGATCTTCTGGTCGAGCGCCAGCTTTTTCGGATCGGGGCGCGATCCCCAGATGACCGAGGCCTTCTCCGCAGGAAGGCCGAGCCTGTCCAGCGTCTCGCGAAACGCAGGCCCTTCGGTCGGCAGCGCCCGCAGGGCCGCGCACAGGGTCTTGCCCTCCTCCGGCCTGGCCGGCGCGCGCAGGCAGTCGACGGCGTAGGCGGCCATCGCCGGGGAGAGATCGTATTGCGCGCCGCCGTGCCAGGCGAAGCCCGGCCTGGTCGCATCGCCCGGGACCTCGATCGTGCGCAGGGCCTTGCAGGACGCCATCAGCGCCGCGGCCTGCTTGTTCTTGGCCGGGTCCCGCTTGTCGCCATAGGCGTCGTTCATGGCGGCCGCATAGTCCTGGCGGGTAAGGACGGGCCGATAGGCGTCCGGCAGGTCGGGCCAGCCCAGCGGCGCCAGCAGGGCCACGCCGTCCTGGGCGATCATGTCCATGGACATGGTTCTGCCGGTGATCGGGCCGCACTGGTCGGGCGGAAACTGCTTGCCGAGGATCACCGGCACGCCGCCGGCCTGGACGATGCATTTCAGCTTGTGGAGCGGGGTCGAGCGGCAGTCGGCGCCCTTGGGCCAGTCGGCGACCCGGGTGACCTCGCCGACGGTCTGGATGAAGGCCTGGCGCTCGCTGGGCTCGCCGAACTCGGACACCAGCATGTAGTCGAGGAAGATCGCCGAGGGACGTTCGGCGGCCAGGGTGCGGACGAGATCGCTGTAGAAGCCGCGCGGGGGAGGCCAGGGCGTGGCCATCTCCTGCAGGGTGGCGTCGCTGACGAGAACCACCGTGGGGCGATGGGGCGGCGCGTCGGGCTCGCCGCCGTAGAACGGCGCCGTCATGCGCCCGACCACGCCGGCGCTATGCCGGTCGGACGCCTCGTCCAGACCCATGGGATCGAGCACGGCGATGATCGCCGCGATCGCCGTCACGATGACGGCCACGACGAAACATGCCGCGAGCTCGCGACGAAGTTGCATGTGCAGACCCCCCTGCCTCTTCACGATAGGGGCAGAGGGGGCTCATGGTAAAGCGAATAGTCGCGCTTTAGTTGCGCCTTGGTCGCCTGTCTACTTCGGCTCTTTCGGCGGCATGTTCGGGTCGGTTCCGGGTAGGTTCGAGCCGGGTTGCGGGGCCATGTCGTCGGGCGGCGTGCTGTTGGTCGGCGGCGTGGTCGGCATCGAGGCCGGGGCGTCGGTCATGGGCGGATTGACCTGAGTGCTGGCCGCGGCGTCACCGGACATCGAGCCGTTCATCGAATTGGCTGGGGACGCCGGCGGCATGGTCGCCGAGGTGTCGGCCTGCATGCCGGTGGCCGCCTCGCCGGCCCACCAGTCCTTGGTCGCGCGCTGCTTGGGCGAGGCCTTGGTATAGGCGTCGAGCTGGCTGTAGGGGATCGGCTGCTTGGGCGCGGCCACGGCGGCGCCGGCCTTGATCTTCGGATTGGCGACGGCCGCGCCGGAGACGATCATGGCGAGCGCTGCGCCCGCCAGCAGGGTTTTCGTCAACATGGGGAGCTCTCCCTAAGGCGCCGTGCTCGGCGCCAAGGAATAAAACCCGTTCGCGCTCAAGGCGTTCACAGCTTGGCATTGCCTGTTGCGGTGCGGGAACCGGTGATCGGCGCGGCGGGTTGTCTGCGGCAGTCCGGCCGGGGCGAGGCGTTCGCGCAAGCCGCCGCCGGACGACTTCAGATATTCGTGCGTCGCGCGCTACGTGCTGGCGCCCGGCCGCCAGAAGAGTAGCTTGTCCTTTGGAGATGATCGTCCCGCGGATCGGCGACGGAGACCTTCCGCCGCGCGCCGGGACCGGAGCCGCCGCCAATGCCGCAAAACCCTGTCGTAAAGCCCCACATCGTTCTTTCGCACGAGATGCTGCTGCCGATGCAGCCGCTGCTGGAGGGCGCCTACGAGGTGCACCGCCTGTGGGACTATCCTGATCGCCTGGACTTTCTTGAAGGGCCGGGCGGGAAGGTGCAGGCCATCGTCCACGCCGGCGAGATGGTGCTGCCGCGCGACCTGCTGTCGGAAATGCCGCGCCTGGGCCTGATCGCCTGCGTCAGCGCCGGCTATGACGGCGTCGACGTGCCCTGGTGCCGGGCCCACGGGCTGGCGGTGACCCACTCGGTCGGCCTCAACGCCGGCGACGTGGCCGATCATGCGCTGGGCCTGCTGCTGGGCGCCTGGCGCGGGATCGCCGAGGGCGACCGGCGGGTGCGCAGCGGCCGCTGGAGCTCGATGGACCGCATGGGCGCGCGCCACGGCCTGCGCGGCCGCAAGGCCGGGATCGTCGGCCTGGGTCATATCGGCGAGGCCGTCGCCCGCCGCCTGGCCGCCTTCGACGTCAAGGTCGCCTGGTGGGGTCCGCGCCCCAAGGAGACCGAGTGGCCGCGCGCCGACAACCTGCTGGCCCTGGCCCGCGACAGCGACATCCTGGTGGTCTGCGCCCGGCCCGACGTGTCCAACCGCCACCTGATCAACGCCGGGGTTATCGACGCCCTGGGTCCGCAGGGCTTGCTGGTCAACGTCTCGCGCGGGTCGCTGGTCGACGAGGACGCCCTGGTCGAGGCTCTGAAGGCCGGCCGCCTGGGCATGGCCGCCCTCGACGTCTTCGAGCAGGAGCCGACCTCGCCGGCCCGCTGGGCCGACGTGCCCCACACGGTGCTGACCCCGCACATGGCCGGCGCGACGCTCGACAGCATTCCGGCCATGGTCAACCTGACCCTGGAGAACCTGCGCCGCTACTTCCTCGGCGAGCCCCTGGCGAGCCCGGTGGCGGCGTGATGTAGTCCCCTCTGCTCTTTGCGGGTGGAGGGGAAGTCATGGCCAAGGTGCTCGGTCTGGGCGGCGTGTTCTTCAAGGCGAGCGATCCCAAGGCGCTGGCCGACTGGTACGCGCGGGTGCTCGGCTTCAAGATCGAGGACTGGGGCGGTGCGGTGTTCGAGCCTTCGAAGAAGCCGTTCACCGGCAATTGGTCGCCGTTCCCTGCCGACACCCGCTATTTCGAGCCATCGGCCGCGCCGTTCATGGTCAACTTCGTCGTCGACGACCTGGAGGGCGTGCTGGCCAAGGCCGCCGCGGCGGGCGTCGAACCGACCGGCCGCCAGGACGAGGGCTACGGCAAGTTCGCCTGGCTGGTCGATCCTGAAGGCTTGAAGATCGAGCTGTGGCAGCCGGCCGAATAGGCGCGGGGCGGGCAGGGGAAGATTTATCCCCTGCGCCGTGCGTTTGGAGCGCTCGCGGGGCTTTTTGATCTCCGCGCGGCGGGCTAAGGACGGTCTCTCAGCTTAGAAATCGCTTGCCAAATCGGACATAAAGATATCTTTATGTCCCTATGGCGCTATCGAGCGAACAGGTTGTCGACGTTTTGCGCGCGGCGGGCGAAAGCACCCGTCTGCGCATCCTCGCGCTGCTGGCGGCGGACGAGCTTTCGGTGCTCGAACTGTGCCGGATCCTCGACCAGAGCCAGCCGCGCGTCTCCCGCCATCTGAAGCTTCTGGCCGAGGCCGGGCTGGTCGAACGTTTTCCCGACGGCGCCTGGGTCTTCTACCGCCTGGCGGGGACTTCGGGCGGCGGGGCGGTGGTCGCTTCGGCCCTGGGGCTGATCGACCGCGACGACGCCGTCATCCAGGCCGACGCCAGCCAGCTGGCCGCGGTGCGGGCCGAACGCTCGGCCGGCGCCCAGGCCTATTTCGCCCGCAACGCCGCGCGCTGGAACGAGATCCGCTCGCTCTATGTCGACGAGCAGGAGGTCGAGGCGGCCATCCTGCGAGCGATCGGCGAAGGGCCGTTCGACGAGATGGTCGACCTGGGCGCGGGCGCTGGCCGCATGCTCACCCTGCTGGGCAAGCGGGTGGTCAACGCCCTGGGCCTGGACCTGTCGCAGCAGATGCTGAACATCGCCCGCGACGAGGTGGCCAAGGCCGGGCTGACGGCATGCGAACTGCGCCACGGCGACATCTTCGACACGGGCCTGCCGGGCGGTTGCGCCGACCTCGTCACCGTCCACCAGGTGCTGCACTATCTGGGCGATCCCGCCGCCGCCGTGGGCGAGGCCGCGCGCCTGGTCGCGCCCGGCGGCCTGCTGCTGATCGCCGACTTCGCCCCGCACGACCACGAGTTCCTGCGCGAGGCCCACCAGCATCGCCGTCTCGGCTTCGCCGACGACGAGATCCAGCCCTGGATCGTCGCCGGCGGCCTGGTCCCGGAAGCCAATATCGCCCTGCCGCCGACCACGGCCGAAGGGCTCACCGTGAAGATCTGGACCGCCCGCCGCCCGGCGCAAGCGCTCGCCGAAAGGACCGCCGCATGACCCTGCCGCCCACCCGCCGGGTCATCGGTCCCGTCGCCCGCGCCGGCGAGCGTCCCGTCGGCGCCGTGCGTCCGCGCGTCTCGTTCGAGTTCTTCCCGCCCAAGACCGAAAAGATGGAAGCCAGCCTGTGGGAGGCGATCACCCGCCTGGCCCCGCTGGATCCGGCCTTCGTGTCGGTGACCTACGGCGCTGGCGGTTCGACCCGCGAGCGCACCCACCGCACCGTCAAGCGCATCCTCGACGAGACCAGCCTGAAGCCGGCCGCCCACCTGACCTGCGTCGGCGCCAGCCGCGCCGAGGTCGACGAGGTGATCCACGACTACTGGGACATCGGCGTGCGCCACATCGTGTCGCTGCGCGGCGATCCGCCTCCCGGCGAGGGCGGCATCGGCGGCGTCTACGTGCCCCGCGAGGACGGCTACAAGAACGCCACCGAGCTGACGGCGGCCCTGCGCGGCATCGCGCCGTTCGAGGTGCTGGTCGGGGTCTATCCCGAGAAGCACCCCGAGAGCCCCTCGCTCGACCACGACATCGAGGTGCTGAAGGCCAAGGTCGACGCCGGCGCGACCCTGGGTATCAGCCAGTTCTTCTTCGACATCGACGCCTTCCTGCGCTTCGTCGACAAGGCCCGCGCGGCCGGGATCACGATCCCGATCGTGCCGGGGATCATGCCGGTGACCAACTTCAACGGCCTGAAGAAGATGTCGGTGGCCTGCCAGACCTCGGTGCCGTCGTGGCTGGCCAACCTGTTCGACGGGCTGGACGAGGATCCCGAGACCCGCCGCCTGATCGCCTGTTCGGTGGCCGCCGAGATGTGCGCCAAGCTGCAGGAGCAGGGCTTCAACGACTTCCACTTCTACACCCTGAACCGGGCCGATCTGGTCTACGCCATCTGCCGCGTGCTGGGCGTGCGCGAGACCGCGCCGGCCCCGGCGGCGGAGGCCGCGGCATGAAGCGGATCCTGACCTTCGCCCTGGCCCTGGGACTGGCCGGCCTTTCCCCGGCCGGCGCGCAGGACAACGCTTCCTGGACCAAGCCGAACCGGCCCTATCGGGTGGTGGGCAACATCTATTACGTCGGCTCCGAGGGGCTGTCGGCCTGGCTGATCACCTCGCCGGAAGGCCATGTGGTGCTGGACGGCGGCCCGTCGGCCGAGGGCGGCAAGCTGATCGAGCGCAACATCCAGTCGCTGGGCTTCAAGCTCACCGACGTGAAGGTGCTGATCAACACCCACGCCCACTTCGACCATGCCGGCGGCCTCGCCCAACTCAAGGCTGACACCGGCGCCAAGGTCTGGGCCTCGCGCGCCGACAAGCCGGCCCTGGAGAAGGGCCAGCACTTTGGCGACAACGCCAATGGCGCAACGCCTTTTCCGGCCGTGAAGGTCGACAAGGCGTTCGGCGACGAGACCAAGCTGAAGATGGGCGGCACGACCCTGGTCGCCCACCTGACGCCCGGCCACACCGTCGGCTGCACCACCTGGACCACCCAGGTGGTCGAGAAGGACCGGCCGCTGAACGTGACCTTCCCGTGCTCGCTGTCGGTGGCCGGCAACGTGCTGGTCGGCAACAAGACCCACAAGACCATCGTCGCCGACTATCGGGCCAGCTTCGCGACCATGCGGGCGCTGCCGACCGACGTCATGCTGCCCAGCCACGAGGAGCAGGGCGGCCTGCTGGCCAAGCGCCAGAAGCAGCTGCGCGGCGACGCGGACGCCTTCATCGATCCGACCGAGCTGGGCCGGTTCGTCAACGCCTCCGAGACGGCGTTCAACAAGGAACTCGCGCGCCAGCAAGGAGCCGCGAAATGACCGACCTGACCATCCGTGCGAACCGCGTCGCGGCCCTGAAGGCCGCCGCCAAGGAGCGCATCCTCATTCTCGACGGCTCCTGGGGCGTGATGTTCCAGAAGAAGAAGTTGAGCGAGGCCGACTATCGCGCCGAGCGCTTCGCCGACTTCGACGGTCAGATGAAGGGCAACAACGACATCCTGTGCCTGACCCGGCCGGATCTCGTGGCCGAGCTTCACGACGCCTATTTCGCGGCCGGCGCCGACATCTCCGAGACCAACACCTTCTCGGGCACCACCATCGCCCAGGCCGACTATCGCCTCGGCGAACAGGACGTCTGGGATATCAACCTGGAAGGCGCGAAGATCGGCCGCCAGGTCGCCGACCGCTGGAACGCCGAAAATCCCGACCGTCCGAAGTTCATCGCCGGCTCGATCGGTCCGCTGAACGTCATGTTGTCGATGTCGTCGGACGTGAACGATCCGGGCGCGCGCAAGGTGACCTTCGACCAGGTCTACCAGGCCTATCGCCAGCAGGTGGACGCCCTCTACCAGGGCGGGGTCGACCTGTTCCTGATCGAGACCATCACCGACACCCTGAACTGCAAGGCCGCCATCAAGGCGATCCTCGACTGGCGCGACGAGGGCCACGAGGAGCTGCCGATCTGGATCAGCGGCACCATCACCGACCGCTCGGGCCGCACCCTGTCGGGCCAGACCGCCGAGGCGTTCTGGAACTCGATCAAGCACGCCAAGCCGTTCGCCGTCGGCTTCAACTGCGCCCTGGGGGCTGATCTGATGCGCCCGCACATCGCCGAGATGGCCCGCATCGCCGACACCTTGGTCGCGGCCTATCCCAACGCCGGCCTGCCCAACGCCATGGGCGAGTACGACGAGGAGCCGCACGAGACCGGCCACGCCCTGCACGAATGGGCCAAGGACGGTCTGGTCAACATCCTGGGCGGCTGCTGCGGCACCACCCCCGACCACATCCGCCACGTGGCCGACGAGGTGCGCGGCGTCGCGCCCCGCGCCATCCCCGAGCGCCCCAAGGCCATGCGCCTGTCGGGCCTCGAACCCTTCGAACTGGCCTGATCGAGTACGAGTCTGATGCGCACCACCATCCTCTTCGGCGGCCCCAGCCGCGAGCGTCTCGTGGCCGTGGCCAGCGCCCAGAGCCTGACCCGGCAGCTGCCGGACGCCGACCTGTGGTTCTGGGCGCCGGACGGCCAGGTCTATTCGGCCAGCCAGGCCGTGCTGCTGGGCCATGACCGTCCGTTCGAGCTGGAC
The DNA here is from genome assembly GCF_059415485.1 of Caulobacter sp. GW821-FHT10C03. Taxonomy (NCBI): domain Bacteria; kingdom Pseudomonadati; phylum Pseudomonadota; class Alphaproteobacteria; order Caulobacterales; family Caulobacteraceae; genus Caulobacter; species Caulobacter sp. GW821-FHT10C03. Next base: position 53,678 of record NZ_JBWKNI010000016.1, on the reverse strand, counting down.
CTGCCGACCGAAGGCGCGCCGATCGGCGACATCGAGACGGCCCTGGACGCCGCCGCCCGCGAGGACCGCGCCCTGCTGCTCAGCCTGCACGGCGGCTTCGCCGAGGATGGCGGCCTGCAGAAGCTGTGCGAGGCGCGCGGCGTGGCCTTCACCGGCTCGGGCTCGCACGCCAGCTGGCTGGCGTTCAGCAAGACGCGGGCGAAGGACGTGGTCGCGCAGGCCGGCGTCTCGGTCCCGCAGAACATCGCTTCGGAGGACGCGCAGGCGGCGCTGGCCAAGTACGGCCGCCTGATCGCCAAGCCGTCCGAGGACGGCTCCAGCTACGGCCTGATCTTCGTCGATACGCCGGCGGACCTGGACGCGGCCCTGAAGGCTGCGACCGAGCAGGCCTATGTCATCGAACCCTTCGTGCAGGGTCTGGAATCGACCTGCGGCGTGCTGGAGCTGGCCAGCGGCGAACTGATCGCCCTGCCGCCGGTGGAGATCCGTCCGTCGGCCGGCAAGTTCGACTACAAGTCCAAGTACCTGGCCAAGGACACCGAGGAAATCTGCCCGGCCACCTTCGCGCCGGAGATCAACGCCGCTCTGCAGGACCAGGCGCTGAAGGCTCACAAGGCGCTGGGCTGTCGCGGCTATTCGCGTTCGGACTTCATCGTCTCCGAGCACGGCCTCGTCTATCTGGAGACCAACACCCTGCCGGGCCTGACCGCCTCGTCGCTTTATCCCAAGGCGCTGAAGGCGCAGGGGATCGAGGTCGCCGACTTCCTCCGGGGCCAGCTGGCCCTGGCCGAGGCGCGCGCCAAGCAAGCCGCGACGGCGGCCTGATCATGGCCTGGGACAACGGACCCTTCGAAAACGACGAAGCCGCCGACTTCATCGCCGACCTGGCCGAAGCGCCCGACTGGCGCGCGGTGGTGCTGATCCTCGACCACGTGACCAAGGCCGCCGGCTATCTGGAAGCGCCCGAGGCCGAGATGGCCGTGGCCGCCGCCGCGGTGGTCGCCGCCGCCTTGAGCGAAGCCGCGCTGCTGCCGGCCGACCATCAGGGCCTGAAGGCGGAACTGGGCGCGCCGCCGGAAGGCGCGGCTCGCCTGGCCAAGGCCGCCCTGGCCCGCGTGGTCGGCCCGGCCTCCGAACTCGACGAACTCTGGCAGGAGGGCGACGGTCACGACGGCTGGCTGACCCACATCGCCGGCCTGCAAGCTATTCTGAGCGCATCCCAATGAGACCTGTCTTCGTCAACATCGGCGAGCGCACCAACGTCACCGGCTCGGCCAAGTTCAAGAAGCTGATCGTCGAGGGCAACTTCAGCGAAGCCCTGTCGGTAGCCCGCCAGCAGGTGGAAGCCGGCGCCCAGGTCATCGACGTCAACATGGACGAAGGCCTGCTCGACAGCGAGCAGGCGATGGTCACCTTCCTGAACCTGATGGCCGCCGAGCCCGACATCGCCCGCGTGCCGGTGATGATCGACAGCTCCAAGTGGGAGGTGATCGAGGCCGGCCTGAAGTGCGTGCAGGGCAAGGCGATCGTCAATTCGATCTCGATGAAGGAAGGCGAGGCCAAGTTCATCGAGCAGGCCAAGCTGTGCCTGCGCTACGGCGCGGCCGTGGTGGTCATGGCCTTCGACGAGGTCGGCCAGGCCGACACCGCCGCCCGCAAGATCGAGATCTGCGAGAAGGCCTACCGTATCCTGGTCGACAAGGTGGGTTTCCCGCCCGAGGACATCATCTTCGACCCCAACATCTTCGCCGTGGCGACGGGGATCGAGGAGCACGACAACTACGCCGTCGACTTCATCGAGGGCACGCGCGAGATCAAGAACCGCTGCCCCTGGGCCCGGATCTCGGGCGGGGTGTCGAACGTGTCGTTCAGCTTCCGCGGCAACGAGCCGGTGCGCCGGGCGATCCACTCGGTGTTCCTGTACCACGCCATCAACGCCGGCATGGACATGGGCATCGTCAACGCCGGCGACCTGCCGGTCTATGACGACATCGACCCGGTGCTGCGCGAGGCCGTCGAGGACGTGATCCTCAACCGCCCGCAGCGCGATCCGGTGCAGAGCAACACCGAGCGCCTGGTCGACATGGCCCCGCGCTACAAGGGCGAGAAGGGCGCGGCCCAGCAGGTCAATCTGGCCTGGCGCGAGGGCACGGTGGGCGAGCGCATCACCCACGCCCTGGTCAATGGCGTCACCGAGTTCATCGAGGCCGACACCGAAGAGGCGCGCCTGGCCGCCGAGCGTCCGCTGCACGTCATCGAAGGCCCGCTGATGGACGGCATGAACGTCGTCGGCGACCTGTTCGGCGCGGGCAAGATGTTCTTGCCGCAGGTGGTCAAGTCGGCCCGCGTGATGAAGCAGGCCGTGGCCTGGCTGATGCCGTTCATGGAGGCCGAGAAGGAAGGTCAGGTCCGCAAGGCGGCCGGCAAGGTGCTGATGGCCACCGTCAAGGGCGACGTCCACGACATCGGCAAGAACATCGTCGGCGTCGTGCTGCAGTGTAACAACTACGAGGTCATCGACCTGGGCGTGATGGTCCCGGCCGACCGCATCCTCGACGAAGCCAAGAAGCACCAGGTCGACATGATCGGCCTGTCGGGCCTGATCACCCCGTCGCTGGACGAGATGGTGTTCGTGGCCGCCGAGATGGAGCGCCAGGGCTTCAACATCCCGCTGCTGATCGGCGGGGCCACCACCAGCCGCACCCACACGGCGGTGAAGATCGAGCCGGCCTATCGGCGCGGCCCGACCACCTATGTCGTCGACGCCAGCCGGGCGGTCGGCGTGGTCTCGGGCCTGCTGTCGGAAAGCGAGCGCGACCGGATCATCGGCGAGACCCGCGCCGAATACGTCAAGGTGCGCGAGCAGTACGCCCGCGGCCAGACGGTCAAGGCCCGCACCGCCATCGGCGAGGCCCGCAAGCGCAAGTACGCCATCGACTGGAAGGGCTACACGCCGCCCAAGCCGCTGTTCACCGGTACGCGGGTGTTCGAGCCGAGCCTGGCTGAGCTGGAGCCGTTCATCGACTGGTCGCCGTTCTTCGCAAGCTGGGAGCTGATCGGCCGCTATCCGCAGATCCTGGACGACGACGTGGTCGGCGAGGCCGCCCGCGACCTCTATCGCGACGCCCGCGTCATGCTCGACAAGGTCATCGCCGAGAAGTGGTTCGGGGCCAAGGGCGTGATCGGCTTCTGGCCGGCCCAGGCGGTCGAGGACGACGTGGTGCTGTACAGCGACGAGACCCGCACGGTCGAGATCGCCCGCCTGCACACCCTGCGCCAGCAGATCGACAAGGGACCGGGCGAGGGCAAGGCCAACCTGGCCCTGTCGGACTTCGTCGCGCCCGTGGGCGGCCCGGCCGACTATGTCGGCGGCTTCGCGGTGACCGCCGGTCACGGCGAGGACGAGATCGTCAAGAAATTCAAGGACGCCGGCGACGACTATTCGGCGATCATGGCCTCGGCCTTGGCCGACCGCCTGGCCGAGGCCTTCGCCGAGTGGCTGCACCACAAGGCTCGCGTCGAGCTGTGGGGCTATGCGCCGGAAGAGGGCTTCGACGCCGATCGCCTGATCGCCGAAAAGTACCAGGGCATCCGTCCGGCCCCCGGCTATCCGGCTCAGCCCGACCACACCGAGAAGGGCACGCTGTTCCGCCTGCTCGACGCCGAGGCCGCCACCGGCATGGCCCTGACCGAGAGCTTCGCCATGAGCCCCGGCGCGGCCGTCTCGGGCCTCTATTTCAGCCACCCGCAGAGCCACTATTTCGGGGTCGGCAAGATCGACTTCGACCAGGTCGAGGACTACGCCCGCCGCAAGGGCTGGGACCTGGCCACGACCGAGCGCTGGCTGTCGCCGATCCTGAACTACGACCCGCTGGCCCGGGCGCGAGGGGCGGCGGCGTAACCCACTTTCCCTCCCCCTTGATGGGGGAGGGGCAGGGGTGGGGGTGGCTGCGGCGGTTGATGCTTGGCGTCGTCGCCGGCTCAGCAGGTCACCCCCATCCCCGACCCTTCCCCCATCGAGGGGGAAGGGAGCAGGCCTACGCCAACCGCGCGTACAGCCACACCATCGACGCCACGAGCGCGCCGGCCCCCAGCGCCCAGCGGGTCCACACGCCCGCCGCCCGCCGCCGCAGCACGAACACCACCGGCGCCACGGCCGCGACGATCAGCAGCTGCACCAGCTCGATCCCGAGGTTGAAGCCCAGCGTCGCGGCCACCAGCTGGCCGGTCGAGAGCTGCAGCGCGCTCAGCGTCTCGGCGAAGGCCAGGCCGTGGACGAGGCCGAAGCCGCCGGCGATCCAGGCCTCGCGCCGGGGGAAGATCGGCCGCAGGGCGTGCAGGGCCGAGATCCCGACCGACAGGGCGATCAGCGCCTCGACGATCTTGCCGCCCGGCGGCAGCCAGCCCAGGGCCGCGCCCAGCAGCGAGATCGAGTGGCCGACCGTGAAGGCGCTGACGCGGGCGAAGGTGGCCCACAGCGCCTTCCGGGCGTCGCCGACCGGCCGCCAGCGGCCGTTCTCGGCGACCAGCGGCGCGGTCAGGATCAGGGTGACCAGGAACAGCAGGTGGTCGGCGCCCTCCAGGATGTGGCGCGCGCCCATGACGACCATGCTGGTCCAGGCCGGCCAGGGCGAGCCCTGGACGCGGTCGATGCGGATCTGCCGGGTCTCGGCCCGCAAGGTTCCCAGCAGGCGCGGCTTGTGCGGCAGCACGTTGCGCGCCCAGTCCTGCTCCAGGGTCAGCACCGCCGAGTGGGTGGCGATCTCACGGACGATGACCTCGTAGTCCAGCACCAGGGAGTCCGGCGCCGGGCCGGGCGGCGGGGTCAGATCGACCTCGACCGTCCACTCGTCGGTGGGGAAGGGGACCTCGTCGACGCTGAGGACCTGCACGCCCCAGGCCGCGCCATTTGGCGAGCGCGGCTGGATGCGGTCCTGGACGTAGGCCGCCACGCCCGCCGCCGTCAGGGTGGGGCGACCGTCGCCGAGCGGCTTGGGGACCAGCCCGGCCTGGAGGAAGGCGACCTCCAGCCGGTCGGCCGGCAGCCGCAGATGCAGCCGCCAGGCGTGGTCGAGCACGCGGATCTGGACGAAGGACTTGGCCATCGGGTGGGCGATGGCCAGGCCCGTGGTCAGGAGGGCTATCGTGAGAACAGCCATCCATGCCGCGAGGCGTGGGAAAGAGCGCACTTCCTTCCTCCCGTCATTCCCGCCCCCCGGGACCAGCCGAAGGCTGGCCCGAGGGCAGGCCAAGTGGCGGGAAACCCTGGTTCCGCTCGCAGGTGAAGCGCCAGCGGACCGCCGGCGGTCCGCCCCATCGGCCCTTGCGGCTGACAGAGGGGTTCCCGCCACAAGGGCGGGAATGACGGGAGTGGGGGGAGAGGCGGCGTTAGTCATTGGACGGGCTGCCTCAGAACGTGAAGTTGCCGCCATAGTCCGCCGTCTTGTCGCGCCAGATGCTGTGATAGTGATTGGCGCTGAACACGACGCCGCTCTGGACGCTGAGTTCGATCCAGACGCGCGGGCCGTCGATGCGGACGTAGGAGCCCTTGGTCGACAGGTCCGAGTAGGACGCCCACGAGATGTAGGTCGAGGCCAGGGCCGTGTCGGTCGTGTAGGCGTCGGCCTGGCCCGTGCCGTTGGCGTCGGCGGCGTAGGCGTTGATCGCCGCCTTCACCAGCGCCTGCTGGGTGGAGCTCAGGCTCGAGACCGCCAGGCCCGACTGGGTCGAGGGGAAGTCGCCGTCCTCCTGCGGGCCGACCAGCACGTCGTCATAGGCCTGGGACAGCTTGGCCGAGGCCAGCTGGGTGGACGACAGGCCGCTGAGCATCGCCGCCAGGGTGTCGTGCCGGGTCTGCATCGGCGTGTAGGCCGTGCCGCCGTAGGTGAACGACAGCGGCTCCACCCCCACGAAGTTGGGGGTCATGCTGACATAGTCGCCCGTGACGCTGGCCATGAAGGTGTAGTGGTGGCCGGAGAACTCCAGGATCCACGGGCTGGAGGTCGAGGGCGTGCCCAGGAAGGCGACGTAGTAGAGGTTCTGGCCATAACCGCTGGCGGCGGTGGCCAGGTACCCGTCGGCGGCGCGCAGGCCGGTCATGGTCGACTGGCCCTGGGTGGTCAGGGCCGCGGCGATCAGGGCCTCGGCGGCGGTCTTCTGGTCGGTGCTTAGCGCGCTGAGCGCCAGGCCCAGGCGGCTGACCGAACCGACCGGCAGGTTCGACCAGTGGTCTGTGGCGTTGGACGAGGTCAGGCTGTAGCTGACCGAACTGAGCTGGCTGCTGCTGAGCGTGGCCCGGAACACGTTGGCCAGGCAGACCAGCTGCGCGCCTTGGGTGCTCTCCGAGCAGGACGTCGAGGCCGTGCTGCTGGAGCTGGAGCTGGAGCTGGAGCTGCTCGAGCTGCTGCTGGATGAGCTGCTCGACGATGAGCTGCTGCTGGAGCTGCTGGAACTGGAGCCGCCGCCGCCTCCGCAGGCGGCCAGGCCCGCGGTCAGGGCCATGGCGACGACCGCCGCGACCAGGGCTGAGTTTTTTCGGGCGCCTTCGAGGGCCATGGGTTCTTCCCAAAATGCGATGTTCTGGGACCCAGGGGTGAACGCCGTTCTTTCCCGACCTATGTCCGGCCTGACAAAATGTACGGCGGTTGAAGTGACAAAATCGCGGGCTGGCCAAGTATCCGGTTATAGCTGCATTGTTCCCCCAACGGAGGTTGTGAGCCTCCGATCCAAAGCTGGGGGTGGAGCGTGGATCAGGCGGGCATGAGCCGTCGGGCGCTGGGCGCGTTGGCGGTCGGCGGAGCGGCGGCGGGGTTGTCAGGGTGCGGGACGCAGCGGCCCGGCGACGTGCAGCCGAAGTCGCGCGATTTTCCCAGGGACTTCGTCTGGGGCACGGCCACCGCGGCCTTCCAGACCGAGGGCTCGCCCGACGCCGACGGGCGCGGCCCCAGCGTCTGGGACGTGTTTCAGGACCTGCCGGGCAAGATCGTCGACGGCTCGAACGCCAAGGTGGCCACCGACAGCTATCGCCGCTGGGCCGACGACGTGAACCTGGTGGCCGGGGCGGGGCTGGGCGGCTACCGGTTCTCGATCTCGTGGTCGCGGCTGCTGCCCACCGGGGCCGGAGCCGTCTCCCAGGCGGGGATCGACCACTACGCCCGGCTGATCGACGGCCTGCTGGAAAAGGGCGTCACGCCCTACGCCACGTTGTTTCACTGGGACCTGCCGCAGGCCCTGCAGGATCGCGGCGGCTGGGCGGCGCGCGACACGGCCCAGGCCTTCGCCGACTACGCCGCCCTGGTCGGCGAGCGGCTGGGCGACCGGCTCAAGCGGATCATCGTGCTCAACGAACCGGCCGTGCACGCGGTGTTCGGCCACGTCACCGGCGAGCACGCGCCGGGCCTCAAGGACGTCGCCCTGCTGGGGCCGGTGACCCATCACATGAACCTGGGCCAGGGACTGGCGATCCAGGCCCTGCGGGCGGCCAAGAGCGACTTTTCCATCGGCACCACCCTGGCCTTGCAGCCGTGCCGGCCAGCGGGCGGCGGGCTGGCGTTCTGGAACCGGCTGGCGTCGGACGGGCTCGACGCGCTGTGGAACCGGGCGTGGCTGGATCCCCTGCTGAAGGGCGAATATCCCGACGCCATGGACGAGTTCCTGGGCGACCGGGTGCGCTCGGAGGACCTTTCGACCATCCGCCAGAAGGTCGACTTCATGGGGGTGAACTACTACGCGCCGGCCTATATGCGCCTGGCGCCGATGTCGCCCGGCAAGATCGCGCCGGCCGCGCCGCCCAAGGGCGTGGAGCTGGACGCCTTCGGCCGCCATGTCGATCCGTCGGGCCTGGCCGAGGTGCTGGCGCGGCTGCGCACCGAGTACGGCAACCCGCCGGTGTTCGTCACCGAGAACGGCTGCTCGGATCCGTTCGGCGACGGGCCGGGCATCCAGGCCGACACCTTCCGCATCGCCTTCCTGCGCCGGCACCTGCAGGCGGTGAAGGCGGCCATGGAGGCCGGCTCGCCGGTGAAGGGTTTCTTCGCCTGGTGCCTGATCGACAACTGGGAATGGGCGCTGGGCTACCGCTCGAAGTTCGGCCTGGTGACCCACGACCGAGCGAGCGGGGTGCGCACGCCCAAGGCGTCGTACGCGTGGTACGCGGCCCTGGCGCGGAGCGGGGTGTTGCCGACGGCGCCGTGAGGACCGCCTGGCGGCGGCCCCCTCAGTCGCTCCGCGACAGCTCCCCCAGAGGGGGAGCATCTCCAGATCCTCCCCCTCTGGGGGAGGTGGCCCGGAAGGCCGGAGGGGGCTGGCGCCGCCCTCAGTCCGGCTTGCAGATCAGCACGTCCTTGCCGCCGCGCTTGGCGGGCAGGAGGCTGCCGGCGCAGGCCTGCGGGTTGGCGGGGTCGATGATGATCTCGCGGCCGGCCGGGATCTTGGCCGGGGTCGCGCCGATGGGGGCCAGGGGCTTCTTGACCGCCGGGGCGGCCACGGGCTTGGCGGCGACCGGCTTGGCTGCCGCCGGTTTCTGGACGGCCGGCTTCTGGACCGCGGGCTTGGGCGCTGGCGCGGGGGCCGAGACCTCGACCTTGGCGGCGGGCGCTTCGGCCGGCGCGGCGGGTTCCTCGACGGGCGGCGGCGGAGCCGGTTCGGGCGTTTCGGCCTGCGGCTCGGGCTGGGCCGGCACGGCGCTCTTCACGTTGTAGTTCAGGGCCTGGCCGAACAGGTTGGACTTCTTCTCCAGGGCCTTGGCGCGGGTCTCGCAGTCGCCGGGCGGCGACCAGCTCATCCACACCTGGGCCAGGCGCGCCTTGTCGATGGTTTCCGAGCCGCCCCAGATCGAGCGGCCCTTCTTCATGGCCGCCGCGCCGTATTCCGAGATCGGACGCGGGCTGGCCTTTTCGGCGGCGGTGATGGCCGAGGCGTAGATCCTGAGGTCCGAGCGCGCCTGGGTGCGCATCGCCGGATATTCCTTCAGCGCCGCGGCCGCGCCGTCGGGGCCGGGGAAGGCCTTCTCGATCCGCGTCACCTCGGGCATGACCCGGTCGTACAGGTCGATGTAGCCGCCGAGCGCGCCATAGCACCAGGCGATATAGCCGTACTCGTCGCTGGGCGGCGTCGCGGCGGGCTGGGTGCGCGGCGGCGGAGCGGCGGTGGTCACGGGCGCGTCCTGCGCCATCAGGGCGAGGGCGAAGAGAAGAGCGGTCGCCATACGGCCGGGAATCCTTTCGGTAGCGTCAGCGGACTGACTAGATCATTTCGGGCCGCAATGGGACCGCAGCATGGCGCCGGCGGGACCAACCCGCGCTCCAAGCTCGACCATAACGACGCAAGCGCCGGATGGCTCCGAAGTTCGCGGCGATTCTGAACAAGTTTACATGTGCGGCGCAGCAATCGCCGGGTGGGTGCGCCGCGAGGCGTGTGCTATGAGGCGCTTCCGGAGCGTCATCCTGGAGACGTTCGGATCCGTATCTCCCAGGACCGGCCGGCTTTTAAGACCCCTCCGCATGACCTTCTGGCGCAACATCGCAAGCATCGCGGCCCGCCGTCTGGACCTGGCGGAGTGCGCCGAGTGTCCGCCCGGACCGCCGGGACAGGATCCGGCCTTCTCGACCGCGGTCACGGCGCTGGGCGCCAAGCTGGCCAAGGCCGACGGCAGCGCCGACGGCCATGAGTTCGCGGCCTTCTCGCAGGTCTTCCACCCGGATCCGGCCTCCGAGCAGAACATCCATCGCCTGTACGACCTGGCCCGCCAGACCACCCACGGCTTCGAGAGCTACGCCAAGCGGCTGGCCAAGCGCTATCGCTCGTGCCCGCAGCTGTTGGAAGACGTGCTCGACGGTCTGTTCCACATCGCCAAGGCCGACGGGGCTGTGACCCAGGACGAGCTCGACTACCTGGAGCGGGTGGCCGAGCTGTTCGGCCTGTCGCCGCTGGCTTTCCGCCGTCTCAGCGCCACCCACCTGGGGGCGGGGGCGGATGATCCCTATGTGATCCTCGACGTGGCGGCCGACGCCGACGACGCCGCCGTGCGCAGCGCCTGGAAGCTGGCGCTGTCGGACGCCCACCCCGACCGGGCCCGGGCCCGCGGCCTGCCGGCCGAGTTCATCGAGGTGGCCGAGGCCAAGGCGGCCGCGATCAACGCCGCCTTCACCACCGTGATGCGCGAGCGCAGGGAACTCGGACTGGCCGCCGCGGGTTGAGCGGAAAAGTCTTTGTGATTGAACCCAATGGGTGTTCAGTTGACGTTCAGACCTCCGAAGCCAACCTAAGGGGCGAGGACGGAGATTCTGGGCGCTCCGGCGCCGATCGAGGACGACGATGACCATGACCCTGGGCGCGAACATCGGCGCGACGCAGTCTTCGGCTTGGCGCGGCCTGGCTGGAGTGATCGGCGGCGTGGCCACGGCGATCGCCGTTTCGGTGGCCGCCATCGTCGCCGTCGTGTTCGCCGCGACCCTGGTGGTGGTGGGCTTCATGGCCACCGCTCTGCTGGGCCTGGCCGCCTTCGCCCTGCGCGGCCGCCGCCACGCCCACGCCAAGGCCAACGCCGATCCCAACCTGATCGAGGCCCGCAACGTCGGCGGCCACTCGTGGGTCGCCTACGGCTGGAACGAGCGGCGGTAGCTTTTTTCCTTCTCCCCTTGCGGGAGAAGGTGTCGGCGCAGCCGACGGATGAGGGGTTTCTCAGACATCAAACGCCGCGACGGCTGAACCGCCGTCGCGGCGTTTCTGTACGTGCGACCCCTCACCCGACCTCCCTCCGGGAGGCCACCCTCTCCCGCAAGGGGAGAGGGACGCTTGTGTTCACGCTCGCGCTCGTCCAACCTGCCTTTCAAACAAACGTTGGGAGGCGAGCATGATCGGCGTGGTGGCGACCCTGAAGGTCCAGCCGGACAAGACGTCCGAATTCGAAGCGGTGTTCCTGGGCCTGGCCGCCAAGGTGAAGGCCAGCGAGCCGGGCGCGATCGTCTATCAGCTGACCAAGTCCAAGACCGAGGCCGGCGTCTACAAGGTGCTGGAGCTTTATGCCTCCGAAGACGCTCTCAAGCATCACGGCGGCACCGACTATTTCAAGGCCGCCGGCGCGGCCATGGGGCCGTTCATGGCCGGCCGTCCGGAGATCGAATATCTCGACGCGGTGGAGTAGGGGCCAACCCCGCGCTTGACGGGCGGCCCAGGCTTCGCGCATCCCGGCGGCGAAAGTCGTTGGGAGCAAGATCTTGAGCCGTTTCTGGAGCCCGCTGGTCCACAAGCTGTCGCCCTATGTGCCGGGCGAGCAGCCGAAGATCGCCGACCTGGTCAAGCTGAACACCAACGAGAGCCCCTATGGGCCTTCGCCCAAGGCCGTCGAGGCGATCGCGGCGGCGGCGGGCGAGGCCCTGCGGCTCTATCCCGATCCGACCTCCAGCGCGCTGCGCGAGGCCCTGGCCGCCTATCACGGCGTGGCCGTGGAGCAGGTGTTCGTCGGCAACGGCTCTGACGAGGTGCTGGCCCACGCCTTCCGCGCCCTGCTGGGGCACGATGCGCCGCTGCTGTTCCCCGACATCACCTACAGCTTCTATCCGACCTATTGTCGGCTGTTCGACGTGGCCTATGAGACCGTGCCGCTGGCCGATGACCTGTCGGTGCGGATTGAGGACTATCGCCGCCCGTCCGGCGCGATCATCGTCGCCAACCCCAACGCCCCCACGGGCGTCGCCCTGACCCGGGCCGAGATCGCCCGCCTGCTGGCCGAGCATCCCGACAAGCCGGTGGTGATCGACGAGGCCTATGTCGATTTCGGCGGCGAGAGCGCCATCCCGCTGGTCGCCGACCATCCCAACCTGCTGGTCGTGCAGACCATGTCGAAGTCGCGGGCCCTGGCCGGCCTGCGGGTCGGCTACGCCATCGGCGACGCGGCCCTGATCGAGGGGCTGACGCGGGTGAAGGACAGCTTCAACTCCTATCCTCTGGGCCGTCCCGCCCAGGCCGGCGCGCTCGCCTCGATCGAGGACGAGGCTTTCTTCCAGGAAAGCTGCGCCCGCGTGATCGCCGGCCGCCGTCGCCTGGTCGAGGGGCTGGAGGCGCGCGGTTTCTCCGCCCCGGCCTCGTCGGCCAACTTCGTCTTCGCCCGCCACGCCTCGCGGTCCGGCGCCGAGCTGGCGGCCGAACTGCGCAAGCGCGGCGTCATCGTCCGTCGCTTCGACGCCCCGCGCATCGGGGACCACCTGCGGATCACGGTGGGGACGGACGGCCAGATCGACCGCCTGCTGGCGGCGCTGGACGAAATCCTGGGATAGGGGTTTTCTTTCCGAACGGGCCACACCAGATACAACGACCGTTGCAGTATTTCTGCATGGCGGTCGCTCCGAACAAATGTTTGGATCGCATCGGTTCATACTCCTGCTGGAGCGCCCGCATGGCCCTCGACGCCCTCTTCAAGCCCTTCGAGTTCAAGTCGCTGAAGCTGCCCAACCGGGTAGTGATGGCGCCGATGACCCGGTCGTTCTCGCCCGGCGGCGTGGCCACCGACGACGTGGCGGCCTACTACGCTCGCCGCGCGGCCGCCCAGGTCGGCCTGATCGTCACCGAGGGCACGGGCGTGGCCCGCGCCGCCTCGCTGAACGACGCCAACATCCCGCGCTTCCATGGCGAGAAGGAACTGGCGGCCTGGAAGAAGGTGGTCGACGACGTCCACGCCGTCGGCGGCCTGATCGCGCCGCAGCTGTGGCATGTGGGTTCGGCCAAGGGCAAGGACGTGCTGGGCAAGATCGACAGCCCCTCGGGCGTGTCCAAGGCCGGCGGCTCGCCGTTCACCGAGCCGATGACCGACGCCGAGATCGCCGACACCATCGCCGCCTTCGCCACGGCCGCCGCCGACGCCAAGCGCCTGGGCTTCGACGCCATCGAGCTGCACGGCGCCCACGGCTACCTGATCGATCAGTTCTTCTGGAACGGCACCAACCTGCGCGACGACGGCTTCGGCGGTCCGACCATCGCCGAGCGCAGCGCCTTCGCGGCCGAGATCCTGAAGGCCGTCCGCGCCGCCGTCGGCCCGGACTATCCGGTGATCATCCGCCTGTCGCAGTGGAAGCAGCAGGACTACGCGGTGAAGAACGCCGAGACGCCGCAGCTGCTGGAGGCCTGGCTGCAGCCCCTGGCCGACGCCGGCGCCGATATCTTCCACTGCTCGCAACGCAGGTTCTGGGAGCCGGAGTTCGAGGGCAGCGACCTGAACTTCGCCGGCTGGACCAAGAAGCTGACCGGCGCCCCGACCATCACCGTCGGCTCGGTGGGCCTGTCGGGCGAGTTCATCGCGGCCTTCGGCGGCGAGGGCAGTCAGCCGGCCTCGATCGACGGCCTGCTCGAGCGCCTGGATCGCGGCGAGTTCGATCTCGTCGGCGTCGGCCGGGCGCTGCTGCAGGATCCCGAGTGGGTGGTGAAGATCCGCGACGGGCGCGAGGACGAGCTGCAGAGCTTCTCGCGCGAAGCGCTGGGGGTTCTGTACTAAGCTGCAGCCGCCTGCGGCGGCCCCCTCCGGCCCTCCGGGCCACCTCCCCCAGAGGGGGAGGATCTGTGCGCCGAGATGCTCCCCCTCTGGGGGAGCTGTCGCGGAGCGACTGAGGGGGCCGCGAAGCGGTCAGGCGTTATAGTTCAGCCTCAGCCCCGGCCGCTCCCACCGCCCGCGCCAGAGCTTCCCGGTCCCCGACCCGGTGATCCACACGTCCCGCAGATCCGCCCCGCCGAAGCAGAGGTTGGTGACGATCACGTCCGGAACCGCCACGTGCTCGGTCGTCCCGTCCGGCGAGAAGGCCGTGATCCCGCCGTTGATGATCGTCGCGACGCACACCCGCCCATCGGCCTCGACCGCCAGGCTGTCGAGCAGCTGGTAGCCCGGCAGGTTGCAGACCACGCGGCCGGGCTGGAGCGGGGCGGGCGGGGCGAGCTCGCCGGGGGCGACGACGTCGAAGGCCCATAGGCGGCCCAGCATGGTGTCGGCCACATAGACCACGTCCTGCGCCGGCGACAGGCCAACGCCGTTGGGCGAGATCAGGTGGTCGCGGGCGCGCACGATGTGGCTGCCGTCGATCCGGGCGTAGTACAGCGCGCCGTACTTGCGGCCCTCGGGCGTCGAGCAGCCGTGGTCGGTGAACCAGAACCCGCCCTGCTTGTCGAAAACGAGATCGTTGGGGCCGACCAGCCGCTTGCCGTCGCAGGCCTCGTAGAGGGTGGTCACCGCGCTGGTGGCAAGGTCCACCCGCTGGATCGAGCCGCCCTGGTGGCTGGCGGGCGTGGGGCCGGGGATGTTCAGCCCGCCCATGTCGAAGAACTCGAAACTGCCGCCGTTGTTGGTGACATAGACCGCGCCGTCCGGACCGATCGCCGCGCCGTTGGGGCCGCCGGGCAGGTCGGCGACGGTGGTGCGGGTTCCGTCCGGCGCGATGCGGGTCAGGGTCTGGCGCTGGATCTCGACCAGCAGCACCGAGCCGTCGGCCATGGCGATCGGGCCTTCGGGGAATTGCAGGCCTTCGGCGACGAGGGTCAGGTCCATGTCGTCTCGCTCCCTGGATGCGCGTCTCTGCTGGACGCTGCAGGGGAGTAAACGGTCGTTTGAACCGGGCCGCAACCCACTCAGGCGTCAGCGAGCAGCCGGGTCAGCTCCTCGGCGTTGAGGCCGCGCGGGGCCAGGCGCGCCGACTGGCCGGCCCAGAGGTTGGTGAAGTCGGGATCGGTCCCGTCCCGGCGCAGCGGCGTCAGCGCGCCGCCGGCCAGGGGGAAGGGCGGCACGACCTCGCCGCCGATCGGCCCGGCCTCAAGCATCAGCCGGTTGGCGACGCCCCGGGCCGGGCGGCCGGTGAAGAGATCGGTGATCATGGTGTTGTCGTCGCGGGCCTCGTCCAGGGCGGCGCGGTGGGCCGGCGGGATCCTGGCCTCGGGCGTGAAGAGGTAGGCCGTGCCGACCTGCACGCCTGACGCGCCCAGGGCCCGGGCGGCCGCGACGCCGCGCGCCTCGGCGATGCCGCCGGCCGCGATCACCGGTACGGAGACGGCCGAGACCACCTGCGGCAGCAGGGAAAAGAGGCCGGGCTGGGCGGCGCTGTCCAGGCGGTTGTCGATCGTCTTGTCGATCCCTTGGCCGAAGCCCGGCAGGAAGACGGCGCGATGGCCGCCGGCCTCGGCCCCCATGGCGATCACCACGTCGGCGCCGTTGACCTCCAGCCAGACGGCCTCGGCGACCGTGGTGGCCGAGGACAGCACCTTGGCTCCCGTCGCCTTCACCCGGTCGAGCAGCGCGGGCTCGGGCAGGCCGAAATGGAAGCTGACCACCTCGGGCCGCAGATCCTCGACCAGGGCGCAGAAGGCCTCGTCGAAGGGCGCGCGGCCGCCGGCGGGCGGCGGCTGGGCCGGATCCAGGCCCGCCTCGACATAGTAGGGCGCAAGGCGCGCGCGCCAGGCCATCATCCTCGCCGGATCCGGCGCCGGCGGCGTGTGGGCGAAGAAGTTGAGGTTCAGCGGCGCGTCGACGGCGGCGCGGAACTGGGCGATCGCTTCGCGGGCCTGGTCGGGCGTGTACTGCGCGCAGGGCAGGGAGCCCAGGCCGCCGCCGCGCGCCGCGCCGATCGCCATGGCCGGCGTGCTGGCTCCGGCCATCGGCGCCTGGAGCACCGGCGCCGCCACGCCCAGAAGGTCGATCAGCCGCCGGTCGGTCCAGGAGGTCATGGGCGCTCTCAGTTCAGGTCGAACAGGTCGTAGGCGATCAGCTTCAGCCGCGCGTCGAAGAAGGCCCGGCCGTAGCTGGAGCGCTTGAGGGCGGCCTGATCGACGCCGTGCTCGACGTCCGAACCGCTGGCGCCGGGCGCGGCGCAGGGCACGTAGAGGCGCAGGGTGCGGCCGACGGCCAGCTTCACCCCCGGCTCGGCCCGATAGACCTTGGCGACGACGTAGCAGCGGCCGCGCACGCCGCGCGGCACGCCCACGTGCTGGACCTGGACCACGGCGATCTCGGCGGCCTTGTCGCGCGCGGCCTGGCGGGCGTCCGCGGGCAAGGGCGGCGCGGGCGTCGCCGCCTGGGCCAGCAGGACCGCCGCGATCAGCGGGCCGCTCACTTGCGTTCCAGCACGCGGAAGACGAACGGGAAGTCGTCGCCCTCGCCGGCCGGGCGCTCCTCGCGCCGCACCTCGGTCCAGGCGTTCTCGTCGAAGGCGGGGAAGTGGACGTCGCCCTCGACCTCGGCTTGCACTTCGGTGACGTAGATCCGCTTGGCGCGGGGCAGGGCCAGCTCGAACAGGGCCGCGCCGCCGATCACGCAGACCTCCTCGACGCCGTCCTCGGCGGCCTGCTCCTTGCCGATCTGGACGGCTTCCATCCAGGTGTCGCAGACCACGGCGCCCTCGGCCTCGAACTTGTGGTCGCGGGTCAGCACGATGTTCAGGCGGCCAGGCAGGGGCTTGCGGGGCAGGCTGTCCCAGGTTTTGCGGCCCATGATCACCGGCTTGCCCAGGGTGGCGGCCTTGAACATCTGAAGATCCGACTTCAGCCGCCAGGGCAGGTCGTTGTCCCGGCCGATGACGCCGTTGAGCGAGCGGGCCACGGGGCCGACGGTAAGGATGGGGGCGGTCATGGGCGACTCTTAGCCGCCCGCAGCCCGATCCGGAAGGTCGGGTTTCAGACCGAGACCGCGGCCTTGATGTGCGGGTGAGCCTCGTAGCCCTCCAGCTGGAAGTCCTCGTACGCGAAGGCGAAGAGATCGGTCTTGTCGGCGATCTTCATCGTCGGGAACGGCTTGGGCTCGCGGGTCAGCTGTTCGCGGGCCTGGTCCAGGTGATTCAGATAGAGGTGGGCGTCGCCGAAGGTGTGCACGAACTCGCCCGGCTGCAGGCCGACGACCTTGGCCACCATCAGGGTCAGCAGGGCGTAGCTGGCGATGTTGAACGGCACCCCTAAGAACACGTCGGCGCTGCGCTGGTAGAGCTGGCAGCTGAGCTTTCCGTCAGCCACGAAGAACTGGAACAGGCAGTGGCAGGGCGGCAGGGCCATGTCCTCGACGTCGGCCGGGTTCCAGGCCGAGACGATGTGGCGGCGGCTGTTGGGATTGGTCTTCAGACCCTCGACCAGGTTGACGATCTGGTCGATCGAACCGCCGTCCGGGGTGGCCCACGAGCGCCACTGCTTGCCATAGACCGGGCCGAGCTCGCCATTCTCGTCGGCCCACTCGTCCCAGATGCGCACGCCGTTGTCCTTGAGCCAGGCGATGTTGGTCTCGCCCCTCAGGAACCACAAAAGCTCGATGATGATCGAGCGCAGGTGCAGCTTCTTGGTGGTCAGGACCGGGAAGCCCTTCGACAGGTCGAAGCGGATCTGGCGGCCGAAGACGCCCAGCGTGCCGGTGCCGGTGCGGTCGCCGCGTTGCACGCCGTTCTCGAGGATGTCGGCGAGCAGGGCCAGGTACTGGCGCTCGGGGTGATCGGCGGCGGCTTTCGGGGCGTCGAGGACGGCGGTGGTCATGGGGCGCACAATCGCGACGAATCGAGCTCGTGGCCAATCACAAAAACGCCCCGCGCGGCGAGCCGGCGGGGCGTTCTAGCTCAGGTGGCGAAGACGCCTATTTCGACGGTTCGAGGCCGGTGTTCAGCACCCAGCCGACATTGTCGTTCTCGTCGGCCACTTCCCACCACAGGTCCTGCTTCTTGCCGGTCGGGTAGACGATGGCGCCGGCGGGCAGGGCGCGGATCAGCTTGCCGGCGGCCACCGGGGTGGCGCGCATGTTGACGACGCGGGTGGCCACGAAGGTCTTGGCCGGGGCGTTCTGGGCCGCCGCCGGGCTGTCGCCGACCAGGCCAAGCTCGCCGACCATCTTCGAATAGGAGTTGATGAAGGCCAGGGTGATGATGCGGCCGATCTCGGTGTCCTCGTAGCCGCCGCCGACCGCGCCGCCGAAGCCGATGCCGCCGCCCGCGCCCCAGCCGATGTCGTTCTTCACGGCGTAGCCTTCCTGCACGGCCACGGTCTCGGTGGTGCGGACGTTGGTCAGCGACAGGACGGTGTTGGCTTCCAGCTTCTTGGTCTTGATGCCGCCGACCAGGGCGCCGGCCCGGCCGCCGATCAGGCCGCCGATGGCGCCGGCCACCGCGCCGCCGCCGGCGTTACTGTCGCTGGCCTGGACCTCGGCCACCAGCACGTAGTCGGCGGCCTTGATCTGGCCCTGGCCGACGTTGGAGCCGCGCTGCAAACCGAGATTGCCGCCGATGTTGCGCTCGATCTGGGCGGCGTTCAGGCCCGCGCCGCGATCGACGAGGTTGAAGCAGCCCGACTTCTGGACGATGGCCCGCAGCAGCTTCTGCGGCGAGGCGAGGTTGTACTGGGTCCAGCCGCGCGGATCGTCGCCGTCGATGATCGACAGGGTGCCCAGCTTACGCGAGCAGCGCGGCACCTCGGTCACCGCCTGGGTCTGCATCTGCTGGGCCTTGCTGGCCTTGGCCTGGGCGAAGGCCTCGGCCGGAACGACGGCGCAGACGATCGCGCCCGCCGCCAGCAGGCATTTCTTCATCGACATCAACTTGGCCTCCAGAGCCCTCGAAAACTGCGTGCGAACACTACAGTACCGATTGCACGCAAGCCAAGCTCGCCCGGAGGCTGATCCCCAAAAGTGGGGAGCAATTACAATCTTCGGGCTCTCTGGATCGTGGAGAAGCTTATCCGGCGAAGCCGCCTTCGTCGAGGAAGGCCTGTTCGGCCGGGGTGGTCTCGCGGCCCAGGGCGACGTTGCGATGGGGGAAGCGGCCGAAGCGGGCGATGATGTCGCGGTGGATCAGGGCCCACTTCATCGGCCCCTCGTCGCCGGTGTCGGCCTGCAGGCCGGCGCACAGTTCGATGCACAGCTCCTGGTCGGCCAGGGATTCGGAGTGCTCGAACGGCAGGTAGAAGAAATAGCGCAGCTCGGGGGTCACCTCCTGGTCGAAGCCGGCGGCGATGGCGGCGCGAGCCACGGCGCGGGCCTTGCCGTCGGTGGCGTAGCCGTGGCCGCTGCGGCGATAGAGATTGCGCGGGAACTGGTCGAGCACGATGACCAGCGCCAGGGCCCCCTCGGGGCTTTCCAGCCAGGCGTCATAGTCGCCGCGGGCGGCCTTGTGGTGGGTGGGCTCGTACTTCAGGCGGATCGCCTCGTCGAAGGCGTGGTTCTTCTCGAACCACTTCTTGGGCCCCGCCTGGGTCCAGAAGCCGAGAATGTCCTGGGGCTGAGCGGCCATCGAATCCTCGCTGCGGGTTTCGTTCAATTGCGGTTCATGCACCGAGCGCGACACTGTCATCAAGGGATGAGCCACGGGCCGGCGCAAGGCCTATTGGAGCTAGAAATGAAACGTCTGATCACCGTCGCCATGATCCTGTCGCTGACGGGCGGCGCGGCGGCGCAGGCTGGCAACGGGGCGTTCGCCGTCGCCCAGCAAGAACAGAACGATCGCGGCGATCGCCCCGCGCGCCAGGATCGTGGCTCGCGCGGCGGCGAGCAAGGCGGCCGCGCCCAGCAGCGTGGCGGGGATCAGGCCGCGCGTCCCGATCGCGCCGACCGCCCTGATCGCGGCGACCGCCAGGAAGGCGGCTGGCGTGGCGGCGGCGGCCGGGTGAACGACGGCGCGCCCCAGGCGCCGCGCGCCGCCGAGCCGCGTCCGGCTCAGCAAGCGCCCCAGGCGCCCCAGGCCGATCGCGGCCAGGACCGTGGCGGCCGTGGCGATCGTCCTGATCGTGGCGGCTGGCAAGGCGGCCAAGACCGTGGCGGCCAGGATCGCGGCGATCGCGGTCCCGACCGAAACGACCGCAATGATCGCAACGACCGTCCCGGCGGGCAGCCCGATCGTCGTCCCAATGACGGGCGTCCCAATGACGGTCGTCCCGGCGGCTGGCAGGGCGATCGCGGCGGCTCCCGTCCGGGCGCGCAACGCCCCGGCGACCAGCGCTGGCGCGACCGCGACAACGGCCGTCCGCAGTACGACCAGCGTCGCTGGCGGCCCAGCTACCGCTCGGCCCAGCGCTATCGCGCCCCGGCCTACCGCTATCCGCGTGGCTGGTACTCGTTCCGCTGGAGCTTCGGCGACTATCTGCCGGGCGGCTGGTACGGCAGCTCGTACTATCTCGACTGGTACCGCTACGGCCTGCCCATGCCGCCGATCGGCTGCGAATGGGTGAGGGTCGGCGGCGACGCCGTCCTGGTCGACGTCTGGTCCGGCCAGGTGCTGAGCGTCTACTACGACCTCTTCTGGTAAGAGGCCCAGTTCTGGTAAGAGGCTCAGGCCTCGCCGGTAGAAAGTCGAAAGCCGCGCTTCCGGAAGGAGGCGCGGCTTTCTCTCTTTCTGAGCGGGGGAAGGGCTCAGGAAGCGGTGATGGTCGGATCCCAGACGAAGTAGCCCAGCACCTGCAGCGAGCCGCTGTGGTACTGCAGCACCGCGAACGAGACGTTGTAGTTGCCCGTGCCGCTCTGGACGATGTCGGCCGTCAGGTAGAAGTCGTACTGCGGCGTCACCGAGTAGGTCGGCGGCAGGGCGATGTTCCCCGGGGTGGTGCCGGGCACCGGGGTCTCGACGTTCAGCAGCTTGCCGCCCGTCGTGGAGGTCACCTGCGTGCCCGAGAAGATCGCGATGTTCTGCAGGTCGGCCGAGTAGCTGGTGTTGCCCGACTGCGAGACCATCCGCCAGCGCACGGTGTCGCCCACGTCGGCCGAGATCGACAGGTCGCCCGAGGCCTGGCCGCTGCGGACATATTCGTTCGGCGCGACCATGTAGGCGTAGTTGTGCCCGATCGGGGTCGGGGCGTTCTGGTTCTGGCTGGGGTTCTGGACGCTCGCGATCAGGTTCGCGGTGTCGACCACGATCTGGATGTCGATGATCTCGCTCATGGGGATGCCCTCCCGTTCTCGCCTCCGGGTTGTGGAGGCGAGTTGAGGGTGTTCTTCGTGCAACTTTGAGTCAATTTATCTTATTTATATATCTGAGGTTGTTTTTGCACATTCTTCGCTGAAGGCGAGGCGAGAAAAGGCTTCGTCGCGATCCGCCTTGCCTTTCCGGGGGCTTTTTCGCCTCAGTCGCGGTATTAAGCGTCGCCGATCATCGCTCATGGGCGCGCCCCGCCTTGACGAGGCGGCAAAAAAACGCTCAAACGCCGGCCTTTCCCGCCTCCAGCTTGCGTGAGGCGGGCAGATTGACCAGTCCTGGAGAAGAAATCATGCGCGTCTACTACGACCGCGACGCCGACCTCGCCCGCATCCTGGACCGGAAGATCGCCATCGTAGGCTATGGCAGCCAGGGCCACGCCCACGCGCTCAACCTTCGTGACAGCGGCGCGTCGAACGTGGCCGTCGCCCTGCGCCCGGGTTCGCCCAGCGCCAAGAAGGCCGAAGGCGAAGGCCTGAAGGTTCTGTCGGTGGCCGAAGCCGCCGCCTGGGCCGACCTGATCATGATCCTGGCGCCGGACGAGCACCAGGCCGCGATCTACAAGAACGACATCGCCCCGAACATCCGCGACGGCGCGGCCCTGCTGTTCGCCCACGGCCTGAACGTCCACTTCGGCCTGATCGAGCCGAAGGACACCATCGACGTCCTGATGGTCGCCCCGAAGGGCCCGGGCCACACGGTCCGCGGCGAGTACCAGAAGGGCGGCGGCGTGCCCTGCCTGATCGCGGTGCACCACAACGCCACCGGCAACGCGCTCGACCTCGGCCTGGCCTACGCCTCGGCCATCGGCGGCGGCCGCTCGGGCATCATCGAGACCAACTTCCGCGAGGAATGCGAAACCGACCTGTTCGGCGAGCAGGCCGTCCTCTGCGGCGGCACGGTCGAGCTGATCCGCGCCGGCTTCGAAGTGCTGGTTGAAGCCGGCTACGCGCCGGAAATGGCCTATTTCGAGTGCCTGCACGAGCTGAAGCTGATCGTGGACCTGATCTACGAAGGCGGCATCGCCAACATGAACTACTCGATCTCGAACACCGCCGAGTACGGCGAGTACGTCACCGGCCCGCGCGTCGTGACCGCCGAGACCAAGGCCGAGATGAAGCGCGTGCTGGAAGACATCCAGTCGGGCAAGTTCGTCCGTGACTTCATGCTGGAAAACGCCGTCGGCCAGCCGTCCTTCAAGGCGACCCGCCGTCGCGCTTCCGAGCACCAGATCGAGGAAGTCGGCGCGCGCCTCCGCGGCATGATGCCGTGGATCGCCAAGAACAAGCTGGTGGACGTCACCAAGAACTAAGCTTCCGCCTCACGGCTGAAGACGGAAACGGCGGGCTCGCGAGGGCCCGCCGTTTTTCGTTTGGGCTACCGCTGCTGCTGGGCCGCGTGGCGGATTCGGATCAATCGCCTAGGGGCGGCGAGGGTAGCGCCTTGTCCGTTCCCCAAGAGCGAAGCCAGTGTTTCAGAGCTTCGCCGGAGACCACCCGTCCGGCCTTGATATCGCTCAGGCCTTCGGTGTCGGCGAGCGCTTCGGCCTCGTCGTCGATGGGAAGGGGTTCGGGCTTCATGCCGGCAGGATAACCCACAGTCGGAAACATGGGAGGCGTCCGTGCGCTAGTCTCGGTATGCAACTATCTGGTTGCGTGTGTAGCGGTTTGGAGTCATCAATCTAGCAACCAGAAGGTTGCTGAAATGACCGACCGCATCGAGAAGACCATCGTGCTGAACGCGCCGCTGGAGCGCGTGTGGAACGCCATCGCCGACCACGAGCAGTTCGGCGCCTGGTTCCGGGTCAAGCTGGACGGGCCGTTCGTGCCGGGAGAGGACTCGACCGGCCACATCACCTATCCAGGCTACGAACACATCCAGTGGCGCGCGCAGGTCATGGCCGTCGAGCCGATGCGGCGGCTGGCCTTCCACTGGCATCCCTACGCCATAGATCCCGAGATCGACTATTCGGGCGAGACCCCGACCCTGGTCGAGTTCCTGCTGACGCCGGAGGGGCAGGGCGTGCGGCTGGTCGTGATCGAGAGCGGCTTCGACGCCGTGCCGGCCCATCGCCGCGACGAGGCCTTCCGCATGAACGAGGGCGGCTGGGCCCAGCAGGTCGAGAACATCCGGGCCCATGTCGAGGCTTGAGACCGGGGCGCGGGCCGCGCCTGATCCGGCCGTCGTGTTCGCCGCCCTGGGCGATCCTACCCGCCTGGCCCTGCTGGACCGGCTCAGCGACGGCCGCCCGCGCTCGATCTCGGCCCTGGCCAGCGGCGGCGACATCACCCGCCAGGCGGTGACCAAGCACCTGCGGGTGCTGGAGGGCGCGGGCCTGGTCGCCAGCCTGCGCGAAGGCCGCGAGAGCCGCTTCGCCTACCGCCCCGAACAGGTGCGGCAGGCGCGGGCCTGGCTCGACACCGTCTCGGCCCGCTGGGACGACGCGCTTGGGCGGCTGAAGGCGTTTGTGGAGGGGGTGTAACGCCCCTCTCCCAGAGGGAGAGGGAGGGGCCCGCCGCGCAGCGGTGGGAGGGTGAGGGGTTACGACGTCGGACGATGTGCCGGCGCTCCGTCAGACGCCGTAACCCCTCACCCCAACCCTCTCCCTATGGGAGAGGGAGTACGCCGCTACCCCAGCACCACCACCGGCCCCCACGCCACCTGATAGCGGTGCGCGCCGCTCGACAGGTGGGGGCGCAACTGCCAGGCGCCGGGCGGGATCGCCACCGGCTGGGGGCGTTCGACATAGGTCTGGGTCAGCACCTCGCCGCCGGGATCCGACAGCGAGAACTGGTCGATGCGCGGGCTGGCGCGGGAGAGGGCGGCGGCGATGGCCTCGACCGAGGGGGCGCGCAGCGGGGCGGGGGCGGCCAGGCGGGCCGAGACCTCGGCATAGACGCCCACGGCGATGACCTCCGGCCCGTCGCGCAGGGCCGCGTAGCCGACATGGGTCAGGCCCGGCGCCAGCAGGTTGGCGCGATGGCCGGGGCTCGACTTCCACTGGCCCATGATCTGGTCGGGGCGGACGGCGCCCGAGGCGTTGCGGCGCATGGCGATATTCTCGGCCGGGGCGCCGACCATGTCGCGGGCCAGCAGGCCGACGCGGGCGGCGGGGCCGAAGCCTTCGCGGGTCATGTGGTCGTAGATGCGGGTGCGGGCGATGTCGGCGGCGTGGGCGCGGGCGGCCTGGGCCAGGCCGGGATCGAAGGTCAGGGGCGACAGGCGGCGCGCCTCGCGGAAGGCGTCGCCCTGGTCCTGCAGTTCGCGCTCGAAATCGGCGTCGAAGTCGCCGCGGCGGGCGGCCAGCTGGTCGCGCAGGCGGCGCTCATAGGCCAGCCAGGTCTGGGCCGGGGCGGCTTGCGCGAGATCCGGCAGGACGAAGGCCGCGACGCCAAGGCTGAGGACGGTTCGGCGGGGAAGGGCGGTCATCGGGGCGGGCTTTGGCTCCAATACAGTTGACAGGACAGGCCGGTCGTCCGCTCTAAGGCCGGATGCGACCCGTCCGTTCCCTTTGGCTGGCCGGCCCCGAGGCCTGGCTCCCCGATGCAGAAGCCCAAGACCTGCGGCGCAAGGCCCTGTGCCTGGACGCCGGCTTCACGGCCTTTTCCGGCGCCCAGCCGGCGCCGGGCGACGAGTTCAGCTCCGAGATCCAGGCCCGTGAACTCTACATGGAGCGCATGGCCCAATTGCGTCGGGCCGACGCGGCGATCGTCAACCTGACCCCCTGGCGCGGGCCGTCCTGCGACGCGGCCACGGCCTTCGAGGCCGGGGTGCTGGCGGGGCTGGGCAAGCCGATCTTCGCCTATCTCAACGTCGAGGACGAAAGCCTGGCCGAATATGTCGACCGGGTCGACGTGCTGGTCGGCGCCGAGCGCGGCGAGGACGGGATCTGGCGCGACGAGGACGGCTGCGTGGTCGAGGACCTGGGCCTGCCCGAAAGCGTCATGCTGTGGGCCGAGGCGCGGCGGCTGTTCGTGATCGTGACGCCCGAACCGCTCCACGACCTGACCGGGCTGGAGATGTGCCTGCAGGCCCTGCGGCTGTACGCGGAGTAGGGGGAGAGCCCCCTCAGTCGCTCCGCGACAGCTCCCCCAGAGGGGAGCATCTGGGCGCTCGAGATCTTCCCCCTCTGGGTGAGGTGGTCCGGAGGACCGGAGGGGGCTCGCCGCCCCTTGCCCTCCCATCGCGCATCAGCCACCTTCCGGCCCCGTTTCGAAAGGCCCTTCCATGTCGCGTCCCGCGGCCGCGCCGGCTTCCGGGAAGTCGCGCGGCGTCATCGCCCAGGATCTGATCGAGCTGCTGCGCCTGGCCGGGCCGGTGGTGCTGTCGCGCCTGGGCATCATGGTGATGGGCCTGACCGACGCCATCGTGGTGGGGCACTATTCGGCCAGGCAGCTGGGCTTCCACGCCATGGCCTGGGCCCCGACCTCGGTGTTCGTCACCGTGACGGTCGGCCTGCTGGTCGGGACCCAGGTGATGGGCTCACGGGCGCTCGGGGCGGGGCGGCTGCACGAGGCGGGAGCGGTGCTGCACCGGGGCGTGAAATATGGCCTGTGGCTGGGCCTGGCCGGCTCGGTGCTGCTGGCCCTGGCCGCGCCGCCGCTGCTGCACCACGTCGGCATCGACAAGGCCTTGGCCGACGGCGCGACCGCGCCGCTGATCGTCTTCTCGCTGTCGCTGACGCCCTACGCGCTGAGCGTGGCGCTGAGCTTCTGGCTGGAGGGCCTGGGCCGGCCGGGGCTGGTGACGGTGACCATGTGGATCGCCAACCTGATCAATCTGGGGGTCAACCTGCTGCTGGTGCCCGGCGTCATGGGCCTGCCGGCCCTGGGCGCGGTCGGCGCGGCCTGGGCGACCTTCGTGGCCCGCACCGCCTTCACGATCATGCTGGCGGTGGTCATCGTCCGGCTGAAGGACGCCCGGGCGCTGGGCGTGTTCGACAAGCCCGGCCGGGATCGCGCCGCCGAGAAGGACCAGCGCCGGGTCGGCTACGGGGCCGGCACGTCCAACCTGTTCGAAGTCTCGGCCTTCGCCGGCATGAGCCTGGTGGCCGGCTGGCTGGGCGGGCTGAACGTCGCGGCCTGGGCCGTGGTGCTGAACGTGGCCGGGGTGATCTTCATGGTCCCGCTGGGTCTGGCCACCGCCACGGCGGTGCAGGTGGGCCGGGCGCATGGCGCGCGCGATCCGGCGGGCATGAGCCGCGCCGGCTGGATCGCCTTCGGCGTCACGGCGGTGTTTTCGCTGATCGTGGCGCTGCTGCTCTATCCGCTGCGCCACCTGGTGGCCGGCGCCTACACCGCCGATCCCGCCGCCATCGCCCTGATCGCGCCGGCACTGGTGCTGACCTGCCTGTTCCTGGTGCCCGACGCCGTGCAGGTGGTCTGCGCCCAGGCCCTGCGGGCGCGGGGCGAGGTCTGGATCCCCGCCTGCACCCACATGGTCGCCTACGCCCTGATCATGGGCCCGCTGGCCTGGTGGCTGGCCCTGCCGATGAAGATGGGCGTTAACGGCATCGTCTGGTCGGTGATCGTCACCAGCTTCGCGGCGGCGGCGATGCTGCTGGGGCGGTATCGGATGCTGGATCTGAAAAGCTGATCCTTCTCCCCTTGTGGGAGAAGGTGTCGTCCGAAGGACGACGGATGAGGGGTCTCTCAGACGCAAAACGCCGCGACAGCTGACCAGCCGTCGCGGCGTTTCTGTTCGTGCGACCCCTCACCCGACCCCGCTCCGCGGGGCCACCCTCTCCCGCAAGGGGAGAGGGATCAGATCGAGGCTCCCAGGATCCAGCCTTCCTGTGTCTGCACGTCCTCGACCAGTTGGGCCGGCGCGTCCTTGCCCGGACCGAACAGAGCGGCCAGCTTGCCGGCCTCGTCGAGCTTGGCGAAGTGTTCGGCCAGGGTGCGCACCTGGGCCAGATCCTTGATCTCGCCCGGACCGGGGACGGCCTTGACCAGCGAGGGATAGACCTCGGCGGCCACGACCTCGACGCCGTCGAGATCGGCCTCGGTCAGGGTCTTGAAGCCGGTCTCGAACGGCCACACGCGAACGGTCTCGCCGCGGGCGTCCTTCAGGCGGCGCACCGCCGGGATGCCCATGATCGCCTGGCCGCCGACCGAGCCGTTGTAATAGAGCTTCCAGATCGAATGAGCGCCCTTGGCGGCCACGTCGGCGTGGCGGAACTCCGGCAGGTCGCCTGGACCATGCTCGCGGGTGCGCTTGGGCTGCAGGGTGGTCAGGGCGTCCTTGGGCGGGCAGCCCCAGAACGGGAACGGCCCGCCGGTCAGGCGGCGGTTGATCTCCGAGCCGACCCCGAAGCGGTTGTTGGTGTTGTCGGCCTTGTCCTTGACCATCTTGTTCAGTTGGTCCCAGACCGCGCGCCAGGGCTTGTCGCCCGGCAGGTTCAGGGCCTGGGAGAAGCCGCGCGGGAAGCCCAGCGGGAAGTCGAAGCCCAGCAGGGCGCGCTCGCCGCGCTTCTTCAGGTCGTCGAGGATGACGGCGATCTTGGCCTCGGCCTCCTGGCGGGTGGCCGGATTGAAGCTCTCGAAGGTCAGGCGGAAGCGCACGTCGCGCTTGAGCACGCCGATCCAGACGGAATCCGCGCCCGTGGTGGGCTTGGCCGCCGCGCTCCAGTCGACGATCACATAGGCGCTGAAAAGCCGCGACACAGCGAAGGCTCCGTCAAATCCAAACGAAGCGCGCTTCTACTCCCCCGGAGGGCGAGCCGCCAGACGTTGCGAAGCTTGAGTAGCTGTTTCTGGGCGGCCGAAAACAAAAAGCCCCGCCGGTGAGGGCGGGGCTTTTCACATTGTGGCGAAGAGTGATCAGGCCGCGTTCTGCTCGGCGGTCGCCAGCGGCGCGGCCGGGGCCTTGCCGACCTTCCAGCGGGCCGGCGGTTCGCAGACCGGGCCGAGGGCGGCGCGGACGATGGCCGGCGGGGTGCGCTCGTCGGGGGTCATGAACAGGCCGTTGGCCTTCAAAGCGAGGCCGGCAGCCTTGCTGGCGCCCAGCATGGTCAGCGGCACGGCCAGGATCAGGCCGGCCAGGATCGGGGCGGTGGCGGTCAGCAGGTCCGGCGTGAACCAGAACATGGCGGCCAGGCCCAGGCCCGTGGCGCTGATCCAGCCCATGGCGGCGCAGGCCTCCTTGAAGGCGACCTTGTCGGCGTCGCGGCGCTGGGCGCTCCAGCCGCCAACGCGGCCAGCCAGGATCTCGACCAGGGCACGGGTCTGGGTGAACATCAGCATCGGGGCGACCAGGGCCGAGAGCAGCATCTCGACGCCCAGGCCGGCCATCACCCGGCGACGGCCGCCGAAGCCCTTGATCTCGTGCTTGCGCATGAAGATCAGGGTGGCGCCCATGATCTTGGGGCCGAACAGCAGCACGAAGGTGATGATCATCGCCCAGGCGGTGGCCTGGATCTCGCGCCAGTCGATCAGGGCGTGGGCGGCGGCCTGCAGGTCGGCCATGGTGAAGGCGGCCTTCTTGACCTCGGGCATCAGGGCCCGCGAGATCACGCCGGCCGACAGGGCCACGAACCAGATCGGCGACAGGGCGTAGCTCAGCACGCCGATGACCAGGTGCAGGCGGCTCATCCAGTGCAGGCCCGGCAGGCCGATCAGCGGCACGTGCTGGACGTTGCCCCGGCACCAGCGGCGGTCGCGGGTGGCGAAGTCGAGCAGGTTCGAGGGGCTCTCCTCGTACGAGCCTTCCAGGTAGGGAGCCAGGTGCACGGCCCAGCCGCCGCGGCGCAGCAGGGCGCTTTCCAGGGCGTCGTGGCTCATCACCTCGCCGCCGAAGGGCTTGGGGCCGTTCAGCGAGGGCAGGCCGCAGGTCTGGGCGAAGGCCTTGGTGCGGATGATGGCGTTGTGGCCCCAGAACGAGCTTTCCGAACCCGACCACCAGGCCAGGCCCGTCCAGGCCACGCGGCCATAGAGCTTGGTGGCGAACTGCAGGGTGCGGGCGAAGATGGTCTGGCCGTTGATGATCGTCGGCATGGTCTGGATCAGACCCACGCCCGGGTGACGCTCCATGGCGTCGGCCAGGCGGACCATGGCGTCGCCGGTCATCAGGCTGTCGGCGTCGAGCACCAGCATGTGCTCGTAGTCGCCGCCCCAGCGGGCGACCCAGTCGGCGACGTTGCCGGCCTTGCGGCCCGCGTTGTCGGGGCGGCGGCGATAGAAGGCGTGGCTCGACGCCTCGCGACGGAAGCGGGCGAAGCAGGCCTGCTCGGCCAGGGCCACGGCGGCGTCGCGGGTGTCGGAGATGATGAAGATGTCGAAGGCGCGGCTGTTTCCGGTCTCGGCGATCGAGGCGTCCATGGCCCGCAGGCGGGCGAACACCGCCTGGGCGTCCTCGTTGTAGACCGGCATCAGGATCGCCGTGCGGGCGCGCGGCTTGGGCATGGGCTTGCTGCTGTCGATGCCCAGCGGATCCTTGGGCGTGCGCAGCAGCACCACGAAGCCGGCGACGGCGGTGACGAACCACAGGGCCAGCGCCAGGAACAGCGGGGCCAGCAGGGTCAGGCAGACGGCTTCCAGGCGGGTGACGCCGCCCAGGGCCACGGTGTCGAAGGTGGCCTTCCAGCCGGCCGCGCCCATGATGGCGGTGGCGATGAACACCACCCAGCGGCGCATGACCGTTTCCGAACCCGGGGTGCTGACGGCGCGAGCCGCGCCCTGCCAGAAGCCCAGCGGCTGGACCGGCATGGCCAGCGGCGCCTCGGTCGGGATTTCGACCCGGTCGCGCGGAGAGATCACGGTTTCGAAGGCCACCGGGGTGGAGGTGGCCAGGTCGAAGAAGGCGCCGCGTTCGGTCATCGGTTCCGTCTCGGTGATCCGACCGTGGTCGGACGAAATGCAGAGCTTCGATTTCACGCCGAACGCCTTCACGGGACGCCTCCGGTCCGCTAGGGATCGTTTGCGTTCAGGGAGGGGTCTGGCGTTGCACGAAGTCCGGCGGAGGAACCGCCGACGCATCTAGAGTAAAACTTCGATCACGAAATCGCTATCGAAAATGTGATCGATTTCGCAGGTGCGGTGAAAAATCTGTGCAAATGCGCGCAATGGCGCGGCCGGAAGTCGCTATGAGATTGGGTAAGGCTATGAAGTTCAAGGCAGTTTTGGCGTTTCTCGCGGTTGCGAGCCTGGCCGCCTGCGGGCCGGCTTCGAAGGGCGACAGCGCCACGCCACCCGCCGCCCGGCCCGCGCCGCCGATCTCGACCGCCCCCGAGCACGAGACTCAGGGCGTGATCGCCACCGTCGACGGCCAGGTCCTCACGCTCGATCACGACGGCGCGAGCGCCGCGCCGCTCCCCGCCGGTCGCACGACCTTCCAGGCCTATGGCGACGTCCTGGCCGAAGCCCCGCTCGAACCCGGCGCGCGGGTGACGTTCAAGTTCCGCAAGGTCGCCGTCGGCGAAGGCTGGGAACTGACGGAGATGCGGGGGCGGTGAACCCCCTCCGGCCCTCCGGGCCACCTCCCCCAAAGGGGGAGGATCTACGCCGCAGATGCTCCCCCTCTGGGGAGCTGTCGGCGAAGCCGACTGAGGGGGCCTTCGCCCCCCTACAGCTTCACCAGCATCTTCCCCAGGTTCTCGCCCGAGAACAGCTTGATGAAGGCCTCGGGCGCGCGGTCGACGCCTTCCAGCACGGTGTCCTTCCAGGTCAGCTTCCCCGAACCGATCCAGTCGGCCATGTCGCGCACGAAGGCGGGGAAGAGGTCGTAGTGGTTGGAGACGATGAAGCCCTCGAGGCGAAGGCTCTTGCCCACCGCCTGGATGATGTTGGCCGGGCCGGTCGGACGGCCGGTTTCGTTGTACTGCGAGATCATCCCGCACAGGGCGAAGCGACCGAACGGCCGGGCCGAGTTCAGGGCCGCTTCCAGGTGCGCGCCGCCGACGTTCTCGAAATAGACGTCGATGCCCTTGGGGGCGATCTTGGCCAGTTCGGCGACCACGTCGGGCGTGGCCTTGTAGTCGATCACGTGGTCGACGCCGATCGACTTGAGGAAGGCGACCTTCTCCGGTCCGCCGGCCGAGCCGATCACCGTGTGGCCCTTGATCTTGGCGATCTGGCAGACGACCGAGCCGACCGCGCCGGCGGCGGCCGAGACGAAGACGACGTCGCCTTCCTTCAGCCCGGCCACCCGCAGCAGGCCGGCATAGGCGGTCATGCCGGGCATGCCGGCCACGCCCAGGAACGCCTGGGGCGGCATGCCGTGGGTGGAAAGCTTCATGATCCCGCCCATCGGCCCGGCGGCGGCCAGGGCTTTCGGATGGGCGTTGTAGGCCTCGCGCCAGCCGAACATCGAGCTGACCAGGTCGCCGACCTTGAAGTCCGGGTCGTTGGAGGCCGTCACCTCGCCGACCGCGCCGCCTTGCAGGGCCTTGCCCAGCTCGAACGGCGGCACGTAGCTCTTCCGGTCGGTCATGCGGCCGCGCATGTAGGGATCGACCGACATGTAGAGGTTCTTGACCTGGATCTCGCCGTCGCCGGGCGGGGGCAGGTCGACGCTGGCCAGTTCGAAGTTCTCGGTCGTCGGCACGCCGACGGGACGGCTCTTGAGGCGGATCTCACGCGACGTGGTCATGGCGACCTCCCTTTTCTGGCTTTTGGGCCTTTGTGTACTGGTTCAAACGAATGTTTAGCGCTGGTGCGCGTCACCCGCCAAAGCTTTTCGCGGCATTCCGAAGCGGCTAGAGACAGCGCCCATGACCCAAGATGTTCAAGTCAAAACCCTCAAGGCTGGCGTTGTCGGCGCCGGCGTGTTCGGTGGCTACCACGCGAAGAAATACGCCGAGCTGCCGGGCGTCGATCTGGTCGGCGTGTTCGACATCGACCTGGCGCGCGCGCAAGCCCTGGCCGGCCCGCTGGGCGCCAAGGCCTATGACGACATGGACGCCTTCCTGGCCGCGGTCGACGTCGTCACCGTCGCCACCCCGGCCGTGCACCATGCCAAGGCGGCGCTGGCGGCGCTGAAGGCCGGCAAGCCGGTCTATTCCGAAAAGCCCCTGGCGGTGTCGCCGGAAGACGCCGACGCCCTGATCGCCGCCGCCGCCAAGTCCGGCGTGGCTCTGGCCTGCGGCCACCAGGAGCGGGTGGTGTTCCAGGCCATGGGCCTGCTCGACATCCCCGAACAACCCACGCGCCTGGAAGCGGTGCGTCGCGGCACGCCGTCGGACCGCAATCTCGACGTCTCGGTGGTGCTCGATTTGATGATCCACGACATCGACCTGGCCCTGGCGCTGTGCGCCGCCGATCCGGTGGCCGTGGAAGGCGAGGGCGAGGCCGCGCGCGGCTACGGCCTGGACTGGGTGAAGGTCGAAGCCACTTTCGCCAATGGTTTCACCGCCGTGTTCGACAGCTCGCGCGTCGCCGAGGCCCGCGAGCGGACGATGAAGGTGGTCTATCCCTCGGGCGAGGTCGAGATCGACTTCCTGGCCCGCACCTTCCGCAACACCACCCCGTTCCCGCTGATCGAGGACTTCACCGAAACCCCGGCCGGCAAGGACCCCCTGGGCCAGAGCGTCGCCGGCTTCCTGAAGGCCGTTCGCGGGGAAGCGCCGCGTCCGGTGGTCACCGGCGAGGAAGCCGCCCGGGCGCTGGACCTGGCGCTGGCGGTCGAGCACTCGGTGGATTGAGGCGTGAAATCCTCGTCCTTCGACAAGCTCAGGATGAGGATTTCAACTGCATGGGCTTCGAATTGGTCCTCACCCTGAGCTTGTCGAAGGGCGAGGACCACGCAGAGCGTTTCAGCCCTTCCGCCCCTTCAGGCTCGTCACCTGCAACACGCTGGCCACCGCCGCCAGGCCCGCGCCCATCAGGGCCACGCTGCTCCAGCCGCCGAGGTTCCAGGCCGCCGCGGCCGCCGCCGAGCCGGCCGCGCCGCCAAGGAACATCCCGCCCATGAACAGGGTGTTCAGCCGCGCCCGGGCCTCGGGCCGCAGGGCGTAGACGAGGTGCTGGTTGGAGACCAGCGCTCCCTGGATGGCGAAGTCGAGCAGGACGACGCCCGCGATCAGGCCGGCGATCGAGATCCAGGTCCCGAACAGGATCCACGAGGCCAGGGTCAGCACGGCCCCCAGGGCGATCGTCAGGTGCGGGCCGCGCTTGTCGGCGACGCGTCCGGCGATCGGGGCGGCCAGCACGCCGACCACGCCGACGATGCCGAACAGGCCGGCGACGTCGGCCCCCAGGTGGAAGCGGGCCTGAAGCTGCAAGGCCAGGATCGTCCAGAAGGCGGTGAAGGCGGCGAACAGGCTGGCCTGGGTCAGGGTCGCCAGGCGCAGGGCCGGGAACTCGCGCCACAGCTTGCCCAGCGAGCCGAGCAGACCGGCGTAGGTGAGGTCGGCGTCCGGCTTGCTGCGCGGCAGGGCCAGGGCCATCAGGCCGGCGGCCGCCAGGGCGATCGGCGCGCCCAGCCAGAACATCGCCCGCCAGCCGCCGTGCGCGCCCACAAACCCGGCCAGGGTGCGCGACAGCAGGATGCCGCACAGCAGGCCCGACATCACGACGCCCACGGTCTGGCCGCGCCGCTCGGGCGCCGAGAGGTGGGCGGCGAAGGGCACGATCTGCTGGGCCACGGTCGCGCCGGCCCCGACCAGCAGCGAAGCGACCAGCAGCAGGCCGGTGTTTGGCGCCAGGGCGGCGGCGACCAGGGCCAGGGCGAGCACCAGGAACTGCACGACGATCAGGCTCTTGCGCTCGACCCGGTCGCCCAGCGGCGTCAGCAGGAAGAGACCGGCGGCGTAGCCCAGCTGGGTGGCGGTCGGCACGAAGGCGGTCAGCGGGCCGGGCAGGTCGCGCTCGATCAGGCCCAGCATCGGCTGGTTGTAATAGATGTTGGCCACGGCCAGGCCCGCGGCGGCGGCCATGGCGAAGGTCAGGCCCTTGCCCAGGGCATGGGTTTGGGCCGTGTCGGCGGGGAGGGCGGCTGTGCTCATGATCGGCTCCAGGCCGCCCGACGAGGGGGAGGGGGCGGCGTTCCGTGTCAGTCGCCCGGCTATATAGAGTATCCCCGATCCGTTTATAGTACGGTCTTGCGTTAAGTCGGCATAACGGAATTCGATAGAATGGATCTCGCGGACGTCGGCGTCTTCGTGGAGGCCGCGCGGGCCGGCAGCCTGGCGGGCGCGGCCCGTCGGCTGGGCGTCACGCCCATGGCCGCCTCGCGCCGCATGGCCGCCCTGGAGCAGGAGGTCGGGGCGCGCCTCGTCCACCGCACCACCCGGGCCCTGTCGCTGACCCCCGAGGGCGAGGCGTTCCTGCCCCACGCCCAGGCCATGCTGGAGGGCGAGGCCGCCGCCCGCGCCGCGATCCGGCCGTCCGACGCCGGGGCCTCGGGCCTGCTGCGCGTCACCGCCTCGGCCGCCTTCGGCCGCAAGGTCGTCGCCCCGGCGGCGGCGGCGTTCATGCACGCCAATCCCGAGGTCTGCATCGACCTGCTGCTGACCGACAGCGTGGTCGACATCGTCGCCGCGGGCCTGGATCTGGCCATCCGCATCGCGCCCCTGCGCGACAACTCGCTGGTCGCCCGCCGGCTGGCCGGCAATCCCCGCGCCCTCTACGCCGCGCCGGCCTATCTGGAGCGTCGCGGGGCGCCGGCCCGCCTGGCCGATCTGGCCGAACACGAGTGCCTGGCGATGAGCGGAACCACCCACTGGTCGTTCGAGGCCGGGGGGCGGGCCGTGCAGCAGAAGGTCGCCGGCCGCTTCACCGCCTCGGGCATCGAGGGCCTGCACCAGGCCTGCCTCGGCGGGCTGGGGATCACGCCGCTGTCGGCCTGGGACGTACGCGACGAGGTCGCCGACGGCCGGCTGGTCGAGCTGCCGCTGGCCGACGCCGCCTTGCCCGGCTGGTCGATCTGGGCCGTCTATCCGACCTCCCGCCTGGCCCCGCCCAAGGTCCGCCTGTTCGTCGCCGCCCTGGCCGAGCGGCTGGGTGAAGGCTTGGGCGAGGTCTGAGCCGTCAGTCGCCCTTGGCGGCGGGCGCCAGGCCCGCCTCGTCCAGTTCGTCGCCGGCCTTGGCGTTGAGCACCTTGGCGGCGGCGATGTCTCCGCGACCGCCGGCTTCGTCGCCCCGGCGCAGCTTCACCAGGCCGCGCCCGTAGAGGCTGGGGGCCTGCTGAGGCTCGAGCTTGAGCGCCTGATCGTAACGCTTGAGGGCTTCGTCGAAGCGGCCGTCGCGCAGCGCCACCAGGGCGTAGCTGTCCCAGTAGGCGGCGTCCTTGGGCTCCAGCTTGACCGCTTCGGCGCAGTCGCTCTCGGCGCCCTTCAGCTCGACATTGGCCAGGGCGCGCTCCCAGCAGCGGCTGTTCAGGGCCCAGCCGTCGCGTCGGCGCGCGATCGAGGCGTCGTACAGCGCGGCCGCTTCGGCGCCGCGGCCGGCGGCGCGCAGGGCCAGGGCCTTGGCGTTCAGGTTGTCGCTGTCGACCGGGTTCATCCGCAAAGCCTCGTCGAGATCGGCGAGGGCCTCGTCGGTCCGGCCCAGGCGGCGCAGGGCGTAGGCCCGGTTGCGCAGGTTGATCGGGTCTTCCGGCTGCAGGCGCACGGCGGTCTCGAAGTCGGCGAGCGCGGCCTCCATGTGGCCCAGCTGGATGTTGAGCGCGGCCCGGCGGCGCAGGGCGACGATGTTGTCGGGCGCCAGCTTCACGGCCCGCTCGGCGCCCTTCAACGCGAGGTCGCTGCGGCCCATGGCCTGGGCCGTATCGGCGAAGGCCTCGGCGACCTCCAGCTCGTCGTCGCGCGACGCCAACGTCGCTTCCATCGCCGCCAGGCCGGCCTCGGTCTGGCCAAGACCGGCCAGGATCCCGCCGCGCTGGATCGCCAGCACCGGGTCGTCGTCGGTCTTCAGCGCCTTGTCGACGAAGGCCAGGCCCTTGGCCGGCGAGGTCGCGGCGATCGCCTGGGCCTTGAGGCGGACGGCCGGACGGAAGCCGGGGCTCTTGGCCAAAGCCTTGTCGGCCACGGCGAGCGCCTTCTCCGGCTTGCCTGTCGTCTGGTAGTAGGCGCCGATCCCCACCAGGTTGGCGGGATCCTGAGCCGTCTCCTCGGCCGGCCTGTCGGGGCCTTCGTCCGCCGCGCGGTACTGGAAGATGCGCGAGACCTTGTTGTCGAACTTCGGAAGCTTCTTGTTGAGCAGCTTGGCCTCTTCGGCCGAGACCTCGGGCTCGTAGACGCGGCGGGTCATGGTGGTGCGCATGACGCCGCGCTCCAGGTCGGCCTGGCGCCAGTAGGCGGTTCCGCCCAGCCGGTCGTCGACCGGACTGGCCATGAAGCTCCATTTCCAGCCGTCGGTTTCCGGCGGCAGGCGAATGAGGGTGGTCCAGCGCCGATAGATCGGGAATTCGGTCAGCCAGGGGGCGGTCTGGTCCTGCTCCTTGGGCCGCTTGTAGGGCGAGGGCGGGCTGAAGCCCGCGCTGGGGATGTCGAACGTGCGGCCGTCGGTCGCGTCGCCTTCCCAGTCGAGTTCGCCTTCGCCGGTCATGGTCAGCAGCATCTGCTTGCGGACCGCGTCGTAGGTCCAGCTGACGGTCTCGGGCTCGACCCAGTCGTTGGCCTTGCTCCAATAGCCCTTGAGGGCGCGGTCGGCGTCGTCCTTGGAGAGCTGGGCCAGCGCGGTCTTGAAGGCGAAGGCCTGGTCGCCGCGGACGATGTTCTCGGCGGTCACCTTGGCCGGGGCGTCGAAGCCGGCCGAGGCGTCGATCTCCAGCAGGAAGCCTTCCTGCGCCAGCAGCGGCGCCTCGGGCTTGAAGGCGGTCAGGCTGGTCGCGCCGGCGCGGACGGGCAGGAACCAGTGGAAGTCGGGCTCGGGGATGGACTTGAGGTCCAGGTCGCCCATGCGCGTGCCGTCCAGCCAGTAGGCGCGGCCGCCGATGACGGCGCGCACCAGGATGTGGTCGAAGGCGCTGACCATCGGCAGGCGCTTGTCGAGGCCGTC
The DNA here is from genome assembly GCF_059415485.1 of Caulobacter sp. GW821-FHT10C03. Classification (NCBI taxonomy): domain Bacteria; kingdom Pseudomonadati; phylum Pseudomonadota; class Alphaproteobacteria; order Caulobacterales; family Caulobacteraceae; genus Caulobacter; species Caulobacter sp. GW821-FHT10C03. Next base: position 16,846 of record NZ_JBWKNI010000016.1, on the reverse strand, counting down.
GTCGTTCTGGCTCTGGATCAGGACCGGCTCGGCCTCGATCCCCAGTTCGCGCAGCAGGGCCAGCAGCAGCACGGTCTTGGCCTTGCAGTCGCCGAACCGCCGCGACCAGGTGTCCTCGGCCGAGGCCGGACGATAATTGCCGTCGTCCAGGCCGATATAGACATAGCGGATCTGCTCCTGGACCAGGGCCAGGGCCGCCGCGGCGCGGGCCGTCGGGTCCTTGTGGGCGGCGGCGATCCTGGCCGCCTCGGCCTTGATCGGCGAGGTCGGCGCCAACTGGGCGGCCTTGTCGTAGATCGGCCAGAGCAGGTTCGACACCTCGCTCCAGCCGCCGAAGCTGCTGAACTGCACCAGGCGGCGGATGTTGTAGCGCAGCGGCGCGCCGTCGGCGGCGATGGCGCTCTTGGGGTCGCGCATCTCCAGGGTCAGCACGTTGTCGGCGCCCTGGCGCACGGGCTCCAGCTTGCCCAGGTCCGGCGAGGCCGACCATTGCAGCGGCCGGTCGACCGGCCAGACCAGCCGGGTGCGATAGGCGCCGGCCGCGCCGACCGAGGGCAGCATCATGCCGCCCTGCGAGCGGTCGCCCAGGGTCGGGTCGCGCCGGCTGATGGTGGCGGCGAACTGCAGCTCGTCGCCGACCTGCAGGCCCGGCGCCTGCAGATTGGCGGTCAGGTCGCCGGCCAGCATGGCCGCCTCGAGATTGTTCTCGCGCTGGATGACGCCGAACTTGGTCTTGGCCAGCACGTCGATCTCGCGGCCGTCGCGCAGGATCTTCAGCATGTGCACGCGGATCTCGTCGGACGACGGGTTCCACACCGCCATCACATTGCCCAGGGCCAGGGCCTCGGGCTTGAGGATCTTGATGCGGTAGCTGGTGTAGAACTCGTCGTGGTCGGCGCCGAGGCGGGTCTGCACGTCGTTGTAGACGAACTGGGCGGCGGCGCCTTCGGGCGGGGCCGTGTCGGTCGGGGCGGGCGGCGCGGCGACCCAGGCCGGGGCGGGTCCGTACTTGACCACGTTCGATCCCGCATGCGCCACGCCGGCCGCGGCCACAAGCGCCGTCGCCGCAATACCCCAGACTCGCATTTCACGCCCCCGCTACTCGGAGCGGGACAATAGCCGAGCTTGCGGCGCAGGCAACTTTCGGACGAGCGATCGCGCGAGGTCTCGCGAACCTGTCGCTCGGGCGAGCAGCGATATCCCTCTTCGTCGCATGGTTTTCATTGTTTGCAGGCCGCCGCCGGTCCATCCGGGGGTCTGTCCATATCTGCCGGAGCTCCGCCTTGACCGACGATCGCACCCACAAAGCGCGCATGCTGGCCGGCGACCTCTACGACCCGCTGGACGCCGAGATCGTCGCCGACCAGGAGCAGGCGCTGGACTGGATGGAGCGCTACAACGCCCCCGGCCAGACCCTCGCCCAGCGCATGGCGTTGCTGAAGGAGCGGTTCGGAAGCGTCGGCCTGGGCGCCAACATCCGCGCGCCGTTCCACTGCGACTACGGCTACAACATCGTGCTGGGCGACGGGGTGTTTATGAACTTCGGCTGCGTGATCCTCGACGTGACCACGGTCACGATCGGCGACCGCACGATGATCGGCCCGCACGTGAAGATCTTCGCCGCCGACCATCCGCGTGACGCCGAGACCCGCCGTTCGGGGCTGGAGTTCGGCCGCCCGGTGACCATCGGCAAGGACGTCTGGATCGGCGGCGGGGCGATCATCGTCCCGGGCGTCACCATCGGCGACGGCGCGGTGATCGGGGCCGGGGCGGTGGTCACCCGCGACGTGCCGCCAGGCGCGACGGCGGTCGGCAACCCGGCCCGCGTGAAGGGCTGACAAAAAGATCCGGCAGGATGTCGGGAGCGTCGAGGGTCAAACGTCCTCTGGCCGACACAGTTTAGGGAGCCGCCTCATGCGCATGATCTTCGTCAACCTGCCGGTCGCCGACCTCGACCGCTCCAAGGCCTTCTTCGAGGCCCTGGGCTTTTCGATCAATCCGCAGTTCACCGACGAGACCGCCGCCTGCGTGGTGGTGTCCGACGTGATCCACGTCATGCTGCTGACCCACGACAAGTTCCGCCAGTTCATCAACGGCGACATCGCCGACGCCTTCAAGGCCACCGAGGTCCTGACCTGCCTGTCGGCCGACAGCCGGGCCGAGGTCGACGCCCTGCTGGCCAACGCCCTGGCCAACGGCGGCCGCGAATGGAAGCCGGTCATGGACATGGGCCCGATGTACGGCGCCAGCTTCCAGGACCCCGACGGCCACGTCTGGGAGGTGATGTTCATGGACATGGCGGCGATGGCGCAGTGCGGCTGATCAAGGCTAGGCCGGAAGCGACATTCATCCGCTCGCTCCCCAAATCCGTGTTTCCCCGCCTTCGCGGGGAGGCTCGGTAGAAAAGTGGTTCAAGCTCGTCAGGGGGGCAGGGACGTGTCGGTCGGGCGGCTTGAGGGCGGCTGATCGTCTGCCGGAGATCATTTCAGGATTGAAACTCAGTCGCAGTTGCGCCAATAGCCGGCCCTCTCTTTCAGGGGATGGTCATGCGACTTTGCTTCTCGCGCGCCGCCGCTCGGCGCGCCCTGTTCTCGACGCTCAGCCTGGCGGCGCTGTCGATCGCCGCCGGCGCCCACGCCCAGGCGCCTAAAGCTGACGACGTCGAACAGGTGGTCGTCACGGCCGCCCGCACCAAGCTGCCGGTCACGGCCCTGCCGCTGACCGTCGACGTGGTCGGCGCCGAGGCGCTGAACCAGCAGGTGGCCATCAGCGGCTCGATCGTCGACGCCCTGTCGACCCTGTCGCCGTCGTTCTCGCCGACCCGCCAGAAGCTGTCGGGCTCGGGCGAGAGCCTGCGCGGCCGCTCGCCGCTCTTCGCGATCAACGGCATCCCGCAGTCGACCCCGATCCGCGACGGCTCGCGCGACGGCTACACCATCGACCCGTTCTTCGTGGACAGGATCGAGCTGATCTACGGCTCCAACGCCCTGCAGGGCATCGGCGCCACCGGCGGCGTGGTCAACCAGGTGACGGTCGGCCCGCCCAAGAACGACGGCGTCTCGGGCCGCACCCTGGTGCAGAGCACGATCGGCCATGACCTGGGCGACAGCGTCGGCGGCAAGGTCGCGGGCCTTCTGGCCTGGCGCGGCGGGGCGTTCGACGCCACCGGCGGCGTGGCCTACGAGACCCGCGGCGCCTTCTACGACGCCGACGGTCGCCGCATCGGCATGGACAACACCCAGGGCGACGTCCAGGACTCCAAGAGCCTGTCGGTGTTCGGCCGTTTCGGCTGGCAACTGGGCGACACCACCCGCCTGGACGTGGTCGCCAACCGCTTCGAGTTGAAGGGCGACGGCGACTACGTGACCGTCACTGGCACGGCCGCGGCGGTGACCGACGGCAATCGCGCCACGCGGCTGCCGACGACCTCGGTGCGCGGTCCGGTTCCGGGCAAGCCGGCCGCCAACCGCGTCGAGACCCTGTCGGCCTCGCTGACCAGCGGCGAAGTGCTCGGCGGCGACTTCACCGCCCAGGTGTTCTTCAACCGCTCGCGCGACACCTTCGGCGGCGACCGCAACGCCACCTTCCAGGACGTCAGCATCGCCCCGTCGGGCACGCTGTTCGACCAGTCGTCGAACCGCTCGCGCAAGCTGGGCGCGCGCCTGAACTACGAGCGCGAAGTGCCCGGCATCCAGGGCCTGACCGCCACCGTCGGCCTCGACGCCATGAACGACCGCACCGAGCAGCTGCTGATCGCCACCGGCCGCGCCTGGGTGCCGCCGACCAAGTTCCAGAGCGTCGCGCCCTTCGTGCAGGGCAACTACGCCCTGCTGGACGGCAAGCTGCGTCTGGCCGGCGGCGTGCGCTTCGAGAACGTCCAGCTGAAGGTCGACGACTTCACCACCCTGGCCTCCTACGGCTCGCGCAAGGTCGCGGGCGGCGATCCGGAGTTCAAGTCGACCCTGGCCAACGGCGGCGTCGTGCTTGAGCCGGCCTCGGGCCTGCGCCTCTACGCCAGCTACGCCGAGGGCTACACCGTGCCGGACGTCGGCCGGATCCTGCGCAGCATCAACGTCAACGGCGTGGACGTGGACAGCTACCTCAACATCGAGCCGATCGTGTCGAACAACCGCGAGATCGGCGGCGAGTGGAAGCGCGGGCCGTTCGACGCCAGCGTCGCCTATTTCTGGTCGTCGTCGAAGCTGGGTCAGCTGCTGGTCAAGAACACCGGCGGCATCTTCGACGTGCAGCGCCAGAAGGTGGCGATCGAGGGCCTGGAGCTGAACGTCAAGGCCAGGACCCCGGTCCCGGGCCTGGGCGTCTCGGCCGGCTACGCCCGCCTGCGCGGCGAGACCGACGCCAACGGCGACGGCAAGCTCGACACCGATCTCGACGGCGCCAACATCTCGCCCGACCGGGTGAACCTGGCGGCCGACTACCGCGCTGGCAAGCTGACCCTGCGCCTGCAGGTGCAGTCCTACCTGCAACGCGACATGAGCCACGCCCTCGTGAAGGACGACTTCTCGGGCTACACCCTGGTGGACGCCTTCGCCCGCTACGAACTGCCGGTGGGGGCGCTGTCGCTGGGGGTCCAGAACCTGCTGAACGAGCAGTACATCACCTACAACTCCGACACCGTGCTGCCGGCCAAGGACAAGTTCTACGCCGGCCGGGGCCGCACCGCGACGCTGGGCTGGGAAGCGCGCTTCTGATGAAGACGCTGCGGCTCCTGCATCGCTGGGCCGGCGGCCTGATTGGCCTGCTGCTGGCCGTGCTCGGCTTCACCGGCGCGCTGCTGGTGCACGAGGACGCGTTCCTGCGCGCCACCGTGCCCCACGCGGCCGACGCCCAGCGACAGGACACGGCCACCCTGGCGGCGGCCGCGACACGGATCTTCGCCGCGCAGGACCGTCCGCGCTCCATCGTCCTGGCGAGCGAGCGCAAGGGCCTGCACAAGCTGTCCTATCCCGGCGAGACCGAGAAGGGCGCCTATGCCGACCAGGACGGCGCGATCGTCCAGGCCTGGACCAGCAACTGGGCGCGGCCGGAGATCTGGCTGTTCGACCTGCACCACCACCTCTTCGCCGGCGACACGGGCGAGATCGTCGGCGGGATCGCCGGATTGGCGGGCCTGGGCTTCGTGGTCACGGGCCTGATCCTGTGGTGGCCGACCCGGCGGATGTTCCACCTGCGGCTCTGGCCGCGGATGGCCAAGCGGGCCGCCATCGTCCACCACCATCGCGACCTCGGGGTGCTGGTGGCGCCGCTGCTGATCCTGTCGCTGGCCACTGGCGCGACCATGAACCTCAAATGGTTTTCGCAGGCCCTGCGCGCGCCGTTCTCGTCGCCGGCGGTGATGGAGAAGGCCGCCGCCGCGCCGAAGATCAAGGGCGGCAAGCTGGTCAGGGACCTCGACTGGGCCTTGGTGATCGGGCAGACCCAGGCCCGCTTCCCGGGCGCTGAGGTGCGGACCATCGGCCTGCCGGCCAAGACCGGCGGCCTGGTCGCCATCCGCCTGCGCCAGCAGGCCGAGTGGCTGCCCAACGGCCGCAGCATGGCTTGGTTCGATCCCGCCACTGGCAAGATGGTCGCCGCGCGCGACGCCCAGGCCATGCCGCTGGGCTCGCGGATCACCAACGCCGACTTCCCGCTGCACGCGGCCAAGGTCGGCGGCCTGGCCTACCGGCTGGTGATGACGGTCTCGGGTCTGGCCCTGACTCTGCTGGGCACGCTGGCGGTGGTCACCTTCTGGGGCAATCCCTCGGGCCTGCCCAAGCGCCGCAGGAAGCCGGCCGCCAAGGCCAAGACGGCGCCGGAGCCGGTGACGGCCTAGGAGGCGACCCTCACCGCGTCGTCCACCGCGATCTCGCCGCCCTCGATGACCCGGGCGGTGAGGCCGCCGCGGCCGCGCACGGCGTTGTAGCCGCCTTCGCCGAGGATCTCGTTCATGCGGCTGCACGGGTGGCAGCCGCCGGTGGCTTCCAGCAGCACGGCCCCGACGCGGAAGCGCTTGTCGGCCAGGCCCAGCAGGTTGATCCCCTCGACCACCAGGTTGCGGCGCAGCTCGAAGGGGGAGGCGGGTTCGCTGTGGCCGAGGAAGCCGGCGATCGCGGCCAGGTCCTCGGCCTGGATCAGCGTCACCTGGCGCGGACCGCCGGGCCGGCCGGCATAGCGGTCGCCCACGAGGCCGGATTCGATCGTGACCTCTGCCCGTTCGACAGCGACCAGCGGCGCGCGGCGGGCGGGCCTCAGGCCGATCCAGGCCAGGCGGCCGGGGCGCATCGGTCCGGCGATCAGCCGGGCGAGGGGGCTGTCGGGATTGATCCCGCGCTTGGCCCCCGCCGTCATCAGGCCTTCTCGACGAAGCTGTCGATGACCTTCTTCTCGCCGGCCTTGTCGAAGTTGACGGTCAGCTTGTTGCCCTCGATCGAAGCGACCTTGCCGTAGCCGAACTTGACGTGGAACACGCGGTCGCCGCGGCTGTAGGCGCTGTTGGTCGGGGCCGAGACGGCGACGAGGCGGCCTTCGCCCTCGATCGGCTTGGACCGAGCCGCCGAGCCGCCGCCGCGCCAGGCCGCGTGGCCGCCGCCCTTTTCGGCGAAGCCGCGCGCCTGCACCCGGTCCTGGGCCCGCTTCCAGCCGGGGCTGTCGTAGCTGCCGCTCTGGAAGGCGCTCGTGCCCGGATCGTCCCAGCGCGACGAGGCCGTCTGCTGCATGCCCGGACCGCCGCCGTAATAGCCGGTCTCCGAGCCCGCATCGACGTGCTCCAGCGGCAGTTCGTCGACGAAGCGGGAGGGCAGCTGGCTGGTCCAGCGGCCATAGACCTGCCGGTTGGCCACGAAGCTGATGCGGGCCTCCTCGCGGGCGCGGGTGATGCCCACGTAAGCCAGCCGCCGCTCTTCCTCGAGGCCCTTCTCGCCCTTGTCGTCCATGCTGCGCTGGCTGGGAAACACGCCTTCCTCCCAGCCGGGCAGGAAGACCAGCGGGAACTCCAGCCCCTTGGCCGAGTGCAGGGTCATGATCCAGACGGCGTCGCCGGTGGCCTCGCGGTCGAGGTCCATGACCAGCGACACGTGCTCCAGATAGGCCTCCAGGCTGTCGAACTGGCCCATCGACTGGACCAGTTCCTTGAGGTTTTCGAGCCGCGTCTGGCTCTGCGGGCCTTTGTCGAGGCGCAGGGCGTCGGTGTAGCCGCTTTCCTCCAGCACCATCTCCAGCACCCGCTGGTGATGCATGTTCCCGATCTGGGCGCGCCAGCGGTCGAGGTCGCGGATGAAGTTGGAGAGCGCCGTGCGGGTGCGGGCCGGCAGGTCGTCGCTGCCGATGATCACCCGGGCAGCCTCGACGGTGGAGATGCCTTCGCCGCGCGCGATCTGCAGCAGCTTCTGCACCGAGGTGTCGCCGATGCCGCGTTTGGGCGTGTTGACGATGCGCTCGAAGGCCAGATCGTCGTCCGGCGACTGGATCAGGCGCAGATAGGCGTGGGCGTCGCGGATTTCCGCCCGTTCGAAGAAGCGCGGACCGCCGACCACCTTGTAGGGGATCTGCAGCATCACGAAGCGCTCTTCGAAGGCCCGCATCTGGAAGGAGGCGCGCACCAGAATGGCCATCTGGTTGTAGCGGCGGCCGGCCTTCTTGGCCTTTTCGATCTCGTCGGCGACCATCCGGCTTTCGGCCTCGCCGTCCCAGACGCCCGAAACCTTGACCTTCTCGCCGCCGGTCGCCTCGGTCCACAGGGTCTTGCCCAGGCGGCCCTTGTTGGCGGTGATCAGGGTCGAGGCGGCTGCCAGGATGTGCTCGGTCGAGCGGTAGTTGCGCTCCAGCCGCACCACCTTGGCGCCGGGGAAGTCGCGCTCGAAGCGCAGGATGTTGTCGACCTCGGCCCCGCGCCAGCCGTAGATCGACTGGTCGTCGTCGCCCACGCAGCAGACGTTCTGGCGGCCCTGGGCCAGCAGGCGCAGCCACAGGTACTGGGCGACGTTGGTGTCCTGGTACTCGTCGACCATCACGTACTGGAAGCGGCGCTGGAAGTCGGCCAGCACGTCGGGATTGCCCGTGAAGATCGTGATGTTGTGCAGCAGCAGGTCGCCGAAGTCGCAGGCGTTCAGGATGCGCAGGCGCTCCTGGTACTGGCGATAGAGGCTGATGCCCTTGCCGTTGGCGAACTCGCCGGCCTCGCTGGGCGGCACGCGGTCGGGCGTCCAGCCGCGGTTCTTCCAGGCGTCGATCAGGCCGGACAGGATGCGCGGCGTCCATCGCTTGGCGTCGATGTTCTCGGCCTCGATCAGCTGCTTGAGCAGCCGCTCGTTATCGTCGGTGTCGATGATCGTGTAGTTCGACTTCAGGCCGACGAGCTCGGCGTGGCGGCGCAGGATCTGGGCGGCCACCGAGTGGAAGGTGCCCAGCCACCGCAGGCCCTCGGCCTCCGGGCCGATGATGTGGGTGATCCGCTCGCGCATCTCGCGGGCGGCCTTGTTGGTGAAGGTGACGGCCAGGATCTCCCATGGCCGGGCGCGACCGGTGGCGAGAATGTGGGCCAGGCGCGTGGTCAGCACCCGCGTCTTGCCGGTGCCGGCGCCGGCCAGCACCAGGACCGGGCCCTCGGTGGTGACGACGGCTTCGTGCTGCTCGGTGTTGAGGCCGTTCAGGTAGTCGGGCGCGGGGCCGCCGCCGCCGGGAGCCTGCGGACGGGCCAGGTCGGAGATGCGCGGAGCGGGGAGGTCGCCGAGAGGGTCGGTCGAGTCGAAGCCGGAAGACATGGGAACATATGTAGCACAAACTTCCTCCGGCTTAAGCCCCGTGGCGCCTGCTTAGGGAACTCCGGCCGCGACGCTCCCGTTGATCCGCAGGGACGAAGCAGGAGCAGGAAGAATGGCGGAAGAAACCAAATCGGGCGGCAACGCGGGTCTGGCCTTCATCGTCGGCGCCCTGGTGGTGATCGTCGCGGTGCTGGCCTTCATGATGTTCTCCGGCGGCTTCACGCAGAAGAAGACGGTGGACGTCGACATCTCGGCCTCCGCGCCCAAGCTGCCGGACGCGCCGAAGGTCCCCGAAGCGCCCAAGGCGCCGGGCTAACGGAAGGAGGCGGGCATGGCTCGCCATCATGAAAATCATCACGAGGGCGCCCATCACGAAGGAGCATGGAGTGGAGCGGCCATGCTGGCCGTCCTGCTGTTCGTCGCCTTGCTGATCTACGCGATCTGGAACTCGGGCCTGCTGGCCGTGCGGCCGGACCTGGCCGAACTGCGGCTGCCGAACCTGGCGCCGCCGACCATGCCGACGCCCAATCCCGAACCGCTGCCGGCGCCGGTTCCTCGGCCGGGGTAGGGAATAGGGAACCTCCCCCTCTGGGGGAGGCGGCCGAAGGCCGGTGGGGGGACGTTTTCAGCTTCCGCCGCGCCGGCCGTCCTCGCAGCTACGCCCCCACCGATCGCTGCGCGATCGCCTCCCCCAGAGGGGGAGGTTCCTGCGGGGGTTAGCCCCCGGCCCGTTCCAGCGCGTACACCCGACACGCCGAGGCCAGCGGCCGATCGGCGCGGCCGACGTCGATGCGCTGGATCAGGGCCGCGATGCTGACGGCGTCCTGCTTGGCGATGCGCTCCAGCGCGGCCCAGAACTCTGGCTCCAGCGCCAGCGAGGTGGCGTGGCCCGCGAGGTTCACCGATCGCTTTTTCAGACTGCCCATCGACGTGGGTCCCCTGTGATCGCCTGTTCGGCCCTTGAATAAAAATGACGTCGTGTCATCTTTACTCACGTCACGCCGGGAGCATGCCTGATGAACGCAGCCGCGCAAGCCCTTGACGCCGGTTCGGCGCGTCCGCCGCTCGGCGCCCGCGATGCGAGCTTCCGCTTGCAGCCTTTGCGGGCGTTTCGCGCCGTCCGCCGGTTGATCGCCGACAAGGAGGACACCGCCCAGGTGTTCGAGATCATGCGGGCGCTTTCCGGCCGCGCGATCCCCCGCGGCTACGCCCGCCTCCTGAAGACGCCGCAGGGCGGGGCGATCGCCTATCGCCGCGAGGAATTCGCCGACCGGCTGTCGGACGCGGCCTGGCTGGCGCGGTTCGAGCCGGGGACGGTGGGCGCGGCCTATCGCGACTTCATCGCCCCGCGCGGCCTGACCGCCGAGGGCCTGGCCGACGAGAGCCGCAAGGTCGCCGACGCCGACATGGACGCGGCCCATCCGCTGCTCTGGTACGCCCGCCGCCTGCGCGACGTGCACGACGTCTGGCACGTGCTGACCGGCTACGGGGCCGACGCTCTGGGCGAGGTCTGCGTCGTGGCTTTCTCCTACGCCCAGACCCGCAGCCTGGGCTTCGCCTTGATCGCCCTGGCGGGAACCCGCGAGTTCCGCCGCCTGAAGGACGGCCAGCCCTACGGCCGGGCCGTGCGCGAGGCCTGGCGGGCGGGACGCAAGGCCGCCTGGCTGCCCGAGGTCGACTATCCGGCCCTGTTCGCCATGCCGCTGAATGAGGCCCGGCGAACCTTGCGCATCGTTCCGCCGACCACCTACGACGCCATTCCGGCGGACCTGCGCCAGCACTTCCATCGGGCCGCCTGATCAGGTCAGGCGATGTCCCTGTAGCGGGCGACGGCCGGGTCGGCGGCGACCGCTTCCAGCAGCCAGTCGCGGAAGGCGGCGATCTTGCGCACGCGCCGGCGCTCCTCGGGATAGGCCAGCCAGTAGCCGCCGCCGTAGCGGGGCGCGATGTCGAACGGCTGCACCAGGCGTCCGGCGGCGATGTCGGGCGCGAAGAAGATCGGCGAGCCCAGGGCCAGGCCCTGGCCGGCCATGGCCGTGGCGACCTCCACCGACTGGGCGTCGGCGGCCAGGCGCGGCGCTTCGGCTCCCTCGGGCGGCGTGACGCCGGCGGCGGCGAACCACACGGCCCATTCGCCGGGCGAGCCGATGCGGGGCGCGTCCAGCAGGTCGGCGGGGCGCTCGAAGCCGCCCATCCGGGCCAGGAAGTCCGGCGAGCACAGCGGCGTCTGCACGAAGGGCATCAGGAAGTGGGCGGTCAGGCCCGGCCAGTCGCCGTTTCCGGCGCGCAGGGCCAGATCGGCCTCGCCGCGCGTCAGGTCGCGCATGGCCGAGGTGGTGTCGAGGCGCACGGCGATGCGCGGATGGGCCAGCTGGAACGCGCCCAGACGCGCCGCCAGCCAATGGCTGGCCAGGCTCTGCATGGTGGTCAGGGCCAGCACGCCCTCGTCCGCCTCGATCAGGTCGGCGAAGGCCGAGCGCAGCAGGCCCATGGATTCAGTCGCCGCCCGTGACAGCCGCTCGCCGGCCGGGGTGAGATCGACCTCGCGCACCTTGCGCACGAACAGGGCTTGGCCCAGCCGCTGCTCCAGCGCCTTCACCTGCCAGCTGACGGCGGCCTGGGTGACGCCCAGCTCGTCGGCGGCGCGCGTGAAGCTTTTCAGCCGGGCGGCGGCTTCGAAGGCGCGGACGGCGCCGAGCGGTACGGATGCGAGGATGTCTGCCATAAGGATGGCTTATCCATAGCTCAGCGAACCACGTTTGTCGCGGGCCGCGATCAAGCCGATCTTCCTGATGCTGAAAGGCGTCAGGAGGCGCGATCATGGAAGAGTTCCACAAGACCCATAAGGAAACCACGTTCGGCTGGGTGTGGGCGATCGAACGCCTGATCGCCGCCTGGAAGAACCAGGCCGCGACCCCGCCGATCCCGACGGCGCCGGTGATCGGCTGCTGCGACGCCCTGCCCAAGGGCGCGCGCTACCTCGTTCCGCGGTGAGGGCTCAGCGTCGGAAGCGGCGGTAGAGCAGAAACCCAATGAAGCCGGCCGCCAGGGTCAGGGCCGCCGAGATCGCCGCCCGCCAATGCACCTTGCGGTTCTTTTCGCTCTTGGCCTGGGCCGCCAGCCGCGCCTTCTGGTCCTCGGGCCGCAGCAGCCAGTCCGGGCCCGACTTGGCGCCGAGCAGGACCCGCCGGGGCGCGCCGCCGGCGCCGTCGGCCAGTTCATAGTAGCGCACGGTGGCGTAGCGGCCCGCATGATCGCCCAGCCGTCCGCCGCCGTTCAGGCAGTCGTCGGCCGCCGCGCCGACCGGAGCGCACCGCAGGCGCAGGCGGCGACCATCGACGCTCTCGTAGTCGTAGCCGTCGGCCTGGGGCTTGTCGGTCGGACTCTTGAGGACGCCGATCGTCAGCACGGTCTTGTCGCGCGGCGGCGGCGTCCAGGCCGGATCGAGCGGCGTCGCCCAGGTCCAGATGGTGTTCCACGCGATCACCGCCACGAGAACCGGCGCGAAGCGGACGGCCAGGGCCTGGAACGGCCAGGGAGAGGGGGAAGGCTTGGTCATTCGGGCCGGGGCGAAGGCGCGGCTGAGGCCTTGCGGCGTAGCACATGGAAGGTGCCGATTCCGACGACGTAGAGCGCCAGTTCGGCGAACTTTCGTTCCTGGTCGGAAAACGATTCCGCCCGCCGCGTGCGGAAGAACGGCTCCGTCATTCCTCGCGTTTCGCGCCGTCCAGGGTGCGCGACAGCTTCTCGGCGCGGGCGGCGTCGAGGGTCTTTTCGGCCTTGGTGCGGCCAAAGCGAGCGCGGTTCTCGGCCGCGACCTGCTTGGCGTCGGTCTTGGCCTTGGCCTTGCGGGCCTGGTTGAGGTTGAGGATCTCGGCCATGGGTTCGGTCTTGCGGTCTTCAGGGCTTCGGCGCCGCGGCGGGCTTGGGAGCGCGCTTGCTGGCCGGGCGGATGATCAGGGTCTCCTGCAGGCGCAGGCTTTCACCCTTCTTGATCACATAGGGCGCGCGTCCGGGGAAGACGCAGTTCTGCATGGAGAGCTCGTTGCGCAGGATCCAGCGGGTAATCGGCTTGTCGTTCGCCTTGCAGCTCAGCCCCACGGTCCAGGCCGGAACGCCCGAGCCGCTCGCGGCCGATGACCAGGCAAAGCCCATGGCCTTGCCGGCCTCGACCGGTTCGTTCTGCGGCTTGATCTGCTTGCCGCCGGCGCCGAACACCAGGGCGTCGGGACGGATCAGGCGGATCGAGAAGCCGCCATAGCCCTTGGCGTCGTCGCTGCCGCCCAGGGCCAGGGTGTCGACGCGGGCGGTGATGGTCGTGTCGAAGTCGATCCGCCGCGCGCCGCCCTTCAGCGGATGGACGGTGACCTTGGTGGTCTCGGCGGCGGCGTAGACCACCTCCGGCCCCGAATTGACCAGCCAGTCGGCCTTGATCGTCACGATCCCGCGCCCGGCCGCGTCGCCCTCGAAGCCGCGGTCGTGCACGTGGAAGCTCAGGCCCTGCATGAACCAGCCGTCTCCGACGCTCTTGCCGTTCACCAGCACCTGATGCCAACTCCAGAACGCCCCGCGCTGGTGCAGGTGGTCGGCGGGCCGGTCCTCGGTCAGCACCGTTCCGTCCGGCGCGTAGATCGGATGGACGTAGTTGGCGCGGCCCGGCTCCTTGGCCGGATCCAGCGGCTTGGTGCGGTAGACGAGGGCGGTCTTGCCGTCTTCCGTCACGGTGATGGCGTCGTCGCTGAGCGCGGCGTCGATGCGGCCGGCGAAGGCGGGCGACGCGAGCGTAAGAAGCGCGGCGGCGAGCAGGGCGGCTTTCTTCATCAGGAGAGGTCGTCCTTGGTCAGGGCGCGGGCGAGGGCGGGGCGGGCGTTGGCCCGGGCCAGCCAGTCGTCGTAGACCGCGTGGGGCGGCAGCATCTGGCGGGCGAACTGCAGCAGGCTGACGAACAGGATGTCGGCCGCCGAGAAATGCTCGCCCAGCAGCCAGGGCTGCTTTTCCAGGGTGATGCGCAGGCGCTCGTCGAGGGCGGCGTACTGGGCCTTGTCCTGGTCGTCCTGCCGCTTCTTCCAGAGATTGGTCACCGCCGGCTCCAGCACGCCGGCGTAATAGGCCAGCCAGCTGAGATAGGGGCCGCGATGCGGGTCGCTGATCATCGGCCCCAGGCCCGCGGTCGGAAACTTGTCGGTCAGGTAGAGGGCGATGGCCGCGCTTTCGGTGATCAGCACGTCGTCGTCCAGCAGGGCCGGCACCTGGCCGTGCGGATGGGGGTTGCGCGGGTCGGGCGCGCCCGTGCCCGTGGTGCTGCGGAAGATGTCGACCTTCTCGATCTTGTAGGGCGCGCCCAGTTCCTCCAGCAGCCAGAGGAAGCGGGTCGAGCGCGAGCGCGGCGCGTGAAACAGGGTGAGCATGGCGGCGTCTCCTGGGACCCGTCTCTTTCGCGGGTCTCGCCAGCGAACGTATGGCGAACGCGAGGCCTCGGCAATCGGGAAACCAACGGTCGCCCACGGCCGTTGATGCGGTCAGGGCCGCGCTATGACGGCGCGGCCGATGGGAGGACACATCCATGATGGATGCATCTCAAATCCACGAACATCTGGAAGTCGTCGGATCGGACGGCAAGCACGTCGGCCGGGTCGATCATGTGGTCGGCACTGAGATCGAACTGGCCAAGTTCGACCTCGGCGGCGGCCTCAAGCACCACATGATCCCGCTGTCGTGGGTCGACTATGTCGATGACGACGCGGTGCACCTGAGCCTCACCCAGGAAGACGCCAAGGCCCGCTGGCGCGAAAAGCACTGAGGGGCGCAGGCTCAACGAAAAGGGGACCGGCCATCGGCCGGTCCCCTTCGATCGATCTGACGCTCTGAACGCCTACTTCACGCTGGCGCAGAAGCGCTGGATGCGCTGGCAGGCGTCTTCCAGCACGTCGTTGCTGGTGGCGTAGCTGATGCGGAAAAACGGCGACAGGCCGAAGGCCGCGCCGTGCACGACCGCCACGCCCTCGGCTTCCAGCAGTTCGCCGGCGAAGTCCTCGTCGGTCTCGATGACCTTGCCCGACGGGGCCGTCTTGCCGATCACGCCGGCGCAGGACGGATAGACGTAGAACGCGCCTTCCGGGGTCGGGCAGTGCAGGCCCTGGGCCTGGTTCAGCATCGACACCACCAGGTCGCGGCGCTCCTGGAACAGCTTGGCGTTCGGCTTGATGAAGTCCTGCGTGCCGTTCAGGGCCTCCAGAGCCGCCCACTGCGAGATCGAGCAGGGGTTGGAGGTCGTCTGGCTGATCATCTTGCCCATGGCCTTGATCAGCGCTTCGGGACCCGCGGCGTAGCCGATGCGCCAGCCGGTCATCGAATAGCCCTTCGAGACGCCGTTCATCGTCAGGGTGCGGTCATAGAGCTTGGGCTCGACCTGGGCGATGGTGGTGAACTCGAAGTCGTCGAACACCAGGTGCTCGTACATGTCGTCGGTCAGCACCCAGACCTGCGGGTGGCGCAGCAGCACGTCCGCGATCGCCTGCAGTTCGGCGCGGGTGTAGGCGCCGCCCGAGGGGTTGGACGGGCTGTTGATGATCAGCCACTTGGACTTGGGCGTGATCGCCGCTTCCAGCGCTTCCGGCGTGATCTTGAAGCCGCTCTCGGCGGTGGTCTCGACCGAGACAGGCGTGCCGCCGGCCAGCAGGGTCATGTCGGGATACGACACCCAGTACGGCGCGGGGATGATCACTTCGTCGCCCGGATTCAGGGTGGCGACCAGGGCGTTGTAGATCACCGGCTTGCCGCCCGGAGCGACGTGCACCTGGCTCGGCTTGTACTCCAGGCCGTTCTCGCGCTTGAACTTGTCGCAGATCGCCTGCTTCAGCGCGGGCATGCCGTCCGGGTCGGTGTACTTGGTGTGGCCGGCCTTGATGGCGGCGATGGCCGCGTCCTTGATGTTGTCCGGGGTGTCGAAGTCCGGTTCGCCGGCGGAGAGGGCGATCACGTCGCGACCGGCGGCTTTCAGCGCGCGCGCCTTGGCGCTGATGGCGATGGTGGCCGAAGGTGCGATGCGCCGCAGGGCGGCGGACTCGAGCGACATGGTCTTGGACTCCCCTGGAAAGGACCGGTTTCAGGATTGCGGCGGTCTTTACGCCCGACCCCTTCGCGGCGCAACGCGAGACCGGACTAAAGCTGCGCTTCTTGCCAGGCTGTGGCGGTCGCGCTACCGCTACCATTCGATAACAAGGGTCCGCCGCGCGTACGGCGGAGCCACGCGTCGGGGGACGTGGTCGGAGCAGTTCGACATCCCCCTGGGAAGGAAACGGCCCGCCGACTCGCACAGGCGAGCGGTCACAAGTCACGCCTTTCGGAAGGGGGAACACCTGATGAAGAAGACCATCCTCGGAGCCGCCGTCGCGGCCCTCGCCCTGTCGCTAGCCTCGCCGGTCGCCTCGGCGCGCGACGAGGGGATCATGAAATACGCCCTCAACAAGCCCTCGACGGCCTGGAACGTCTACGGCCCGGGCCAGACCAACGGCTACGTCAAGGACAAGGCCGTGGCCGGCGGCGGCGGGGTGCGGGTCGTGGTCGCCACGCCCGACCCGGCGGCGGCCTGGCGGGTCTCGGGCGGCCAGGCGGTCAACGGCAAGATCACCAAGGGCGACGTCATCACCCTGGCCTTCTGGGCCAAGGCCGAAGCGGTGGAGGGCGGCCCGGCCGCGGCCACGGTCGCTTCCGTGCGCGTCCAGCAGTCCAGCGAGCCGTGGGGCGGCATCGTCGAGGGCGGCTCGGTGAAGGTCGATGGCGCCGAGTGGAAGATCTACAGCGTCAGCGGCCGCGCCACGATGGACGCCGACAAGGGCGGGGCGGGCGTCGCCCTGCATCTGGGCTCGACCAAGCAGACCATCGTGCTGGGTCCGCTGTTCGTGCTGGACTTCGGCCCGAACTACGATCCGTCGCAGCTGAAGTAGGGGGCGGGCGCTTAGATGCTCCCCCTCTGGGGGAGCTGTCGCGGAGCGACTGAGGGGGTCTGCTCGGCATAGGCCGGCGCGGGGGGGGGGGGGGGGGGGGGGGGGGGGGGGGGGGGGGGGGGGGGGGGGGGGGGGGGGGGG